>NZ_JCATIE010000001.1:77500-614607 GCF_059693785.1 Sphingopyxis sp. CR5 | reverse complement strand
CGAAAGACACTCGAACATCGGCGCTTGCAACACCGCAGGCTCGCCGCCTAACATCAAACCTCAGACGAGGCCCGCACTCCGCAAACCTACGCCGCGAGTTGTGCCAAATGTTCTGACGACGGACACTTGGCGAGGTTGCCGATCGCCGCCGGCGTGCCGCGCTCTTTTGCAGCCTGTTCGTCATCGGCCTTGGAGCAGGCTTCGGCACGACCATCATGCCCTACAATCAGGGCTCAACTGCGAGTTCCGCCTATAATGATTTTGCGTCGAACGAGCACCTTTCTCCCGCCGCTCTCCTGCATGTCGGGAGCTAGACTTTGACGAACGGACGCCTCCTGCTTGCCGTTCTTCTTGCCGGGCTCGCGGGATGTTTGGGGGCGATCGCGGCTGATCGCTGGCTCAGCCACGAAGACAATGGCAGCCTGCACCAGTTCGTGCACGAGGAACTGGTTTTGACCGAAGACCAGAACGCGCGCCTCGAGACCCTGGAAGCCCGCTTCGCCGTCGAGCGTGCTGAACTTGAGTCATCGCTGCGCGCGGCAAATGCGAGGCTCGCTCAGGCGATGGCCGACGAGCACGAATATGGCCCCGAAGTGAGCGCGGCGATTGACGATGTGCATGGACGGATGGGCGAATTGCAGAAAGCCACGGTCCAACACGTCTTCGACATGCGCGAGATACTCGAGCCCGAGCAGCAGCGCCTGTTCGATCGGAAGGTCTCCGAGGCGCTCACCAGCAATTCGCGTAATTAGGCTTCCGTGACGCAGGCGCAAAGCCGGTCCGAGACCGCCCTGGTCGAAGATGCCCGCAGGGGCAGCAAGGCAGCATATGGGACGCTGGTCGAACCCCATATAGCGCGGCTTATTGCTTTGGCGACACGCATGCTTGCGTCTCCGCATCAGGCCGAAGACGCTGTTCAGGACGGGCTTGCTTCGGTCTGGGTCGCCCGGCACCGCCTCGACCCGGACCGTCCTGTTGGCCCTTTTTTGACGACAGTCGTGCTCAACAAATGCCGCGACAGGCTGCGCAAACGCAAAACGGCGCGCTTTTTCGGATTGGGCGCGGAATCTGAAACACTGGCGATTGTTGACGACAGCCCCGATCCGCAAGAGATCGCGATGCAGCGCCAGGAATTGCGAATGCTCCTGGAGCAAATCGAGCGTCTTCCGATCCGTCTTCGCGAAGCGCTCATATTGGTCAGTATCGACGGACGCAGCCAGGCGGAAGCCGCCGAACTTCTCGGCGTGTCGGAAAAGGCAATCGAGACCCGCATCTATCGTGCCCGGCAAAAATTGCGCGACCGCCTGGAAAATTTTTGAGGGGTAGAACCGGGCCCTTCGTAGTTGAGGGTGTATCGTTCATACAGGAGCTTTCGATGGTCGCGATCAATCGCCGTAAATTTCTGGGGTCTAGCGCAAGCGGGGTCGGAATGCTTGGCCTTGCCGGTGCAATGCCCGCGTGGGCACGCGGAGGTCTCGATGGCACGATCGCGCGCCGCGGGAGCGACGTTCTGTCCGGCGAACATCTTACAATGAGCGTCGCCGACACGACCTTCACCACTGGCTCGCGCCGCGGGCCGGGTGTTGCCGTGAATGGCACCATCCCAGGACCCTTGGTGCGCCTCAAGGAAGGCCAGAACCTGACGGTCGATCTCCTCAATCGGAGTTCGCATGGCACTTCCATTCACTGGCACGGATTGCTCGTACCCTTCCTTATGGACGGTGTACCCGGGGTGAGCATGGCGGCTGTTGAGCCGGGCGATACCTATCGTTACCAGTTTCCCATCCGCCAGTCGGGCACCTATTGGTGGCACGCGCATACGCTGCAGGAGCCGCTTGGCCATTACGGCCCCCTGATCGTCGACCCGATCGAGCCCGAACCATATGAATACGACCGCGACTATGTTGTCATGCTGTCCGACTGGTCGACCATGAGTCCCTATTCGATCATGAAGAAACTCAAGGTCGCCGAGGGCTACTTCAACTATGGCAAAACCACCTGGACCGACGACTACGACATGAGCGGCGAAGAGCGCCGAATGTGGGCGCGCATGCGGATGATGCCGACCGACATCTCCGACGTGAGCGGCGCGACCTACACCTTCCTCATCAATGGTCACGGGCCGGAAGACGATCTCGAATACCTTTTCCAGCCGGGAGAGAGGGTCCGCCTGCGCTTTATCAACGGCGCCGCGATGACCTATTTCAATATCCGCATCCCTGGCCTGCCGATGACCGTGGTTCAGGCCGATGGCCAAAACGTACAGCCGGTCGAGACCGACGAGTTCCAGATCGGTGTTGCTGAAACCTACGACGTGATCATCGAGCCGCGCGGCGAGGCTTATTCGCTCGTCGCCGAGGCCATTGATCGCTCGGGCATGGGCGTGGCGACCCTTGCCAGTCGCCCCGGCGCCCGGGCCAGCGTCCCGCCCCTGCGCAAACCGCCGCTTCTCACCATGACCGATATGGGCATGGCCGGGCACGGCGATAGCGCAGGCGCTGCTGGAGACGGGCATGCGGGTCACGGTGCCGCGGCGAGCATGGATCAAAGCGCGGGTGGCATGGCCGGAATGGATCATGGCTCCAGCGGTGGATCCGAGATGGCTGGGATGGCCGGCATGTCGGGTATGAACATGCGCGATACATCACTGCTTCCACCCAATGTGAAAGTTGGTCCAGGGATCGACTCGGTTGCCATGAATCCTATCGACCGGATGGGTTTTCCTGGCCTCGGGCTCGACGATGTGAGCCACCGCGTGCTCAACTACAACCAGCTTATCGCCGCCAAGCCCAATACCGACAACCGGCGTCCGAGCCGGCTCAAGACGATCCATCTAACCGGCAATATGGAGCGGTATATGTGGTCGTTCGACGGGAAGAAGTTCGACGAGATCACCGAGCCGATTCAATTTGCCTATAACGAGCGCGTGCGCGTCAAGCTCATCAACAACACCATGATGGCGCATCCGATCCATTTGCACGGACACTTCTTCGAACTCGTGAACGGGGCTCCGGCCGACCGTCAACCGCTCAAACATACGCTGACGGTCCAGCCCGGCGGCAGCGCGCAATTCGACCTGACCGCCAATGAACGGGGCGACTGGGCGTTCCACTGTCATCTCTTTTACCACATGCATAACGGAATGTTTCAGGTGGTGACGGTCCGACCGCTCGAGGGAGGAGAAGGCTGATGAAGCGCGCGACCATGATGATCGCCCTCCCCCTGCTGGCACTTCCGAGCGCAGTCTGGGCACAGCAGCATGATCACGGCACGCAGGCTGCCGAACCGCAGAGCCAGGCCGGGCAAGCTGCTCAAGACGACGAGGCTGCGAGCGAGGCGCACGATCACCATGCGCCGGATCAACCTCAGATGGATCACTCCCGGACGCAGCATCCTCAGGAGGAGGTTGAGAACCCGGAGGTTATGGATCATTCGAACATGGATCATGGGGCAGCCCAGCATGGCGCGATGCCCATGACCGGCAAGGAGGATGAGGGCGGCATGTCGCAAATGGATCATTCCGCGATGGGCCATGGAGCATCCGCCGACCATATGGCGATCCCGGAAGGCCCTCCCCCGCCTGAAGCGCTACAGGGCCCCGCCTTTGCCGCCGATGCCTTTGTCGGCGCAGAGGAAATGGCTGCGTCTCGGGCGGCCGTCACCAAGGAAGTGAGCGGAACGCCGGTATTCTGGTTTCAGGGCGACCGGCTCGAATACCGCCTGCGCGAGGGCGACGACGGCTATTTGTGGGACGTCCAGGGTTATTATGGCGGTGACTACAACAAGTTCTGGTTCAAATCCGAAGGCGAAGGCAGCTTCGGCGAGACCATTGAAAGCGCCGAAGTGCAGGCGCTTTGGAGCCGTGCCATTGCGCCTTTCTTCGATTTTCAGGCGGGCGTGCGGCAGGATTTTACCGGGCCTGAACGCACCCATGCGGTTGTGGGCATCCAAGGGCTCGTTCCCTATGAGTTCGAGGTCGATGCAGCAGCATTTCTGTCGAACAAGGGCGATCTTACCGCACGAATTGAAGGTGAAATCGATCAGTTCATCACACAGCGTCTGATCGTGCAGCCGCGCGCCGAAATCGCGCTGTCAGCACAGGACATTCCCGAACTCGGGATCGGCTCGGGGATCGATACGATCGAGGTCGGCATTCGCCTGCGCTACGAATTCGCGCGCGAATTCGCGCCCTATATCGGCATCGACCAGGAATGGAAGATCGGCAACAGCCGCGATTTCGCAAGGGCCGCCGGCGAGGACCCCAGCGTAACGAACTACGTCGTCGGCGTGCGGTTCTGGTTTTAGGTCAAGGGAGAAGAAATTGACATGATGAACACTCTATTGCGAGCGCCGCTTGTCGCGCTAGCCATTGCCGCGGTGCCAGTGCCAGCGGCGGCGCAGGACATGGACCATTCCCGACATGGGACACATCATTCCGAGAAGACAGCTTCGGCCAGCGAAGATGTGTCAGGAGCTGAAGATATTCTCAAGGCTTATCGCGCCGCATTGATGTCGCGCGATGCCGCAGGCATGTCGGCCCTGTTCGCGGAAACTTCCGCGATCTTCGAGAACGGCAAGGCCGAGGGGAGTTTCGCCAATTACATGGACCACCATCTCGGTCCGGAGCTCGACGCGATCACAAGCTTTACTTTCACCGATCCGACGCTGTCCGTGACCCGTAACGGCCATATGGCCTATGGCTACGAAACGTATGGCTACCGGATCGAGCTCGAGGACGGGCGCGTGATCGAGCGTGACGGGGTCGCGACCTCGGTCCTTTCGCACGATGAATCGGGCTGGAAGATCGTGCAGTACCACTCCTCCTCGCGCGCGCCGCGGCGGCCCTGACCCGCTACGGAGCGGCAAGACAGTTGGCTTCGCGGTCGCTCAAACTGCGCTTGCATGTCTTTGGCAGCAAGCTCCACAAGTGGTTGGCGCTCCTGATCGGGGTGCAAGTTCTGCTGTGGATGGGCACCGGTGCCTTGATGTCCTTTCTCGATCTCGAGGAGGTACGCTCGGAGCATGTCGTATCCCGGTCTGCGCAAATATTGCCGGCCGGGGCCGAGTTACCCGAATGGCTGGAGAGACAAGACGACGTGACTGCAGTCACGACCCGTGCTCTCGAAAGCAAGGTGGTGACCGAAGTGCGGCGAGCGGATGGCGGCGTCACGCTACATGATCCGCGTAGCGGACGCTTGCTGTCCCCAATTTCGGCCGCGACAGCGCGCGCGATCGCTCGCCGCGCCTGGATTGGCCCGGAAACCTCGGTCAACGCCGCGCGGCTTGTCGAACGCGACGTCGGGACCGAATTCAGGGGGCCCTTCCCGGCCTGGCAGATCACCTATGACGATCGCGACGCGACACGCGTCTATATCGGTGCCTCGAGCGGAACGATCCTGTCAGCGCGAAGCGATACCTGGCGGCTCTTCGATTTCATCTGGGGCCTTCACATCATGGACTGGACCCAGCGCGACCGCATCAACAGCTGGTGGCTTCTCCTGTTTGGTATCGCAGGGACGTTCATTGCCCTTTCGGGATTTGTTCTGCTGGCCAACAGGCTACCAAGGATCAGATGGCTGAGTTGGAAACGAAAGTCCGGTTCCTGACTCGCCGACACGGGTCGGATCATCCTGTTCAAGACGCCTCTCTCCTACGCGAGGTTCGCCTGGCCGGCACCATTGATGGATCTCTCGTGGCGATCGGATGCAGCATACCCCCCAAGGAATAAGGGTGATTTATTCACCAAAAGGTATATTGCCATTTTATACCCTTGGCGGTATAGTGGAGTGTGGAGGTATGCTATGCGCCAGATCGTCAGGCTTCCCAGTCAACTCGGAGCCGTGATCCAGACCCATCGCCTCGGCAAGGGCCTGACCCAAACCGAGCTCGCCAGACTCGCCGGGACGCAGCAGAAAACCATCTCGGCCATAGAGAACGGAAGCGAAGGAACAAAGCTCGACACGCTCATCAGTGTCATCGCAGTCCTCGGCCTCGATCTTCAGATCGTGCCGCGTCAGCAGGACGGCGCCTCGATTGAGGACGTCTTCTAAATGGCGCGCAAAAAGACCCATGCGCCCCTCGATGTACTTATCAACGGCAGGCAGGTCGGCCGCCTCGAAAAGGCGGCGAGCGGTGCAATCAGTTTCCGGTATTCCGAAGAGTGGCTGGCCTGGGAGCACCGCTTCGCAGCGTCGCTCTCGCTGCCTCTGACCCCGGCGGCCTATCGTGGCGCTCCGGTCATCGCCGTGTTCGACAATCTTCTCCCGGACAGGGATGCAGTACGCCGCCGCGTAGCCGAGCGCATGGGCGCTCAGGGCACCGACTTCTACAGCCTACTCGAAGCCATCGGACGCGACTGCGTCGGTGCCATGCAGTTCCTGCCCGAAGGCGCAGATCAGGCGCAGAGTACCGACATCGAAAGCGAACCGGTCAGCGACACCGAAGTCGAGGCCCTTCTCGCCGATCTCGCACGGGCTCCACTTGGCGTCGATCGGGAACAGGAATTCAGGATCTCGGTTGCCGGCGCGCAGGAGAAGACGGCCCTGCTTCGAATCGATGGGAAATGGCACCGACCGGCCGGTGTGACCCCGACAACTCACATCCTGAAGCCGCAACTTGGACAGATACCCAGCGCCGACGGGATGATCGACATGTCGAACAGCGTCGACAACGAGCACTATTGCATGACGCTGATGAAAGCGTTCGGCCTGTCGGTCGCAGCGACAGAGATCGCGACCGTCGGCCAGCGCCGAGTTCTCGTCGTCGAACGGTTCGACAGGCACTGGCGCAACGCCAAGCAAATCCTGCGTCTGCCGCAAGAGGACTGCTGCCAAGCACTCGGCTATCCGCCCACGCACAAATATCAGAGCGATGGCGGCCCGAACATGAAGGATATCTTCGGCCTGTTGCGCGGTGCTGACGATCCGCAAGCCGACGCAGCCGCCTTTTTCAAGAGCCAGATCCTCTTCTGGCTCATTGGTGCAACGGACGGGCACGCCAAGAATTTCAGTATCTTCCTGAAGCCCGGCGGACGCTACAGCCTGACCCCCTTCTACGATGTGCTCTCGGCCCAACCGGCCGTCGACTCCGACCAGATTGCGCAGAACAGGTTCCGGCTCGCGATGTCCGCAGGCACCAACCGTCACTACCGGCTGAACGAGGTGACCGGTCGGCATTTTGTCCAGTCGGGCAAGTCAGCGGGGCTTGGCAAAGGCCTCATGCGTGCAGCCATCAACGAACTGATGGACCGCGCACGTGATGCGCCGACGGTAGCGCGCGAAGCGATGCCGGTGGACTTCGCCGAACCTGTTCATGACTGCATAGCTGCGGCCCTGGCGACGCGTTTGCCCAGGCTTTCGAGCGCGCTTGAGGAGTTTTAGCTTTAGCATCCGCCAACGAAGTCATCGCCCGCCCTTTGCTGCAGCCCATCGCCACCTGATTTTTTCACGAAGAGCATCCCTTATGCGCGCCCGTCCCTCGCTCCTTTCGCTTTCGGCTGAACGTCACTCGATGACTTTATGGTCGTCAGCCATACGCCCGCGGTTGCAATTGCTGTGCCCATGATGATCAGGGGTGTAAGCCTTTCACCGAAGAAGGCAGCGCCGATCGTTAGACCGAAAACGGGCACCAGGAAGCTGAATACATTAGCCTTCGAGAGTTCGATTTTGCCGAGCGTATATTGCCACAGCCAGAATGCGAGGGCTGTACCTGGGATCGCCAACCCAAGCAGGCTCGCGATGAAAACCGGCGACCAGTCGATTTGGCCCTGATCTTCGGTAAGCAAAGCCAGAAACGCGAGCGGGACAGCGCCGATGAGGAGTTGAAGGCCCATGGCGATCGCTGCGTCGGCGCGCCCCGAGAGCTTCTTGATGGCGATGTTGCCCACGGCAACGCCGAAGGCCGCAAGCAGCACATATGCAAAGCCGGTTGAGAGCGCCAGCGGACCTTGGAGAATTCGTGGGCCAGCAATAATGAGGATTCCCGCAAAGCCGAGCCATAACCCGATCCAGCCTTTGGAGGACAGGCGCTCGCGGAGAAACAGAAAGGCGAGACCTGCCGCGATGAGGGGTTGGCCGTTGGCGATGACGGTTGCAAGGCCGGGCGAAACGAACTCTGCAGCGTGGAACATCCCGTAGTAACCCAGCCCCGTCATGCCGAGACCGGCAAGGATGATCCATCCCCAGATGCTTCCATCGCGCGGAAAGGGCTTTCTTAGAATGATACCGACCGCCAGTAACGTGGTGCCTGCAAGAACCGCGCGCAGCACGGCGAAGGTGAGATGGGGCGCGCTGTCGAGACCGACCGTTATGAGCGGATAGCAGGACGCCCAAAGAAGCAACACTAAGATTGCGGAAAGACGCGCTGGCATAGTAGGTTAAGCGATAGCCCTCCATCCCGGTGCCCACAATGGTGGGATGCGCAGGTCCAGCGACGGGATACTCCTGCGCCTTGGCTACCACATGATTGCTCGCCCCTTCGGACTAGCGATGCTTCTGTTACTTCGCGCTTTTTTGCCATCCTATGCAGCTACCGCTGCGTACGGTGTGCCTGTCAAGTTCCCATGTGCGCGGTCGTCTCCAGTAGCCCGTGAGTTCCGTTCAATAATTTGAATTTGTTCTCTTATTTTCGGAGCGGTAGCGGATGGGCCTTTCGAGGACAACGCGAGATTCAGGGCGAAAATCGGCTCCGGGATACCAACTGGCCTTAGTGGACCAAGGATTGGCCGCGCCTGAGCACCCCGCGCGACTTCCATAAGCCGCTCGATTTGCGTCGGAAATTGTATCGACCAGTACCCATCTGAAGCGCTAGCCTTTCGCCAGGACACGGGCAAAAAAGCTCGAACTGCCAAGCTGGCTGAGCCCGTGGTGGGGATCAGATAGCCATCGCCGCCCCACACGTTGATCTGCCAGCGCACAAGGCATTCAATCAGTAGACATGCACCCTTCCTAGGACCTGCGAGCAAGAAAAAAGGGCAGGAGCCGCCGCCGGCCCCCGCCCTTTGCGTGAAGTCAGAACTCGTCGAGCATCGCCCCATGAACGGTGTGCACGACGCGCGCAGCCAAGTGCGCGGGAAGAGCGTTGTAGTCGCCCTCATCCAGCGCAAAGTATCCCAATTCGCGATCCTCGACGATGTGCTGATCGAAGAAGCTGTGCAGTGCCCGACACTCTGCAACGGCCAGCGCGGCAAAGTACCTGTCCGAGGTCAAATGAAGCTGAGCGATTGAAGCCATGATATCCTCCTGAAGTCTGCCGTTGACGGCAGGAGCAGGACGGATGGGCGTGTGGTCGGCGAGTCAGGGATCGCCCTGGGAGGGCGACCGCGAAGCGGCGGTAGGGGAAACGATTTTGTCGGAGCGTAGCGAAGCGAAGGAGAGACAAAATGGTGGGACCCTGCCGTCCTTGACGCGTCGGCCGCACGCCCATCACCATGGAAGAACGTGAGCCAGGCCCCCCTCCCTCCGGTACCGACCTAGATCGCTGCTGATACCTTCTGCGCGACCTCTGCGAGCGTGGCCTGGAGGCGGTTGATCTCTGACAGACTCGTTCCGCTGGGCACGTATCGTGTGATTAAGAATTCGCGTGATCTCGCCATGGCGTGGAGGTGTTCTCGCGTACGCTTTCTCAGCGACAGGCCGAACTCGCAGGCAAGGTCAGCCCGTGCCGCTAGGTTGTGCTGGAGCCCCCGGACCTGCCCTGCGGCATGGCCCGAGTGGAGAAGGAACGCGTTCAGATAGAGTTCGACCGCATGGATCGCGACCATACGAAACGGCGCCCGCGACCGTGGTTCCCTTGGTCGCCCGTTCCGTAAGAGAAGAGATGCCGACAATCTGTACTCATCGGCAACAGCGACCACTTCGACCGCGGTTGCGGTTTCGCCCGGATAACAGGTGTGGGTCTGATCGTTCATGGCGCAACGAATATCAGCAACCTGGGAAAGGAATTCTAAAAGGCTTCGGTCATTCCCGACCCAAAGAAGGAGCCCTGCCGCGCTTGCGGCAGAGCCCCTTCGTCGATCGCCGGTTGATCGATGTCAGTCGATCTCGGGCGCGTCGCGGTTGTCTCCGTCGCCATCCCTGGCGTTGCCGCGCGAGAGGAAGTCGACCTTGTCTGCGAGGATCTCGCAGCCGTAGCGCTTGACGCCTTCTTGGTCTTCCCACTGGGTGTAGTGGAGCCGGCCCTGGACTGAGACGAGCTGGCCCTTGGTGCAGAACTGCCCGACGGTCTTGGAGAGGCCGTTGAAGCAGGTCACCCGGTGGAATTCGCTGTCCTTGGCGGTGTAGCCGTTGTCATCCTTGTAGGTCTTGCCGTCCTTGTCGCGCGCGGGGCGGTCGGTGACGACGGTGATGCCGGTGACGGAGGTTCCGCCCTTGGTCTCGCGGGATTCGGGATCGCGGTCGAGACGGCCGGTCAGGATTACGAGATTGGTCATGTGACTGGTCCTTCGGTGTGCCAAACCGGAAACCATTTCCGGCTTGCGAACATCCAGAAGAAGCAGGGCATGGGAGGATTGCACCGCAGGGCGCGCCCGCGCCCAAGGGAAACGCTTTTGCAAGGGGTGGTGCGGGCAGGCAGCGCAGCTGCCAACACGGCCCGAAGCAAAGGCGTTGCCGGCCTCAGCTAACCTGTATTGGTCAATCGGCCGAGAATAGATAACCGCTAGGGCAACATGAGCCCTATCGCTTAACGGTGAATTGAAAACGCTTCGCTTGGTCAATGCAGGGCGTAGTGCTCACGCAATACGCATCAACAAATATCACATTACTGGCGTTCAATCTTCCCAAAGCCAGCATATGCGCACTGTACGATTGCGTACCGGATGAGTGACCAATCTCTTGAGCACTTCTTGGTTTAATAAGCTCGCGAATGTAATAAATCATCTCTCCGATAGGCTCAACTTGGCGTAGAGCCTGACATTTCTCCCCATCCCGACAAGAGATATCTCCACTTTCGTTGCCAACCCCGACGCGAATAAATGCATCGTTGGTGACCGCCTGTAACCCACGCAGGCTATGTCCACCCCCTTCCTCAATTACTGCGCTTCTAGGTAGAGCAAAATTTAAGCTAGTCCTGTCTTCCAGCTCAATCGTCGCCAAACGGGCATCAGCCAATCCACTGGAGGCGGATGCAACTTGACGGTTGTAGCTACAACCCACCAGAGCGAGCAACATGAATGCCATTGCGGCGGCTCCGGCGATCCTGAGTTTACCTTCGGCCATACAGGTACTCCGCACTTTCGCGATCTGGAGTAGACAGTACCGTTGGCCGAGGACCATCAATTGACCAGCCGTACATAACATCGGATATGGTTTGCGACGTGAGCTTGTGACCTAATCCGACTGCATGCCCCAGCTCATGGGCGACCAATCCTCGAAAATCCTTCATGTTATTAGGTGTGCTCCCACTACCACAATAGGCACTGGTGAGCGTTCCAGGCGCGATCTGAATATCACCATCTTTCAAGTTGTATCGGCCCGCAGCTGAATTATAGGTACCCCAATCAAACTGCGTGGACGCCGCGGCATAGCTGAGCGTTTCACCGACGTTGATGTCTACGGTATCGATGCGGTTCGCGCTTGTTGGAGCCAGATACTCACCCTGCTTCACGCGAGATTCGGTAGTGGTGTATCCTCCCCATACAAACGAAAAACGAAATGTCGAAGAGTTCCATGTATTCAATGCTGCATAAGCGGGACTTTGACACGCGCTTGGAACGCTATCATTGATGGTAAACCGCAATGAGGATGCATCTTGTCGTCCCCAAGTCCATTGGTTTGCAACATCCGGACAATTTTTGTTTGTTGAACTGTACTTGCAGTTATTTGCTTCTACCTCGGACGGCCAAAACGCCGCAGTTCCGACAATGACGCTAGCGGTTAATGCCAAAGATGGGAATATTCGCATGTTCTCTACCTTCAGCTAAATAGCAGATACTGCTTTCGTCGGGACCGGTTGGCCCTCCCCAACGCTAAGCAATCGGTCACCTTCAACCCTGTAGGGTTGAAAAACTTCACCAAAGACCTGACCGGACCTCTGTGGGCGCCTTCCAGCACGCCGAGCAGAGACGTAGTCGTACCTCGCCTGAGACAAAAACAAGAGATATTGCCCTTCGGGATTAGCTGGGCTCGCGCCTGGCGGGGAGTTAGAATACTGCCGGATCGTCACTGTCTGGCCAGGTTGAAGATTGCCCTTCGCAACTTTATCGACGGTGAAGGTTACGGTGAGATTCATACCATCATCCGCATCCTGTGCTGCTGAAATGCTCTCAATAGTCGCCACAACGACGTCTTTGGACAGGGCGAGGTAATCGTCGAAAGTAGGATTTCCCGACACGACGTTCTGGGCGGAAAGGATGGTCGATGTCGCGTCCCCTTGGCTCTTCGGGAGATCCCCCGGTCTGTAGCCGATCGAGAGCAAGAGTTGAGCGATTTCGTCGATAAAGAGATCGGGAATTTCCGCGCTGCGGGTTGCCGTAAGATTGTTCTGAACCAGTTTTCGGGCAGAATTGCGAACCTGAGCCCGCAACGCTTGTTGTTGCGGAGCAATCCCTAGTGTTGCGAACGCCTTCGATCTTTCTTCTTGGATGTCCTCCCAGGTTGCAACGTACGTGTCGGAGCCCGACACGCCGGGGTCTGGAGGAGGTGGAACCTCACTTTGCTGCGCTTTCGAAGCAACCCCAATGGAAGCAATGGCGAACGCGAATACGAAGCTTGCTCTGGCAAGGCGCGCGGCGGAGAATTGCATACATAGTCTCCTCATAGAGAAGACAAATCAGCAATGCAGGTTCAGTTCCTTCAAGTTGCGGGAAAGGCTACCACATGCGAAAGCTTCATGGCCAACCAAAGTAGCGAAACGCCCAGAGCCCGAGGCCGCCGTGGCAGGTGGTGGAGCAGCACTTTTAGTCACATATGGCGACAATCCAAGGCTCATCAAAGCGGGCGCTGATTGAGGCTGTGCTGATGCTGGCGAACTACTTTGAAAATTCTCATCCTGCAAAAAGCTGCCGTTCTAGCTCGGAACCAACAGCATCCACCGCTGTGATGATATGGGCATCATCAAGGTGCGCATAGCGGGCGGTCGTGTCGATAGCCTTGCCAGCCCCGCCTCAAGCTCGTCGGTCCGGCCAGACGAGCTGAGATTGTAGCGATTGAAGGCAAGAGCCAAGCCAATGACGAACGCCCCCACGGACCGGCCACGATGCAAGCCAGAGACGCGCTCCTCCGGCCCGGAAGAGCGAGCGATCGACGAAGCCCTGAACGAATCGTTTCCCGCGAGCGACCCACCGTCCTGGACCTTGGGCGTCGACAGCGATCCACGCCAAAACGATAAAGCTACACGACCATGCAGCCAAGGAGACGCGCGGCCGAAGGAGGGAGACTAGCATCGCCCAGATAGTGCGGCCCCCAACAGTCCGCGCCTACGGCGCGGGTGCTTGCTCCTTCTCATGCTGGCATTCGCAATCGAGAAAACCGTGAATGACACAAGTGCGGCACATCTGGAGCAGACGCGTGCGAAGCGCGGCGCGCGCACGATGAAGACGTACATTGATATTGTTGACACTTGTATCGAGTGCGTCGGCAATGCTTTCGCGCGGTTCCTCAAGCAAATCAGCGCGCCAGATGACTTCGGAATAATCCGGCCTGAGCGTTGGCAGGAGTCGATAGAGACAGTTGCAGACGGCAGCTTCTATCTCTTCGTCCGACACGATTTCCGCCTCGGCAAGTTCGGCAAGTTCCTGAGGATCAATGGCGGTTTCGTGTTTACGTCCGCGCGCAGCCTGTCGGTAAAAGTCGGCAATGGTCGTCGCCAGCACTCGGGAGAGCCATCCCTTGACCGAACCCACATCCCGCAGGTCCCCAGCCCGCTCGATCGCACGAAGCATGAAACGCTGGAGAACTTCCTCCGCCTCCTGACGCCCCCGCATGCGGCCGATAAGGAAACGCAGCATATCTTCGTGGCTATCCACCAGGGCCCGGCGCACTGCTTCATCCATCGGTCGCAACGCCTCCTCGGACCCGTCAGCTTTATCGGCTTTATTTTCGATCATGGAAAACCCCGAAGCGCCAGTGCCCCAATACCGGAGAAGGGCCCGTCCCTTCCTGTAAAACGGTCGCAGGCGGTAGTATCGTTACGACATGTTCGGGGCTCGTCCCCTCATCGCAGCTAAAGAGCCGGAGAGCAACATGTCGAGTTCGCAAAAGAAGAAAATATCCAAGAGCGAATACAAGCAACAATTGCGCGCGCTGCAGATCGAACTGGTCAAGATACAACGCCAGGTCATCGCCCATGGCGAGCGTGTTCTGATCATCTTCGAAGGGAGAGATGCGGCCGGAAAGGACGGTGTGATCAAGCGTGTGCGCGAACATATGAGTCCGCGCGAGACTCGCGTCGTGGCGCTGGGCAAACCCTCAGATCGTGACACGCGAAGTTGGTATTTTCGCCGCTACAGCGAACAGCTGCCCGCCGATGAGGAGATCGCTCTGTTCAATCGCTCTTGGTACAACCGGGCGGGGGTCGAACGGGTGATGGGATTTGCCGACAAGGAGGAAGTTGCCGACTTCTTCTCTAACGTCGCGCAATTCGAAGAAATGCTGGCACGCGACGGGACTACGCTTCTCAAATACTACCTCGACATCGATAGAAAAGAGCAAGCCAAGCGCCTCAAAGCGCGGCGCACTGATCCGCTCAAGCAGTGGAAGATCAGCCCCATCGATGCAGCGGCGCTTGAGAAGTGGAATGATTATTCCAAAGCCCGGGACGAAATGCTGACACGCACAGATTTTGCCTATGCTCCGTGGATTGCAGTGCGCGCCAACGACAAACGCGCCGCACGCCTCAACATCATCCGACACATGCTGCAATCTATCGCATGTCCGGCGGTCGATCGACGCCTCGCGCGTCCCGACCCTTCGGTCATCCTCCCGGTTGCCGAAGTCGGGATTGGTCGCTTGGCCCCGTGAAACTGTCTAACCCGTTCGGCGGCGGAACAACCAGGTCGCCGCCAGCAGGCTCGCGGCAGCGATAAGCGCCATGGGCCAGATGTGGGAGAAATAGAGCCAAAGGGGCGCTTCACGAAGATACACCGCTTTGCTGATGACTATGAAGTGGGTGATCGGCGTGGCGGCGGCAAGGCCCTGCAACCAGTCGGGCATGTTTTCTACCGGCGTGGCATAGCCCGAAATGAGCACAGCCGGGACCATATACATGAACAGCCCGATATGATGCCGCCGCAGGCCAGTTCCAGACGGCCATTTTTTCAAGGCTCATATCCGCCATAGTATAGGCGATCCCGCCGACGCCAAGCCCGGAGCGGCGCAGACCTGCAAAAGGCATCCAGTCGACGCGGAATGCCGTATGGTCGTTCACCATCACAGCCGATCCCGCGAGAGACTGTATGCAATGATTGGCGATTGACAGCCGATCGGTGAATATAGCGGCCTGAAAGGCGTAAGGCAGGGCATTGGCCTGCTCGATAGCCAGGTCGATATCGTCATAGCCATACACGCAGATCACGGGGCCGAAGATTTCTTCCTGGGATACCTTGGCACTTTCGGGAGGATCGACAATGACGGTCGGGGAGAAAAGAGTGTCACTCAGACGGCTTCCCCCGCAGACCAGGGTGCCGCCTGCTGCAATGGCTTCATCGACCCAGCGTTCGACGCGGTCGACTTCCTCCGTTCGGATCAGGGGTCCGCATTGGGTTTCGGCATCGGCGGGATCGCCCACGACCAGCTTTTCGGCAGCTCGCCCCAGGTCATTGGCGAAGTCTTTCAATTCTGCAGCAGGGACGAATACGCGCTGCACGGAAACGCAGACCTGACCCGAATGATAGAACCCGCCTTTGAGCAACGAGGCGATCACTGCTGCGCGCTCCACGCCGCTGTCCACGATTACCGGCGCCGCGCCGCCGTGCTCGAGAGCAATGCGGGTTCCGGGCGCCAGCTTCGAGCGAAGCATCCAGCCGATTTTCGCAGAACCGATGAATGAGAAGAACGCCGTGCGCGGATCGGTTACCATCCTTTCGGCGACATCGTCGCTGCACGGAGCGAACCGGCACCAGGCCTCGGGCAGGCCGACTTCATGGAGAATGTTCACGAAGCTCTGGCATGACAGAGGCGTTTCCAGCGCAGGCTTGATGAGAACGGGGCACCCGGCTGCTACCGCCGGTCCAACCTGATGGACGATCAGGTTGAGGGGGTGATTGAATGCCGAGATCGCCACGACAGGACCGATCGGCTCGCGGAAGGTATATGCCGTCCTTCCCGCACCCGCTTCTGTCAGGTCCATGGGGATCTCGTGACCGCCGCCATCGCTGAGCGCCTGAACGCACAAGTCGACGCTGTTGATCGCGCGACCGGCTTCCACGCGCGCATCGACCAGGGGTTTGCCGCCCTCCCTGACGATCTGGAGAGCCAGATCCTCGGCTCGTTCGCGCATGATATCCGCTGCCCGCCGGAGGATAGCAATACGCTCGTGCACGGCAAGCCAGCCACGGCGGTCGCGGTGGAGCAACTGCGCTTCACTCAGCCATTCATCGATTTGAGCCCAGTCGACAAGCGCCACTTCTGCAACCGGCTCGCGGTCGAACGGATTGTGAACGATCGTCTTCATAGCTCGCACACCTTTGCGCCGAGTTCGTCGATCAGCACCTTCTTGTTTTCGGAGTAGTCGACGGGCAGATCGACAAGGTGCACGCCGCCCGCCTCGAATGCGGCGTTCAGGACCGCCACAAGATCTGCGCTCCGCTCCACCCGGTGACCGGTCGCTCCATAGCTTTTTGCGTAGGTGACGAAGTCGGGATTGGAAAAGGTCAGGCCGTAGTCCGGAAAGCCAAGCTGGTCCTGCTTCCAGCGGATCATCCCGTATGCTGCATCATTCAGAACGAGAACGACAAGGTTCAGTCCAAGCCTGACGGCCGTTTCCAGTTCCTGCGAGTTCATCATGAACCCGCCATCGCCGCATACCGCGAGCACTCTGCGCCCCGGCGCCAGCATCGCAGCCATCATGGCGGATGGAAGGCCAGCACCCATCGTCGCCAATGCATTGTCGAGCAGGATGGTACCCGGTTCATTCGCAATGTAGTTTCTGGCGAACCAGATCTTGTAGATACCGTTGTCGAGCGCGACGATATCATCGCGCGCCATTACGCTGCGTACGTCGGCAACCACGCGCTGGGGGACCATCGGAAAACGTTCGTCGTCGCTGGTCTCGGAAATGTGCGAAGCAATCTCGTGATGCAGGGCGGTATAATAGCTGCGGTCGCACTGCAGCTTGCCATCCAGACGGTTTCCCAGCCGCTCGACCGATCCGGCGATGTCGCCGATGACCTCGAGCTGCGGGAAGTAGACCTGATCGACTTCAGCCGCCTTGTAATTGATATGGATGACGGTCTGCCCGCCCGGCTCCATGAAGAAGGGCGGCTTCTCCACCACGTCGTGACCGATATTGACGATCAGATCGGCCTTCTCGATCGCGCAGTGAACATAATCGCCCGACGATAGCGCCGCGGTGCCCAGATAGAGCTCGCTGTCTTCATCGACCACGCCCTTGCCCATCTGGGTGTCGAAGAAGGGAAAGCGGGTATCGGACACGAATTTGCGCAACGCCTTTGAAGCGCGGCGGCGGTTCGCACCGGCACCGATCAGGAGCAATGGCCGCTCAGCCGCGATGATCCGCTCGGCCGCTTCGTCGAGCGCCGCATCTCCGGCGACCGCATAACGCCTGTCATGCGGCGGTATGACCGGTTCGATCGTTTCCTCTTCAGCGATATCTTCCGGAAGCTCGAGCAGTACAGCGCCCGGTCTTTCTTCCTGAGCAAGTCGGAAACCTTCGCGAACGAGCGAGGGGATGCGATTGCCGTTCACGATCTGGGTCGAAGCCTTGCATAGCGGGGTGAACAGGGAAACGACGTCGACAATCTGGAACTGGGCCTGCTTCGATGTCTTTATCGGTTTCTGCCCGGTGATGATGACGAGCGGAAAGGCCCCGAGCGCGGCATAGGCCGCCGGAGTTGTCAGGTTCGTCGCACCAGGCCCGAGAGTTGCGAGGCAAACCCCCGCCTTGCCGGTCAGACGACCATAGGTCGCCGCCATGAAGCCTGCTCCTTGCTCATGGCGCGTCAATACCAATTCGATTGAGGACGTGCGCAGGGATTCCAGCAGGTCGAGGTTTTCTTCGCCGGGAACGGCAAAGATGTATTCCACCTTTTCAGCCTCTAATGCAGCGATAAACAAGTCAGAGGCTTTCATTTTCGATATTCCCTTTTCAGAAGCATGAATGCCCTACGGCAATGCTTTCTCACTACAACCGCAAAGAGAGTCACAGACGCAAGGAGCCCCGCCTCATTCGCATCATGCCGTTCAGCGAATATTCTGAAATGCGCGTAGCCGCAAAAAGTATCCTAAAAACATAACCTTTGTATTTGGCAAAAAGGTAGGGACTGCGTTTCTTGACATTCCCACCGCCGCAGTATGAGTCCGCGATCCACCTCGTGTGCCCCCACGCGAAACCGGTGCAATTTGCGACATCGGCGAAAATGTTTTGCTTGCCCATCAAGACATGGCGGAGAAAGATATTTTCCCGCGCTGGAATCACGTGCCGATGACATTCGGATGCCTGAATGGCTGGGCCAGTGATCGGCGGTACAGTTGACCTCTCTGCATTGACATGATCGACGAGTACCGGGCCCAGGCCTAATTTCTATCGTCCAGACTATCAGAGATATCTGCCGATCATCCAAGGAACCAATATGTACCGAAGTCTTGGTCTTTCGATCGCCGTTGCAGTCTTCGCGAGCGATCTCATTTCAAAATGGCTTATTGTGAATGTGGTCATGGACCCTGCCCGCGTGATAGATGTTTTTCCATTCTTCAATCTGGTGCTCGGATATAATCGCGGTGTTACATTCGGCCTTCTGAGTTCCGGTAATCCAATCGCGCCCTATTTGCTGTCCGGGTTCGCGCTTCTTGTCGTGGGCGTTCTGGCCAGATGGCTCTGGCGCAGTACTGTACGCCTCGAATCCGCCGCGATAGGTTCGATCATTGGCGGTGCATTGGGTAACGTTGCCGACCGACTGGCGGACGGAGCGGTCACCGATTTTCTCGACTTCTATGTCGGCGGCTATCACTGGCCGGCGTTCAATCTCGCAGATGTCGGAATAGTCCTTGGAGTGGCATTGCTTCTCGTTACCTGGTGGTCCGGAGAAACGCAGCGCGACGATGGCACCGCGCCGAAAGTGTAGATTCTGCGCTTTTGCCAAGGCAATCTTTAGGCGGATTTTCTAGCAAGCCCGCCGATGATGCCGCAGTCGGTGGCAGTGCCCCCATCGCAGGCCCGTGCCAGGCCGATCAGTTCCTGTCTCATCGCCTGCAGCTGTTCGATCTGCTCTTCCACCCGGCGCAAATGATTTCGTGCCAAAGTCGCAGCGTCCTTGCAATCCCGGTTTGGTGCGTCCGACACTTCGAGCAGCGAGCGAACTTCGGACACCGAAAAGCCCAAACCCCGAGCCCGCCGGATGAATGCGAGCCGTTCGACATCGGCGTCTGCGTAAATCCTTCGTCCCGACTGGGAGCGCGGAGCGGGCTTCAGAAGACCGATCTCTTCATAATAGCGAACGGTGTTGACTTTGGTCCCGGTCGCGCGGGCAATTTTTCCTATCTGCATTCTTTAATCCTCGATGATGGCCATCGCAGGGTGTGTGTCTCCGCGACGCAATCGCACATCCGCCGTCAGACTTTCTGCGAAAGGTTCGCAGAAAGTCCTTGATCCTCCAGTAACTGGAGATTGTAAAGCTCAAAAATCATGAGTTTAGATGATTCGGAAGACTGTGGTTGCACCGGCGACCCCGAGAGGGCGGTTGACGATCCGCAATACCGCCGCGCGCTTTGTATCGTGATTATCCTCAATGTCGGTTTCGGCATGATCGAGCTGGCCGCCGGGTTTTTAGCCGCGAGCCAGGCGCTCAAAGCCGACGCGCTGGATTTCCTTGGCGATGGCTCGATCACCTTCATCGGACTGCTTGCGCTCGGATGGACGGCATCGACGCGTGCTCGGGTGGCGCTCGCGCAAGGTTTGTTTCTGGCGGCGCTTGGTGTGAGTGTGATCGGCGCGGCGATCTGGCGCATGTTCGATATGGTGCAGCCGGAAGCCGGCATCATGGGCTGGGTGGGTTTTGTCGCCCTGCTTATCAACCTTGCTGCCGTTTTTGTGCTCGCTCGCTTTCGCAAAGGAGGCGATGCTCAAGCGCGCGCGATATGGCTATTTTCACGCAACGATGCCCTGGCCAATGTCGCGGTCATCGTCGCAGCCGGTTTGGTTTATTGGTTGGGAAGCGCATGGCCTGATATCATCGTGGCCGCTGCGATTGCGTTTTTGTTCCTCCATTCGGCTCTCGAAATTATCCGCCATGCGCGCAGCGATATGAAAACGCAGCAGATTGCATGATGAAATATTTGGCGCGCCTGTCCGGCATTTGCCTGGCCCTTCTGTTGTCGTTCGGCAGCGCGCAAGCGTTGGCGGCAGAACCCAACACGATCTGGCGCCTGCTCGATTACATGGCGGTAGATTATGCAGCTGCCGTCGAGGACGGCGAAGTCGTCAACGAACTCGAATATGAGGAAATGGTCGAATTCGCCGGTTCGGTACGATCGGGTATTGCGGAATTGCCTGAACGCCCCGGTCGCGTTCGGCTAGAGGCAAACGCGAAGCAACTTGAAGCCGATATCCTCTCGATGGCCCCCGTTGATCAAGTTGCCACGGCAGCCAGAAAGCTCGCTGCGGATCTCCTAGCCATCTATCCGATCACGCTCTCGCCTTCGAGGGCGCCCGATCTTGAGCGCGGAAGACTGCTGTACCAGGAGAATTGTGCCAGTTGCCACGGGGTGTCAGGAAACGGTCGCGGGCCGGCGTCTGCGGGCCTTGATCCGCCGCCGATCGCATTTACCGACGTCGATCGCGCGCGCCAGCGCAGCATCATGGGTCTCTATCAGGTTATCGACCAAGGGCTAGATGGCACCGCCATGCCCGGTTTCTCGCAGCTCTCCTCCGACGATCGTTGGGCCCTGGCCTTCTACTCGGGATCCGTCGCCTTTGAGGCGGTCGACGAAGGGGCGCGTCTATGGAAGTCAGATTCCGAACTACGCAAACGCTTTCCCGATCTTGCCGCTCTCACGAACATCACGCCGGACGAACTGGCAGGAGAGATCGGGCAAGAGCGCGCGGACGCGCTCATGGCCTATCTTCGGGCCAACCCGTCGGCGATCGCCGAAGGTGCGGGGCCTCTTGGCATCACACGTACCCGGCTCGCAGAAGCTGAACGCGCCCACGCGAACGGGAATATTTCCCGGGCCAAGGAGCTCGCACTGTCGGCATATTTGGATGGGTTCGAACCCGTCGAACCGATATTGGCGACACGCAATCCGGATCTTCTGGTGCGTATCGAGAGCGCGATGATGGACCTGCGTGCAGCCATCGACGCAGATCTGCCGACCTCTGCGATAAGCGAACGGATCCGGGCCATCGAGGGTTTGCTCGTACAGGCTGAAAATGTCGTTGCGCCGGAATCTGCGACGGGCTGGTCAACCTTCGTGGCATCTTTCGCGATCCTCCTCCGCGAGGGTCTGGAGGCATTGCTGATCGTGATCGCCATGATCGCTTTCGTGAGGAAGGCGGGACAGGAACGGGCATTGCGATTTGTTCATGGCGGGTGGACCGGTGCGCTGGTAGCAGGCGCGCTTACCTGGTTTGCGGCGACCTATCTTCTCGACATCAGCGGTGCCGGCCGGGAATCGATCGAGGCATTCGGTTCGCTGATTGCAGCGCTGGTCCTCCTGTCGGTTGGCGTCTGGATGCACGGAAAATCACAGGCAGACAATTGGCAGCGCTATATCCGCGACAAGCTTGGCAAGGCGCTTTCGCGCGGATCGCTCTGGTTCCTGTTCGGGATCGTATTCCTTGTCGTCTATAGAGAGGTCTTCGAAACCATCCTCTTTTACGCTGCGCTGTCCGCTCAGGGAAGTACGGGCTATCTGCTGGCGGGCGCTGCCACGGCCGGTTTGCTCCTTGTCGTCATCGCCTGGCTGCTGCTGCGCTACAGCCGGACGCTGCCGATCGGAAAGTTCTTTGCCTACAGTTCGGTGCTCATCGCCCTGCTTGCGATTGTCCTGATTGGCAAAGGGATCGCGGGCTTGCAGGAAGCGGGTGTGATCGGAATTGCACCGATAGCCGGCGGTCCGCGACTAAGTATACTTGGAGTTTATCCGACGTTCCAAGTGATTGGCGCTCAACTTGCAATGGCATCCGCACTTTTACTTGGTTTCTGGATTAATCACACCCGAGCATCAAACAATGACCGGTCACGCGATGCAGTGTGATAATATATCTTTCTATTACGGCGTTTGTGTCGACCCAGGTCGGTACATGCATAGCGCATTTGTTCGTTCTTATGAATTGAGCTGCGCGACGGCTTCGGCATCCGAAGAGAATATCGACTTGTGCCATGTGATTGGTCCTGCTAGCGGGGCCAAATTGTCATGACCCTCCGTATGCCCCTTCTTGCCTTGAAGCCGTTTTTCGCCATGCTGATTCTCTTCGGCCTGGTGTTCAGCGTAAGCGTGGACGCGGCGGTATGCGGGCCTGAAATTGGCGAACTTACAAGTGCCGAAGCTGCAAGTAGCGAGACCGGCAAGGATCTGCCGGACAGCCCGGTCGGGCAGCACGGCATTTGTGCACACGGGCATAATCATCTGTCGTCTCAGGTGGCCGAATCCTCGGACGCCACAATCGGTGGTCTTTACACTTCGGTTCACCATTTATACGAGCCTGTCGGCTTGACTTCGATCCAGCTCGGGATTTCAAAGCCCCCTCCTCGAGTCTGACGTCCATTCAAAGCGTCGCCAACCCGACGCAATTTCGGCACGTCAGTAGAGGAATATCCAATCCATGTTTGCCATTGTTTGGCGAGGTGCCCTGATTACAGGGCTGTCGCTTGTCGCCACCGCCACGTCCGTAGCGGCTCAGGAGAACGACCTTCTCACCCTTGAAGAGGCGCTCGCTCGTTCGGGCGTGGTGGCTGCTTCGGACGCAGACATCCAAGGTCCCGTCCTCAATCCCCGCATCGCGGGGCCGCTCGCTGACACCGAAACGGCGCGTGCGCTTGTCGGTCAGGCTCGGCTTCGACCCAACCCCGAGGTTTCCTTCGAAGCGGAAAACGTCGCGGGAACGGGCGCTTTTTCCGGCCTTCGCGCCACCGAGTACACTCTTGCGGTCGGGCAGCGCCTCGAACTCGGGGGAAAGCGCGGTGCCCGCGTCCGCGCCGCCGAAGCCGAGGCGCGAGTCGTTTCTCTCCAAGGCGATCTCGCGCTTGCCGAACTCGGTTTCTCCGTGCGCGAACGCTTTGTCAATGCCGCCGCCGCGGCGGCCCGAGTCGAACTTGCGCAAGATATCGTGGCCCGCAACCGCGAGCTGGCGCGCATCGCCAACCTCCTGGTTGAAGTCGGTCGCGAGCCTCCATTGCGTGCTCTGCGCGCGGAGTCCGCGCTTGCCGAGGCTGAAGCTGAACTGCAGGCAGCCGAAGCGGAGAGCATTGCGGCGCGCGCGGCCTTGGGATCGCTCTGGAGCAGTTCCGAGAGCCTCCCGGCGGTTCCTGCCGAGATTCCGCATATCGAACCTCCCGCATCGCTTCTTGCGAGTGCGGACACCCTCCGCTTGCAGGTTGCGCGGGCAGAATCTGATGCGGCGGAGGCTGCGATCGCGCGCGAGCGTTCGCTGCGGGTGCCTGACCCGGTGATTTCAGCGGGTGTGCGCCGGTTCGCGGAAAGCAACGACAACGCTTTTCTGGTCGGCGTGTCGATCCCGCTACCATTTCGCGACCGCAACCAGGGCAACATTGCCGCCGCCCAGGCGCGACTACGCTCAGCCACTGCCCGCGAAGCCGTGGTCAGGGCTGATTTCCGTCAAGAAGTCGAGCAAGCGCGCGCGCAGTTTCTCGCGGCTGAAGCGCGCGTCGACACCCTGTCCAGCACGTCGCTTCCACAGGCCGAGGAAGCTCTCCGTCTCGTCCGCATCGGTTATCGGGCGGGGCGCTTCCCTCTGATTGAAGTTCTGAGCGCCGGCGAAGCGCGCGACGCTATCCGCAACGCGCTGATCGACGCGCAGGAGACTCGCGGTCAAGCCGCGGCGCGTCTCATCCGCCTTTCCGCGCAATAGGAGTTTCAGATAATGAACCGCAAGAATATCGTCATTGCACTCGTCGTTGCCGCTCTGCTCATCGTTGCCGGATTGTGGATCTTTGACGGGTCGGACAGTCCCGACGCCGCAGACGCTGAAACAACCCAAGCCGCTGAGGAAGATCACGCGGCTGAAGGGATCGTAGAACTTACCGACGAGCAGGTCAGTGCCTCGCAGATCGATATCGTGACAGCGGAAGTGAGTTCGCTGGGAGCCGAGATAATTGCGCAGGGCAGTGTCGCGACGTCGCCTCAGGGTCAAGCTGTCCTCAGCGCTGGAGCCGAGGGGCGCGTCACACGGATCCAAAAGCGTCTGGGCGATCCGGTTCGCCGCGGAGAAGCAGTCGCTACAATCGACAGCCGTGAAGCTGCCGCGATCAGCGCAGACGTTACTTCAGCGCAGGCTCGCGCCGATCTCGCCCGCACGCGGCTCGAACGTGAAAAGAGGCTCTTTGACGAACAGGTTACGGCACGTGCGGAACTCGAAACGGTCCGGGCGGAATACCAGCAGGCGCTCGCCGAAGTGTCACGTGCACGACAGGCTGCGGCGGCCGCGAACGCTTCGGGACGCTACATTACCGTAAGCTCCCCCATTACCGGTCGCGTCACCGGAGCCCCCGTGGTTCTTGGGTCCTACGTAACGGCGCAGGACGAGCTCTATCGCATCGCCAATGCCAACAGCGTCCAGATTGAAGCCGCGGTCCCTGCAGAAGACGCCCGCCGCATCGCCAACGGTGCAGCAGCGCGGATCGAAGTTTCCGGTGGGGATATTTCTGCCCGGGTTATCAGCGTCACCCCGACTGCAGATGTCGAAAACCGTTCGGCGACTGTGGTTCTCGCCCCTGCATCCGGTGCTGGCTTGTTGCCGGGTGAATATGTGAGAGTGCGGATCGAAAGCCGTACTCCACAAAGCGCAGGCGGGGCGCTGGTAGTCCCGGCCGAGGCCGTCCAGTCGGTCGATGGTCAAGACGTAGTTTTCGTTCGAACGCCCAACGGCTTCAAGGCGCAACCGGTTCAGGTTGGCGCACGAACGACAGAAAGGGTCGAAATCCTCAGCGGTCTCGCCGCCGGCTCGCGCATTGCAGGCAAGAAAGCCTTTCTTCTGAAAGCCGAACTCGGCCGCGGCGAAGCAGAACATTGATCCAGATCGAGTCGGAGTTGCACCAATGATTTCCAGTCTAGTCGAGATGTCGGTTCGCAACCGAATCCTGGTCCTCTTCATCACGGCGGCGGTCGCGATCTGGGGAACCATCAACCTCCTCAATTTGCCCATCGACGCCGTTCCGGACATCACCAACAACCAGGTGCAGATCAACACAGTCGATCCGACACTGTCTCCGCTGGATGTCGAGCGCCTGGTCACCTACCCCGTCGAGGTTTCGCTTGCTGGCATTCCGGGCCTGGAGTCGACGCGCTCGATCTCGCGCAACGGTTTCTCCCAGGTCACGGCAATCTTCAGCGACAGCACCGATGTATATTTCGCCCGCCAGCAGGTAGCCGAGCGCTTGACCACAGTGCGCAATAACCTGCCTGCGACAGCGGAGCCCTCGATGGGCCCGGTCTCGACAGGTCTGGGCGAGGTGCTGATGTGGACGGTGAGCTACGCCGACCGAACGCGGGGAACAGGACGCACCGGACCGGGCTGGCAAGCCGATGGCTCCTATCTCACACCGGAAGGCGAACGTCTGACCGACGAGATCTCGCGCGCGGCTTATCTACGCACCTTGCAGGATTGGGTCATCGCTCCGCAGATTCGCAATGTCGATGGCATGGCAGGCGTCGATTCCATCGGTGGATATGCGCGTCAGTTCGTGGTGACACCGTCGTCGACGCGCATGGCGTCTTTCGGCATCGGTTTCGATGATCTTTCGAGCGCGCTCGAAAGCATTAACCTGTCGGTCGGCGCCAACTACGTCCAGCGAGGCGGCGAGGCATTCCTCGTGCGCTCCGACGCGCGATTCCGCACGATCGAGGAAATCGAGGATGCGATTATCGCGCGTCGCGAAGGCATCCCGGTTCACGTGCGCGACGTCGCCAGCGTGCAGAATGGAGGCGATTTACGAACCGGCGCCGCCTCCAAGGATGGCGAGGAAGCGGTGGTCGGTACCGCCCTGATGCTTCTGGGCGAGAACAGCCGCGCTGTGGCTGCCGCTGCTGGCGACCGACTCGACGAACTTGCGCCAACCATGCCGCCCGACATCGAACTCGATATCGTGCTCGACCGGTCCAAACTGGTCAATGCGACGATCTCCACGGTGGAGAAGAATCTGACCGAAGGCGCACTTCTGGTGATCGCTTCACTGTTCCTGCTACTCGGCAATTTCCGCGCTGCAGTCATCACCGCGCTTGTCATTCCCCTGTCCTTCCTGATGATGGCGATCGGCATGAACCGCGTCGGCGTATCAGGCAATCTGATGAGCCTTGGCGCGCTTGACTTCGGCCTGATCGTCGACGGCAGCGTGATTATCGTCGAGAACTTCCTACGACGGGTCAGCGAACGCCAGCACGAGGAGGGACGGATTCTGGCTTTAGGGGAGCGGCTCGAGGAAGTGATCGCCTCGACTCGCGAGATGATCCGGCCTTCGATATTCGGGCAGGCAATCATCCTGCTAGTGTTCGTTCCGCTGCTTACTTTCCAAGGTGTGGAAGGAAAGACCTTCTCACCGATGGCGATCACCGTGATGCTCGCGCTTGTCTCGGCGTTCGTCCTTTCGCTGACGCTCATCCCGGCCCTCCTTGCGCTGCTGATCCGCGGCAAGGTGGCCGAAAAGGAAGTGCGCGTGGTCGCTTGGCTCAAGGCCAAGTACGAGCCGGCGCTGCGCAAGGTTCTGGCCTGGCCCAAGCGGACTGCTCTGGCAGGTATTGGCGTGTTCGCGTTCTCGCTCGCAGTTTTCGGGTTCGTCGGTAGCGAGTTCATGCCGCAGCTTGACGAACAGGACCTGTCGATCCAGTCGATCCGGATTCCCTCGACCTCGCTCGAACAGTCCCTCGACATGCAGCTCGGCATCGAGGAGACGGTGACGCAGTTTCCGCAGGTCGACTATATCTATTCGAAGACGGGAACGGCCGAGGTCGCCAGCGATCCCATGCCGCCCAACATCTCTGACGCGTTCGTTATTCTCAAACCGCGCGAGGAATGGCCGGATCCGAGCCTGACGAAGCCCGAGCTGATTGAGGAAATGGAGCTGGCCATTTCGAAGCGCATCGGCAGCGATTTCCAGTTCAGCCAGCCGATCGAGATGCGCTTCAATGAGCTGATCGCCGGCGTGCGTGGCGACATCGCAGTGAAGATTTTCGGCGATGATCTGGAGCAGTTGACGACCAGTGCGAACGATCTGGCGGCAATCTTCTCAGGGATAGAAGGGGCAACGGAGGTCTCGGTGGAACAGACCGAGGGGTTCCCGACTCTCGATATCCAGTTCAACCGACCTGCCATTGCGGCGCATGGCCTAACCGTGGACGAAGTCGCGGCCACTGTATCCGCCGCGCTCGGCGGTGCGGAAAGCGGGCTGGTGTTCCAAGGTGATCGGCGGTTTGATATCGTTGTTCGCCTCCCGGACGAAGTGCGCAACGACATCGATGCTATCGGCGCGCTTCCAGTTATGCTTCCGGAGGATGGAGTAGGCCAACGCTCATCGGTGCCACTGCGCTCGCTGGCGACCCTCAACGAGGTCGAGGGCTTGAACCAGATCAGCCGCGAAAACGGCAAACGGCGGGTTGTGGTCCAGCTCAACGTCCGCGGTCGCGACGTCAGTTCGGTCGTGGCCGAGGCGAAGCAGAAGATCGCCCAACAGGTAACGCTGCCCTCGGGCGCCTATCTCGAGTGGGGCGGGCAGTACGAAAATCTCCAGGCCGCGCAGGCGCGGATCGGCGTGGTCGTTCCGATTGTGGGCCTGGTTATCTTTGGCCTCCTCGTCATGGCGCTCGGCAATCTGCGCATGGCTACGGCCGTTTTCGTTACGGTTCCGCTCGGGGTTGCCGGAGGTATTTTCTCTCTCGCGCTGACCGGCCTACCGTTCTCGATCTCCGTGGCGGTAGGCTTCATCGTTCTGGCAGGCGTGGCTGTGCTCAACGGTCTCGTAATGATGACGAGCATGCAGGGTCGATTGCGCGAAGGGATGTCACTCGACGACTCGATCTATGGCGGCGCGGTCGAGCGTTTCCGGTCGGTGTTGATGACCGCCATCGTACCCTCGCTCGGGTTTGTGCCGATGGCGCTTGCGACCGGAACCGGTGCTGAAGTGCAGAAGCCGCTTGCAATCGTTGTGATCGGCGGGCTCATCACTGCTACCATCCTTACCCTGTTCGTCCTGCCGGCGGTGACGCGGCTGATCCTTGCGCGGCAGAGCGATGGGGGGGCGCGCTGGGATATGCGAAAGTGGCTGCCGACGCTCCCTTCGTTTGGTCCGCTTGCACGGTGGCGTCGTCGCGGATCGGCCTGACAAATCTATAAGGAGAGAAAGAATGCCGAACCCGAAGCCAATGCTGATGCGAATCTACACCGATGAAGCCGCGATGCACGGAGACGAAGAAGCCGTCCACGTCGTTGTCGGGAGAGCCCGCAAGGCAGGTCTTGCGGGCGCGACAGTGCTGCGCGGACGGCTCGGCTTCGCGGCAGGTTCGGTCGTGCATCGGCACTATTCGCTGGGTATCGGGGATAATCCGCCGATGGTCATCGAGCTTATCGACCGCGAGGACCGGTTGCGCGACTTCTTGCCGCAACTCGCAGACATGCACGGAATCGGACTGATCACTCTAGAAGCAGTGGAAATACTCTTCACCGCTGATCATGGGCCTAAGGGCGATGCCTGAGCGGCAAGTGGTCATGCTTCCAAGAGTGCCTCACGGCCATTTGACCCGATGCAAGGAGGAGTGAATGACAGCCGAGAACGTAAAGCAGGATTTTGCATGTCCCGTGTGCAAAGTGAGTCTCGTGATGAGCGACAGGCAGGGCGTCGAAATTGACTATTGTCCAGAGTGTCGCGGCGTTTGGCTCGATCGCGGCGAACTCGACAAGATCATCGAGCGCAGCACTTCCGAGATGAGTCGTATAAGCCAGCCGGAACCGCGTTCGGCTGCGTATGAACGGCCACGTTCGGGGCACCACGGTGGCCGCAATCATCACGGTCGGAAACGACGCAAAAGCTTTCTCCACGATCTGTTCGATTGATCGTGCCGGGCCGGGCGACAAGAGACGGAGCCTCACGCTCGGTGAGATACGGAAAGCCGTTCCGCACCTGCGCCATTCCCGCATATGGTGGCCATGGCAGGATCAGTTCCGAGTGAGGCGACCGAGTATGACGCGAATAAAGACGATCGATCTTCCACTTACGCTTCGCGGTATCCGCGCGGATTGTTCGCGCTGCCTTGATCGCCTGCTCTCCGAGCTATCGGGGCTGGACGGCGTAGAACAGGCGCAGGTCCACACCGATGTCGGCGAAACCGCACAACTGCGCCTGCGTTACGATCCGGAACAGGTATCCCTGGGTCGCATTCGCGAGTTTGCGGATGCTGCTCAGATTCAGATTGGCAAGCGTTTTGGTCATCTTGACGAAGAAGTGACCGGAATAACCCACGAGCGGCGGGCGCGGACGACGGCGGAAAAGTTGCGCAGGATTACCGGAGTGATCGAGGCGAACGCCTCTGCTGCGGGAAGAGTCACCGCAGAATTCGATCGGTCCCAAGTGGACGAGACGCAGATTATCGAGGCGCTTGGCAATCTGGGTGTCGCGCTTCGCGCCGATACGGTCGACGAAAGCGCCGGGCCACTCTCTCCGGACCAGCAGCAGGGCAGCGTTTCGGTGAACATGCACGACGAGGCTCAGGAAGACCACGATCACGCACATGGCGGACCGCTCGGTGCGAACTCGGAACTCATTTTCTCGCTTGTCTGCGGCGGGTTGCTCGGGACCGGCTTCGCTATCGAAAAGCTCGCGAGCGGCGCGCCCGGATGGCTGCCCACTGCGCTCTACATCGCGGCTTATTTCTTCGGCGGATTCTATACCGTGCGAGAAGCCATCGACAACCTCAAGATGCGCAAATTCGAGATCGACACGCTGATGCTCGTCGCGGCTGCGGGGGCCGCCGCGCTCGGCGCGTTCGCCGAAGGCGCCCTCCTGCTGTTCCTGTTCAGCCTTGGCCACGCGCTCGAGCACTACGCCATGGGCCGCGCGAAGCGCGCCATCGAGGCGCTTGCCGAGCTCGCCCCGAAAACCGCCACCGTGCGCGGTGACGATGGCGAACTTCGCGAAGTTCCTGTCGAGGAGCTGGCGGTCGGCGCGATTGTCGTGGTCAGGCCCGACGAGCGGGTTCCCTCGGACGGGTTCATCGTCAAGGGCATCACCGCGATCAACCAGGCCCCGGTGACCGGGGAAAGCATGCCGGTCGACAAGCGCTTCGTGATGAACGACGAGGCCGCGCGCGCCGACCCGGACGGGCTCGATGCCGTCTATCGGGTCTTCGCCGGGACCATCAACGGCAGTGGCCTGATCGAAATCGAAGTGACCCGCCTTTCGAGCGAGACGACGCTCGCCAAGGTGGTGAAGATGGTAAGCGAGGCCGACACGCGGAAATCTCCGACGCAGCGCTTCACCGATCGCTTCGAGCGGATCTTCGTGCCTGCCGTGCTGGCGCTCGCTGTGCTGCTCCTGTTCGCCTGGGTGGTGGTCGATGAACCGTTTCGCGACAGCTTCTACCGGGCGATGGCTGTGCTCGTCGCGGCCAGTCCCTGCGCGCTCGCGATTGCCACGCCGAGCGCGGTCCTTTCGGGAATTGCGCGCGCTGCACGGGGCGGTGTGCTGATCAAGGGCGGAGCCCCACTCGAACTGCTTGGATCGCTCGACGTGATCGCGTTCGACAAGACTGGCACGCTGACCATGGGTGAGCCACGCATCCAGGAAATCGTGCCAGCAGCGGGCGTGACCAAGGAGGAGTTGATGGCGGTTGCGGTCGCCGTCGAAAGCCTGAGCGATCACCCGCTTGCGCGGGCGATCGCGGAGCACGGCCGCGAGCACGTGGGCGACCGCCCCATTCCGCGCGCCGCCGGTCTTGAAAGCCTGACCGGTCGGGGTGTTTCGGCGAAGATCGGCGGTGAGGATGTCATCATCGGGAAGGCGGAGATGTTCGGTGTCGACGGCCTTGCTCCGTTGTCCGCGGAGATGACCCAAGCCATCGAGCGGCTGCGGCAGGCCGGTCAGACAAGCGTGGCCGTGCGCATGGGCGGGCGCGACCTCGGCGCGATCGGTCTGATGGACACCCCCCGGAGACCCGCCAAGGATGCTCTGGCGCGATTGCGCGCGCTCGGCATCAAGCGCATGATCATGATCTCGGGCGACCACCAGCGGGTCGCCGAAGCGGTCGCCGCCGAGGTCGGCATCGATGAGGCGCGCGGCGATCTTCTCCCCGAAGACAAGGTCGAAGTCATCAGGGCCATCCGCGACACCACGAGGGTCGCGATGGTCGGCGATGGCGTGAACGACGCCCCGGCGATGGCGAATGCCACCGTCGGCATCGCCATGGGCGCGGCCGGATCGGATGTTGCGCTGGAAACGGCCGACGTCGCGCTAATGGCCGACGACTTGGCGCACCTGCCTTTCGCGATCGGCCTGAGCAGGCACACGCGGTCCATCATCCTCCAGAACGTGTTCGTGAGCCTCGGCGTGGTCGCTTTTCTGGTACCGGCCACGATCCTCGGCCTCGGTATCGGTGCCGCGGTCGCGGTTCACGAAGGCTCGACACTGGTGGTGGTGTTCAACGCGCTGCGCCTGCTCGCCTATCGTGATGCGGGTCAACGCCGCCCGTCCGGTGCCTGAAACGCCGTCCGTCCGGTGTCTAAAAGGGATAAGTCAAACAGCCTGCGAGGTTTGGATATGCTGGAACTGACCGAAGAAGACCGCATCCTCGTCATCAGGGCGGGCGGCAAACTCACCCTGGCGGACTACGATCGCTTCGTGCCCGCCTTCGAAGAAGCAGCCGCGCGCGAGGCGGGGCGCCTTCCGATGCTGATCGAACTGGACGACGACTTTGCCGGTTGGGATCTGGGCGGGCTCTGGCGCGATCTGAAGTTCGACGCGAAACACAAGGACAGCTTTGGGCGGATCGCGGTCGTCGGCGACAAGAGATGGGAGGAGTGGGGAACCGAGTTGTCGAATCCCCTATTCCCTTCTGCAGAGATGCGCTTTTTCGAACGCGAGGAGCGAACAAGCGCCAAGGTTTGGCTACGGAGCTAACAGGGGCAACGCGATGACAGATGAGGCACAATTTAACCTGGCTTCGGCGGATAAGCGCCGGACATTGTGGATCGTGCTGTGGCTCAACGTCGCGATCGCGGTCGGCTTCTTCGTCGGCGGCTATTTTGCGGACTCGAACGCACTTCTCGCCAATGGTCTCGACAACTCATCGGATGCCATCGTCTACGGCCTCAGCCTCCTTGCGTTGTCGCGGTCGGGAAGTTGGAAACGCGGCGCCGCGCGTTTTTCAGGAATCATGTTGTTGATATTCGCGGGAGGCGTAATTGCCGACGCTGTCCGCCGCTACCTGGAGGGATCCGATCCCGGCGGCATCCTGATGATTACGATGGCCGCTGTAGCAGGGGTCGTGAACCTCTATTGCCTCCGCTTGCTGCAAAAGATGCAGGACAAGGACGTAAACATGCGGGCCGCCACCACATTCAGCTTCAATGACTTCATTTCGAACGGCGGAATTATCATCGCTGGCGTCATCGTTATGATCACAGGCGCGAACTGGCCGGACCTTGTGGTCGGCGTCGCTGTGGCTGGCATAGCTCTTTACGGCGGGATCGATATCCTGCGCGACGCGCACAGTGACAAGCACGACGAGGCGGGAACGGTTCATGGCGAAACACGGGAATGAGCCTCGTCCACGAGATATTTGCAACTGAGGATTTGTCGGCGATCCTGACCTTGGCGATGCTGGCAAGCCTCGGCCTGGGTGCTGGCGTTGTCTGGGAAGAAAAGCACGGGCCGACCCCGAACGAAAATGGGTTCGCGGCGGCCGTCCACTCTGGCGCCCTTGCCGCACTTGCGCTTGTTTTGACCGGTCCTGCAGTTGGACAAGCAAGGGGTGACTTCATAGACGCAGCCCTGCTCCCCGCTGGCGGGACTCTCTATCTTCTGGCGGTGCTGATCGGAGGCTGGGCTTCGCATCGCGACGCAGTTGGAACCCTGTCCGACGCCGTGGGAAAACGCGGGCCGAAGATGACCATTGCGCTTCAAGGCGGTATTGCGCTGGGGTTTGGTGGCATCGCTCTGGGTGCAGCAGCAGCCGTGTCTGTCTTCGCCGGTTTCGCAGCAACACTAGGGGTTGGAATCACCTTTTTCCTGGTGGGGCGAAAGACAACAGCCGGATTTCGCGACAGCGCGATGAAACGCATGGATCGTCTGGCGATCCATGTTTTTCTGTCACTCGCCTTTGTTGCCGCAGCGGTAGCCGGGTTTTGGCTTCTCCACGGCATGAGCGAAACAGCCGACGCGCGGTTGGCAATTCTACTCGCAGGATACTTTCTTATCTGGTCGGTTCATTTTTTGCTGCAAATCCCGGGCAGACTGGGAGGTTTGAATTTGGCAGCACTCGCGGCCTTCATCTCCGGGCTTGCGATGTTCGGAATGATTGCAGTCGGATTTAACGCCGCGATCGGAGCAATCGATAATTCCGATGCGATCCTTCAGCATCCGGATACCGCCGGCAACGAAATCGTAAATAGCGGAGAGAAGTGATGGCGCACTCGCACGATCATGCTGGCCACAGTCACGGCGAGGAAAACCTTAGCGATCGTCAGCTGATCCTCGCGGTCGCGATCAATGTCCTCCTGACCCTTGCCCAGATCGTCGGCGGCATCCTTTCGGGGTCACTGGCGCTTATCGCGGATGCATTGCACAACTTCAGCGATGCGGCCTCTCTTGGTCTTGCATGGTTTGCGCGGCGCATAGGCCGGCGGCCGGCGGACAAGCTGATGACCTTCGGCTACGCCCAGGGAGAAGTCGTCGCCGCGCTCATCAATCTGACGACCTTGCTGATCATCGGATTCTATCTGATCGTTGAGGCGATCAACCGTTTCGCCGCGCCGCAGCCGGTCGAAGGCTGGACCGTGATCTGGGTTGCCGGGATCGCACTTGTCATCGATCTCGTCACCGCATTCATTGTCTATCGCGGCGCGCATGACAGCATTAACATGAAGGCTGCCTTCCTGCATAATGTTTCGGACGCGCTGGCCTCGATCGGTGTGATCGTCGCCGGAGTGCTGATCATTCTATACGATCTCGTCGTCGCCGATCTCATCATCACTCTCATCATCGCGGCCTATGTCATCTGGCAGGGCGCGACACTCCTACCGCGTACCGTTCGTCTGCTGATGGGAGCAGTGCCGGACGAGGTGGAATTTGATCAGATGGTTGAAAACCTGCGCGCGCTTGGCGGGGTGCAGGATATTCACCACGTCCATGTCTGGAATCTGGGAGAACATCACCGGGCGCTCGAAGCTCATCTCACCCTTGTTGACTACTCCCAAACAGCATTCGAGGGAGTGAAGCGACGCGCGCGGGCGATGCTGGAAAAGGATTTCGGCATCGCACATGCCACTTTCGAGCCCTGCCTCGCTACGGACTGCGATGATGCGCTGATCCCTGCCCACCCGGCACCCAACAACGGGAAACACACGGTCGGTGATTAAGCTTTCGCTGGCCTGTTCCTGCCCGACCGTTCGCAGACCCTGAGCCCTCATCGCGCGCCGCCCTCACCCGATATGGGCATAAAAGCCTACTACTGATATTGCGAATACGTCTCAATAGCAGTAGTAGGCTGGTAAATGTCTCGAAAGGATTCTTCACATGTATCGCGCTACCGCCTCGCTCATAGCAATTGCACTGGCCGCCCCTGCTTACGCCAATGAAAAAGACCCGACCGATGAGCGGCAATCGCAGGACGGGATAGCAAACCCAAGCGAATCGATTATCGTGATTGGCGGTCGCATCGATGCGTATGAAGTGGCCGGTGCGGCGGACCTAATCGATGGCGAGGAACTGAGCGAATTCGAGCATGGTGACGTCAACCGTGTCCTGCGCCAGGTGCCGGGGGTCAACATTCAGGAAGAGGATGGTTTCGGGCTATTCCCGAATATTGGCTTGCGCGGCGCGCCGGTCGAACGGTCGAGCAACATCACCTTGATGGAAGATGGCGTTCTCATTGCCCCTGCCCCCTACGCCGCTCCGGCCGCGTATTACTTTCCCGCGATCGGTCGAATGGACGCAGTCGAAGTGATCAAGGGCGCGGGCTCGGTACGCTATGGTCCTCGCACGATCGGCGGGGCCATCAATTTCCGATCGACTCCGATACCGACCGAGAGCCTGGCTGGCGAAGCTTCCGGCCAGCTTGGTTCTCGCGGCTATTATCAGGGTCATGGCTGGATTGGCGCTAGTGCCGACAATTTCGGGGTGATGGTAGAAAGCTATCAGCAAGGCAGTGACGGGTTCAAGACGATAGACGGGCTTCCCGGCGCCGAGACCGGTTTTCAACGTCAGGACTATCGCGCCCGCTTCGCCGTCCACACCAACCCAGATTCGCCGGTCGATGCTCGCCTCGAGTTCGCCTATGGTCGATCCGAACTTGAGGCGAACGAAACCTATTTGGGCCTCGCCGACGCGGATTTCGCGAGCGATCCGTACCGGCGCTATTCGGCCAGCCAACGCGACGTTTTCACGGGCGAGCACGATCAATATCGGCTCACCGGCACCCTCCGGTTGCCCGACGACACGCAGGTTGCGGTTACCCTATATCGCAACGATTTCATACGAAGTTGGTCGAAGCTACAGGACATCGATTTTGATGGTGATGGCAGCTTTGATGCCATCCAGCCAGTCTTCGACAATCCGTCCTCAAACGAAGATAGCCTCGCGATCTTGCGAGGGGCAGACAGCGCTGAAGGTGCCCTTCGCATTCGCAACAACAACCGCGTCTATCGGAGCGAAGGCGTCCAGCTTTCGTTCGAAAGACCTTTCGAGACCGGCGAGGTCAGGCACAACCTGGCTGCGTCGCTCCGGTATCACGAGGATGAAGAAGACCGGTTGCAGAATGAGGAATTCTATACGCAAACGGATGGAGATCTCGTTTTCGTCCGGCAGACGGCTCCGGGCGCTCAAGGGAGCCGACAGACTGGCTGCATCGTGGGCCGAGCGCAACGAAGTGCAGCAGCTGACGTTCGGGCTTGAACGCCGTCTCGGAGCCCGCGCAGGGTTCAAGCGCAACGAGCAGATGCTCGCTTTGTCCCCGCGCTACGTGGTGGCATTTCCGGGCAACGGTGTGACCGAGCGTCTGGTGATCGAGGCCAAGAAGCAGCGCATCACGGTCGTCGATCGTCGAGGGCTTTTGGGCACATCACCAAACAGCGGTTAGTCCGCCGTTTCATTTGTTGCCATTGACATTGTCTTTCTTTGATTTGTCGAGGTTGTCTCGCGAATATTCTCTGCCGCTGATCTTTGCGACATAGGTACCCAATTATCCTCGGCGAGACGCTGAATTGCGGCAGGGTATGTAAAATTGTGCGGACATCAGCGCATGCCCCCCGCGTAAAGGTCAGTGCAAAGGAGCTAAACAAATTATCGGGGTGAGAGCGCCCAATGCGTCGAGCCTTCGCGCGATGGTCGATATGAAGCGGCGTTCGCCCTTCACATCGGTCGTGACCGGGCGGAACAGCGGCGCAGAAGCCTGATTGGTGCGGTTGGTCCGGCCAAGACCCTGGATTGCGTTGTCCGCGCGCCAGCCCGGTTCGAGCAGGAAATGGACGCGCCGCTGCTGGTTCTGGGCATCAAGGTCGGCGTGATAGGAGCGGCCCGTACCCCCTGCGTCCGAGAAAACCAGAATCCGTTTGGTTCCGTTCATGAAGCATTGTGCTTCAGCGACGTTGGCGCTTGCGCTTCGACGTTCAAGCCGCTGCTGATCGTCGCGTCCCAAGACCAACCTGCGCGTGCGGCCCGTGACTTCGGCCACAGAATCTGTCCCGAAGTGCTCGATGACGGCATCGAGTGCGGTGGCGATGGGGGGCAATGCGCAAAGCTGCTCGATCAGCGCGTCGCGCGCGGCGATGGCACGCGAGCAAAGAACGGGATCGCCGCGCTCGTCGCTCATCGCTTCGGAACGCAGATTGCCTTCCTCGTCAGTGAAGACCTGCATCAGGCGCACGGGGAAGCTCTTCGCGAGATAGTCGATGACATATTCGCGCGGAGAGAGATCGATATCGAGCGCTTCTCGCTCCTCGTCCGAGAGGTCGGCCAGGCGCCGTTCGAGCATCGCCTCGGCCGTCGAGACCAGCTGCACGACAACCGAATGGTCATCGTTGAGCGCCTCTTCCATCGCCGGGATCAGGCTCGGCAGTTTCATCGAGAGCAGAAGCTGCGCGAAGAAGCGCTGCTTGGTGCCTTCGAATATCGAGAGCGCTGCCGCCTTGGCGTTGCGATTGAGCGTATCACCGCTGTCCTCGTCGACCACCCTTGTGGCTTCGAGCGCTTCGTCGAGATTGCGGTGGATGATCGCCCAGGCATCGGTATAGGCATCATAGATCCGTACCTGTGCTTCGGTCAGGCTATGTTCGAGGATTTCGTACTCGACCCCGGCGAAGGACAGCGCGCGAGCGAGATAGAGGCCCTGGGCCTTCAGGTCACGGGCGACGAGCTCCATCGCCGCGACTCCGCCGGCGCGGATCTCGGTCATGAACGCCTCGTGGGTCGGAAAGGCGGTCTCGGGTCCCCAAAGGCCGAGGCGGGAAGTGTAACCGAGGTTGGCAATATCCGAGGCGCCAGTGGCCGACGCGTAGAGCACTCGGGCGCGCGGGAGATGGTTCTGCAGCCTGAGGCCCGCCATCCCCTGTTCGGAGCCCTTGACCTTGCCGCGGGTTGAAGAGCCCCCGAGCGCATTGGCCATGGCGTGGGCTTCGTCGAAAGCGATCACGCCATCGAAATCCTCACCCGCCCAGGCAAGGATCTGGTCGAGCCGCGTATCCTCGGCGCGTCCCGAGCGAAGCGTCGGATAGGTGACGAAGAGGATGCCTTCGGACATCGTTACCGGATGGCCGAGTTTCCATCGGGAGAGCGGCTGGATGTCGAGCGGGAGCCCGCCAAGCGCTTCCCAGTCGCGGCGCGCATCTTCGAGCAATGCCTCGTTCTTGGTGATCCAGACGTGACGGCGTTCGCCCGAGAGCCAGCGATCCATCATGACGCCCGCAATTTGGCGCCCCTTGCCTGCGCCCGTACCATCACCGAGGAAAAAGCCCTGCCGGTAGGAGTGACCATCCTCAGCAAGTTCGACCGTCGTTCCTTGTTGGCTCGGTCGAAACTGCCCCGGAAGGTCGCGGGCGAATGCCTCGCAAGCGTAGATCAGTGTTTCGCACTGTGCCGCCGATAGCAGTTTGTCGCTCTGCCAGTTCGCAGGAAGCAAGGGACGCGCCTCAGGCACGGGCGCTGCAACCGAGCCCATCGCAACCGATTCTACGAGCGGCGTCGGGTGGACCGGTGCATCCTGCATGATGACGCGGCTTGGCCGGTAAGGCAGGTAAATACCCGCCTGTTCGGGAACGGGTGCGGGCTCTGCCAGGGCGTGATAGTTGAGCGCGACTGCCGCGCTTTTTTGGGCGACTCCAGTCACGAAAGGAGCGACCGGCTTGCGCGAGGCAGTGCCGCTTACCGAGGTCGCAACCGAGCGTACCGGAAGGCGTTGGATGTTCGGTTGCCTCGGCGCGCGATCGGGCAGCTTCGCCAGGCAGGAATGGAGTGCGGAGAGATCGGCGAGCTCCTCCGTGATTGTGGAGGCGTCCTGAAGAGCCGCCTTCTCGATCACGACCATTCTTACCGCGATCCCGGTTCCGCTTCGTGAGAATGCGCCCGACAACCTGATATTGAGCAGCAGCGAAGCGTTTTCCTGATCTTCGACAAATGCGGTGGCATCAAAGCCGTCCGGGAGAATGGCCACGAGGCGACCTCTTGACGCGCAAATCCGAAGCGCACTGCGCAAGTGGCGCATTGCCGTGCGGCCATCGACGCCCCGCTCCCGGCTTCGGGCGAAGGGAGGGTTCATCAAGATGACGCTGGGGCTTGGACCATTGGCGAATTCGGCGATCAACTCGCCATCATGTGCGGATAGACGGGCATGAGGGAAGGTATGTGCCAGCGTATCGCGCCTTGCGATATCGATCTCGTTGAGACTGAGCGAGCACCCTCGAACGTCACTCCACAACGCAAGCGCGCCATTACCGGCTGACGGTTCGAGAATCTGATCACGCGAGATGAGCGACGCGGCCTTGGCCATCAGCCAGGCAAGGATCGGCGGCGTTGAGAACTGCTGAAATTCGACCTGTCCCTCGCTGCGCACGTGGCGAGGCGGCAAGGCTGCCTCGAGCCAATCGAACCGCGCTGCAGCCTCGTGGAAACCGGTATCGAGGTCGATCCGTGAGAATTCTCGAAGCCAGAGCAAGGCTCCGATTTCAACCGCGTTGTTAAAGTCATCGATGGTCCACGCACTGCCCCAGTCCTGCACGCCGGTTTGAGCGGCGAAGAACTCGGCAATGTCAGATCGGGTGAGGTGGCATCCATCCGCAAGTCGCCGGGCAATTTGTTCACCGATTGCGAAAGCGAGCGGAACCGTGTGGGATGTGTCACGGTCGGGGAAAAGGTCTGACTGGAACATTGCTTGTCGTCCTCCTGATTGAGGCATCGGGACATGTGCCCTCTGCCGGATCAGAAATTCGAGAAGCTCTCTCTCCTCTTAGCGACACGCCTTTCGGCTCAGCCATGACTGGAGCTCGTCGTTCCAGTCGGTCCCGCGCGACTTGGGCCGTCGGACTTGGATGTGTCGCCCCTCACGCAGATAGGCCTCGCGCCCTCGCTCGGCTGCGAGGTCGCCACCGGCGTCGTGATCGACGAAGAAATGGAGTTCGCTCACTCTCTCCGGGATGGCAACCAGACCGAAGCGTTCATTGCCCAGCGTTGCCCATGTCGGGATACCTGTGAGCGCATACGCCGACATCGCGCTTTCTATGCCTTCGGCGAGGCCGAGCCTTCCCTCGGCGGGTGCGAACAGACGTACCGCCGCCTCGTCGAGGGAACCCAGCGCACGTTTCGGCCTGGCAAACGATGCCTGCATATCGCCGGAATGCGAAAGAAATGTCCGGTGAACGGCGATCGGTCCCTCGTCGAGGCTGACCGCAGCGATCATCGCCGGCAGGAAGCGGGCGCGCCCCTTCGGTCCGAGCGGTGTGCGCGGATGAAACTTCAGCGCATGGGACGTGGCGAGGATGCCGCGCTCTTCGAGGTAAGCCTTGGCAGGACTTCGGTTAAACGGCCGAGCATCGCGCCAGATGCAGAGTGCTGCAGCCGATGGCTTGCTGGAATATTCCGGCTGGATCGGAAATTCGTCAGAAGAGCATGAGAATAGCGCCGAGATCTCGATCCCCTCTCGAGCGAGGGCAGCGAGCACGCTCTCCTGATCACAGCCTGCGAAACAATGCAGGAGGATAGCTTTCCGGCCAAGGGTGACACCAAGCGAAGGCGTGCGGTCATCATGCGCAGGACAACGGGCCATGCCCTTGGTGCCAGACCACTTGCCGCCGCGGCTCTCGCAGAGCCTGCGAGCGGTGATCTCCATTGAAGTGAATCTTGTCGTTTCATGAGTGGACATGGGCCCTGCGATCCTTCCTGGCTCACCATCCGATGCCCCCTCTGCTCTGGCTGACCTATGCACGAGATAGCAGCTGCCGGAGGCTCGGGCGCTGGATCACAAGACCGGCAAGACGGAGCCTTGAATAGCCCAACGCCAGATGCTCGTAACAGAGCGCCGCACATTCCACTTGGCGTCTTCTACCAAACCATTGCGGAGTATTCCCGCAGGAAGGCGAGCCGGAGACGGCAGACCGCCTCCGGCCAAGGGGGTAGGAGTTTACCTTATCCCTTGTCTGTCAGATCACTTGGTTTGTTCGCCTCTCAATTCGCGCCGTGCCTGCGGCAGACGGTCTCGCCAGGTCCACTCATGAGACACGCGAAAGACCTTTCCGGGCCTGCTCAACCCGACCAGCGCGGCAACGGGCATATGTCTGGTTGCGCCTTCGCGCATCGCGCGCGCAAAGATCACTTTTGCCCGTTCGATTTCTTCGGCTGTGAAATTCATATCGTGCTCCTTTGGTTAGCCTGCAGGAGCGGTCGCATGAAAAAAGCGAACCCCTCTTACAGGGTCCGCCGGTTAACCTCCGGATGGAGGACGGGACCTTGGATCATCGATCCAGGGCTGCCGGCCAATGCCGGCATGCGTGACGATTTTGATATAGGCAGCGATTGCGATCATACAACTTCCAGAAATGCTACTCCCTCTCCATGACCGAGCCTCTCCCCGCAATCGACATCAAGATCTCTGCAGAACCCTCGCTCTTTCTGGAGAGAATGATCGCGCTCGGCGAGCAATCAGGTTTTTTTACTATCGAGCATGTCGACGACCGTGCCGGTGGAACGCGCCAGGAAGTCGTCAACTTCCGTCTCCTGAACGAAAGCCCGCATGAAGAACACGGTTTCCAGCTGATAGCGCGCCGGGAGAAGCCCGACCGTATCCAGGTCGAGATACGCGCGCAGCGCTGGTCGCCCGATCCGCCCACGCGGGCTGTCTATGAACAGTCCGCCCGCGATCTCGTCCGGCCGCTTCTGAAAAGCTACAACCGGTCCTTCCAAACGAAGCATCGCTTGCGCATTGGTGCCCGTGAAGGATCATCGTTCAGAATTTCGGAGCGAACGCAGACCCTGCTCCGCCGTTTCACGACCCTCGCCAATACACGGTCGCTCCATCCCTTCGACTGGCGCCGGTTCTACCTACTCGTACGCGAGAGCCGACAGGAAATTCCCGATCATATCCTGCGCGCGAAACTCGAACAGGCAGGTTTCGCGCCCGCCAAGGCTCAGGAACTTGCGAGACTCTACGCGCATCTATGGGAATTCAAGCAATTGCGCTGAAGGGATGCGATTGGGACCATGAGGCGGCAGCGAAAGAGTGTCGGTCGAGAGGCCGCGCCGTTCGCGAAGGTGCAGACCGTATTCGAACCGACGCCCCGGACTCTCAATACCAAGAGATATGCCTTTCAAGCGACCTGGGAGCGAAGCTCTGATACGGACGGATAGCGGGTGATGACCACGTCGCTGTCGTTAACGGCGGGCTGCGATGCCTCGAGCTGGGCAACTATTCGCTTCAGGGTTTCCACATGAGCCTGAGGACAGCACAGAATCAGTTCGGTGCCGTTTCCATAGATCCCGCCCCAGTTGACGAAGAAGGTGGCCCAGCCATGTCGGCTTTCCCACTTGGCTTGTGCCTTGGCGTTTTGTTCGGATCTACCGGGATAGGGTTCGGTCGAGAGCAGATGCATGCGCGTGTCGGGATCATACCAGCTATGGTCGTGATCTGCGACCGGCGGGCGGCAATCCCAATCGCCCCCCGGATAGCGTCGACGCGCATCCGAAGGTTTTAAGCCTGTCGCATCCATGAACTGAAGCGCTCGCGCGATCCGTCCGATGTACCATTGGGTTTCATCGGCATGGCGTTGTTGACCCGATCTTTCGATGATTTCGGGCGAGCGCAGTCTGCAGGCACCGAAATAGCCGGTCAGATGATGGGGTCTGATGAGTTTCAGGAGTGGGGTGTGAAGATCAAGGCCAATTTCGGCAGTGCCCCCGTCTTTCGATTCATAACCCCACCAGTCCTGGCGGATCGTGATCCTGGAAGGAGGTCGCCGTTTGTCGGGCAGCTTGCGCTTCGCTTCGATATAGCCGCCAAACCCACCATGCCGGGCAGCAAGGTCCAGTGCGCGGTGGCGGGGCAAATCTTGCTCGGCCTCAATCTTCTTGGCGAGCGATTTCAGTCCGGCGAGGGTTTCGTATGCAAATGACATCGTTGGTCTCCGTCAGCCTCGGACCGGCGTCGCCTGCTACCGCCCCCGAAGCCGCGAAAACGCGATGGGTGCATGTTGGATTTGCAGTGCCGTTATGGCTTCGCGGTTGCAGGCGGCAGGCCTCTGCTGAAGGCCATGGAGAATGTGCATTGCGGGCTGTGCCGTGTCAACGTTCGGTGAGTATGTCCGAAATTGTGATACAGTTTTCGGACAAAGACGCTGCGCCTTCGTCGCGCGATACGCAGATTTTCGATGGAAAGGTCTGAAAACGAAGAGCGCGCGCTAGGCCTGGGAGAGTAGTGATTTGGAAGGAAACCCCAACCAGAGCCACACGCCCTGCCGAGACAATCGCATACTGCGACCAGACTGGCATACTTTGCACCGCCACAGCAGAGCCGTCGTTTTTTCCTAGCGGAAACATGACATATCATGCTCTATTGCGTTATTTCACATGATATGTCATGTACTGCCTATGCCACGCGCCTCCAGAGCCGCCAGCGGACTGCCGCCACAAAGCCAGCGAGCTATAACGCAGCTCGGCAAGGACATCGCGCTTGCTCGTCGCCGCCGCAAGATGCCGCAGCGGTTGATGGCGGAACGCATGCTGGTGTCGGTTCAGACCCTCCAGCGGCTCGAAGCTGGTGATCCGACAGTCGGTCTCGCAGTACTTGTCAGCGCACTGCATGTGCTGGGGATGACACAGCGCCTTGCCAGCCTGGTTGCGCCAGAGAGCGATCGAGCTGGCATAAGCGAGGACCTCTCGCGGTTGCCCGAGAGAACGCATGCGGCCAGCGATGACGAACTGGATTTCTGATCGGCCATGACGACCATCCGCACTTATGTATTCGTCCATCTTCCCGAGGGCCCGGTCCCTGCGGGTCTGCTGACCATGACCGACGAACCGCGCAACCAGTTCGCGACCTTCGCTTATGGCCGCCGGTATCTCGAGCGCCCTGACCGGATCCCCGTCGACCCGGTCGCTCTCCCACTGCACGACGCCGGAACCAGCCGCACCTTCCGCACCGAGGAAGGGTTTGCCGTCTTTGGCGGCATCCGCGACGCGGCTCCCGACGGTTGGGGCCAGTATCTTATGTACAAGGCTATGGGCGATCGACTTCCGAGCGAAATCGATCTTATCCTGGCTTCCGGAGAGCATCGCGTAGGCGCGCTCGCATTCGGGCCCACTCCGGAGCGACCGGAGCGCATTACTCCATGGGGCGACGGTCCCGCTCCGGGTGAAGAGTTCACCCTCGCCGAGCTCGCCGAGGCAGCCGAACGAGCGCAACATGTCGATGAGCTGGATGAGAACCTGCGCGCGCTTCTGGCCGCGGGTTCGTCGCTTGGCGGTGCGCGTCCGAAAGCGGCGACGCAGATCGGCGAGCAGCCCTGGATCGCCAAATTTCAGAAGCGCGGCGACAGCTTCCCCGAGTGCCGTGTAGAACTCGCAACGATGCGGCTCGCCGCCGAATGCGGCCTCGACGTACCCGCACTCGATTTCCGGTACGTGCTCGAACGAGACATCTACCTCATCGAAAGGTTTGACCGGGTGCCGCACGGCAATTGGCTTGAGCGACGTCCGTTCGCGTCTGGGCTGACCATGTTAGGTGCCCATGAAAGCGAGGTAAGCCGCTACAGCTATGCCGATCTCGCGGGCGCTATACGCCAATACGGAACGCAGGTGCGTAAGGACCTCCACGAGCTGTTCCGTCGCATGGTATTCAACATACTCGTCACCAATGATGACGATCATTTGCGCAATCACGGCTTTCTGTTCGATGGAACTGGCTGGCGCCTGTCTCCGCTCTACGACGTCGTGCCCAAGCCGCAGGTAGGGCTGGAGCGACGCCTCGTACTGGGAGTTGGCCCGGAAGGCCGCAATGCCACGCTCGACAATGCGCTGGCTGGAGCAGCAGTGTTCGATCTCGGCCCCGATGAGGCTTCGGCCATGACCCAGGAGTTGCGCATGATTGTTTCTGCGCGCTGGCGGCCGCTGTTCAAGGACGCAGGGTTGAGCGCTGCGGATCAGGGCCGCTTCGCGACATGCTTCAGATTGGCAAGCGGAAACGGCTGAGAAAGCCGCCTTCGGGCGCTCAAGCCGAGCGAGTGGTGTGAACACGAGTGCCAGGAGGAACCGTCCGACTTGCGCCCGATCTTGGCGATTGTCTTGCACACTGATCTGACAATCAAAACAGCGGCCGACTGTCACCGAACGTCGGCGAAACAATCAGCAGTCAAGCGGCAACGTCATCACATTTGCGAACCAAGATAGCAGTACGTATTACCGCTATGGTTACGTAAGCGCCACCGGTCGGTCATATGATTTCAGGCTGATCCCAGCGCCCGTGGTCCAAACCGGCGCATGGGTTTGGTTCTCAAATCCTCGGACTAATACCTACCAAAAGGCGCGGCGCGATTCGACCGCCGCCAACGGTTGGACCAACGATACTATCTCTTACACCAACCAATACAATGGATTGCCCTCAAGCGGTTATATCGCAGTCATCGGGACCACTGGTGCTGGGACAACATATGGGGTGTACAATCCGGGCCATCCAATAGGCTCTGTGAGGTGTAAATCCGGCGCCACAACAGGGACTACATGTGGCACAATTACCAACTCTTCACAGTACTTTATCAATGATGACGACGTTATTATGGACGGGGTCGTCCAGGTTGGCAATTCAGACTTCGACGTAATCGCTGACGGAGGAGACAGCGGAGGTCCGATATTTACAGAGCCTCAATGGAACAGCACTTACCAGCGATATGAAATTAAAGCCGCTGGTATCATGCATGGAGCTACCCTCTACAACGTAAATCCCGTCTTCCAGAATAGCGGGAAACGTCCCTGCGATAATCGCTATGACAGTGCTGACTGCCGGTTCAGCTATATGCCGATTGATCGGGTGAACGATTTTGCGCCTGTGACCATAGGGGTCTACGACGGCAACACTTTGTCCTACCGTGCGCCATGAATATGCGTCTGCAGATAAATTTTCGCCCGTTTTTCCTGGCAGCGGCTGCTTCTTCCCTGTTCGCCTGCGCTGGCGGCGATAAGGAACCGACAATCTACTATACCCCCGAGCCCGAACTTGACTACGGCCAAGGATATGTCGGGAAGTTATGGATAAGCGACGATTGTGTGCTCTTGCTGGTGGGTGAAGGGCTTATGACGCAATCACCATCCGATGCGAAAGCTGAGGACCGCGTTGTTCCATTGTTCAGGCCTGGCTTTACGATTGAAGATTATGAAGGTGAAACCGTACTGACATCGCCTGATGGCAATAGGTTTCGTACAAATGAAATTGTGACGGGCGAAGGGGGAACTTACCCAGAATCTCCTGACCCGAGATCTGCGCCAGTCGCAAGTGCACCAGATATTTCCAAGTGCGGCACTGTCGCATTCCAAGTCAATTCGATGGCCGCTGGAAGCCTGTAGACGAAGCAATCTCGATGTCCCGAAAGAGCCAACTAAATTCGGCCAAACGCAACTGGCGCAGAGGCAGCGAGCTATCCTGCCAACGGTGCCTCCACTCGAACAGACGCTAAAGAAAGCACGGCAAGGCGATAAAGCGGGTGGAGAAAAGAGTAGCGGTAATCGCACCCAAGCAGACCATGCACTGTGTGCCGTGCAGTAGCTCTATGCTCGAACTCTGGAACGCATCGCCGTATGGCTCAGCTCTACCTCCCCGGCACCGGGCAAAAAATGTTCAGTCAGCGCATAATTTGCGAACTCATCTGCCGGCCTAGGAAAGTCCATCGTCCTCGATGGCAATGGCGGTGATAATCTCTTCTCTTTTCTCCATTCTGCGGCGCCGATTGTCGACCGGCTGCGGAACGAGGGGCCAAGGGCCGCGCTTTTAGAAACTCTGCCAGACATAAGGCCGTTTCTAACACCTTTCCTGCGAACTTTGCGATCGCTGCCGCTAATCAAATGCTGCCAAGCGTGCTTGAATAGAAATCCCCTGTTTCAGCGAAAATGAGGTAGCAGTAATTCTGGCGGACCAATGCTGGTATGGAACAGCTCCACCCGATCCGGTGATTGCCCGGTGATTGCTAGCTTGACGATCTACACCGCAGAATCGCAATAAAAATATTGTAGCTCAATATGTTAATGTGTTTCGGCATTAAAATCTGGTATTTCCGTTATCGTCGCCGCTGAGGCCCGGCGGCGGCGAAGGACGGCAGAGTTTTATTAGGGTTTCGGCGCTACTCCCGCCCGCGGGAGGCAGGCCTTGTATCACGCCCGGTTCGACAAGAATGCGCTGCGCGATGCGCAGCCAGCGTCGCCGCCTTCGGCGCGCGCGCTCGACCTTGCGCGCGATCCGCGGTGCGACTGGATCGACGGCGAATGGGCCGCGCTCGCCGCGAAGGGGCGCTGGCCAACCGGGTGTCGGGACTTTTCGGGCGCGCTGGAACCGCTTTTCGCGGATCGCGAACGACGATTGCTGGCGGTCGCGCGCGGCGCGCGGCTGACCGCGCTGCTGCCGCTCCACCGCGACCGCCGGCGCGGCGCACGCTGGCAGGTTCCGGCGTCGAGCGCCCTGTTCGAACCCGCCGATGCACTGATCGGGCACGACGTCGACGCCGCGCCGCTTGCCGAAGCGATCGCGACGCTGCGTCACCCGCTGTCGCTCGATCGCACATCGGCCGATTCGCCGCTGATCCCGGCGCTGCGGCGGGCTATGCGCGGGCGTGGCTGGCTGTCGGTGCGCCCCGCCAAGCCGTGCCCCATGATCTCGCTCGACGCGAGTTGGCGCGACCCCGAAAGCCGCTTCAGCGCGCGACGCCGCTCCGACTTCCGCCGCGCCGCGCGCCGCGCCGAGGCGATGGGCACGGTGACTTTTGAAACCCTGACGCCGACCAGGACCGACTTCGACGCGCTGTTCGACGAAGCGGTCGCGGTCGAGGCGCGGAGCTGGAAACGCGACGCGGGCAGCGCGCTAGCCGTCGACCGGCGACAGGCGCGCTTCTTCCGGGCCTATTGCCGCACCGCCGCGGCGCGCGGCGACCTGCGCCTGTCCTTCATGCGGATCGCCGGCGAAGCGGTCGCGATGCAATTGGCGGTGCTGTGGGCGGGCCGATACTGGCTGTTCAAGATCGGCCACGACGAACGCGTCGGCAAATGTTCGCCGGGCGGGTTGCTGATGCTTCATACGCTGCGCTGGGCCGCCGGGCAGGACCTCGACAGCTATGAATTGCTTGGCGAGGCGGAGGCATGGATCACGCAGCTGTGGACGCGGGAAAAGCGCGACTGCGTTCATGTCCGCACCTATCCGTTCACCGCGCCGGGGTTCGGGGCACTCGCCGCCGATGGCTGGGCGTGGCTGCGCCATCGGCTGGCGCCTCTCGGCCGGCGATGACCGATTTGCCGTTCCGGGGCTGGCTGCGTACGCAACGATATGCGCTGCCCGCAAAGCTCGGGCGCTGGCTGCGCGCGCCGACCGCCCGAGATGCGGCGCGCCAGGTACGCCGTTTGGGTCACCGCCGTATGTACGCGACACTGGGATATTTCCAGGCCGACGACGACGCGCCCGATCGCATCGTCGTCGCCTGCCGCGCCGCCGCGAGCGCCGCCGCCGGGAGCGACGCCTGGCTGTCGGTCAAGGCGCCGCCGCTGCACTTCGATGCCGGACGGCTGCGCACGATCGCCGAGGCGGCGGCGGCACACGGGCTGCCGCTGATGTTCGACGCCCACGCCCCGGCGGACGCCGACGCGACCCTCGCTGGCGCCGAGGCGCTGGCGGGCGCGTTTCCCGGCACCGGCGCCGTCCTGCCCGCCCGCTGGCATCGCAGCCTGGCCGACGCCGCGCGGCTGCGCGACGCGCCGATCCGGCTGCGCATCGTCAAGGGTGAATGGAGCGACGGCGATCGCGATCCGCCCGACCTCGACACCGCCTATCTGGCGCTGGTCGAGCGGCTTGCCGGACGGCGGCATCCGGTGTCGGTCGCGACGCACAAGCCAGCGCTCGCCGCCGCGGCCCTCGACCGCCTGATCGCCGCGGGAACGCCGTGCGAACTCGAACAGCTTCGCGGCCTGCCAGGGCGACGCTCCAGCGCGGCGGCGCGGGCACGCGGCGTACCCGTTCGCATCTATCTGCCGTTCGGTCCGGGCTGGTGGCCCTATGCGATCGACAAGGCGCTGGCGCGTCCCTGGCTGCCGATCTGGTGGCTGCGCGACCGGCTCGGCCTGCCCGACCCCGGCACCCCCGCACCCGCCGCGCGCGGCCGGACGCGATCGGGCGCGCGGGCGCCCTAGACGCGCATCGGCATCAGGACATAGAGCGCGGGGCTCTTTTCGGTTTCGCGGATCAGCGTCGGCGCGTTGGCGTCGGCCAGGTGCAACTCGACCGTGTCGCCGTCGACCTGCGCCAATATGTCGGAAAGATAGCGCGCGTTGAACCCGATCTCGAGCGGCTCGCTGTCATAGCCCGCGGGCAGTTCCTCGGCGGCGGTCCCGTTCTCGGGGCTCGTCACGCTCAGCGTGATGCGATCCTTGTCGAGCCCGACCTTCACCGCGCGGGTCTTTTCGCTCGCGATCGTCGAGACGCGGTCGACGCCCTGGAACAGGCTCTTCGGATCGACCTTTAACAGCTTGTCGTTCGCGGTCGGGATGACGCGGCTATAGTCGGGGAAGGTGCCGTCAATCAGTTTCGAGGTCAGCACGGCATTGCCGAGCTGGAACCGGATCTTGGTCGCCGACAGGCTGATCTCGACATTGCCTTCGGCCTCGTCGAGCAGCTTGCGGATCTCCCCGACGCATTTGCGCGGCACGATCACGTCGGGCATGCCCGTCGCTCCCTCGGGACGCGTCACCGTATAGCGCGCAAGGCGGTGGCCGTCGGTGGCCGCGGCCTTGAGCACCGGGCCCGACGCATCCTCCGCGACATGGAAGAAGATGCCGTTCAGATAATAGCGCGTTTCCTCGGTGGAAATGGCGAAGCGCGTCTTGTCGATGATCTGGATCATCTCGGCCACCGGCAGTTCGAAACTGGTCGGCAGGTCGCCTTCGGCAATGACGGGGAAATCGTCCCGCGGCAGCGTCGGCAGGTTGAAGTTCGAGCGGCCGGCCTTGACCTGCATCTTGCCCTCGGCGGCGGTCAGGCTGACCTCCGACCCTTCGGGCAGCTTGCGGGCGATTTCGAACAGCGTGTGCGCCGACACGGTGGTGGTGCCCGGGGTTTCGACCTTGGCGGCAACGGTTTCGACGACCTGCAGGTCCAGGTCGGTCGCCATCAGCTTCAATTGTCCCGACGCATCGGCCTCGATCAGGACATTCGACAGGATCGGGATAGTGTTGCGCCGTTCGACCACCGACTGGACGTGGCCGAGACTTTTCAGGAGCACTGCGCGTTCGATCGTCGCTTTCATTCTAGTCTATCATCCCTGTCTTGCGGGCTCGTCCGGTGGAGAGAGGTCCCTGAAAGGCAGGGTGCCGCCGACGATTCGGCGTCCGACTCCCTACCCCCGAAAATGTCCACCTTCCTTAACGAACGCACCGCGCCGTGCAAGCCATGCTTGCAAAGCGGCGCCAATCGCGCGAACGCAGACAGCGATGCGGCGCATGCTCTTTCCGATAATGGTCCTGCTCGCGGTGCCCGCCGCCCGGGCGGCCGCGCCCGTCGCGCTGGGCGTATTCGACGGCTGGGGCGCGTTTCGCGACGACGCCGTCCCCCGTTGCTATGCGATCGCCGCGCCCGCGGCGACGATCGGCCGCCCCCAGGCAAAGGGCTATGCCAGCGTCGGCTATTGGCCGAAATCGGGCATTCGCGGTCAATTCTACGTCCGCCTGTCGCGGCCGCGCCGCGACGGCGCCGAACTGCGGCTGACCATCGGGTCGCGTCGGTTCGTCCTGACCGGCAACGGCGTCCACGGCTGGGCGAGCGATGCACGTATGGACGCGGGCATCATCGCCGCGATGCGCGCCGCGCCGAGCATGAGCGTCGAGAGCACGTCGTCCACCGGCCGCGCGATCGCCGACACCTACAAGCTGCGCGGCGCCGCGACCGCCATCGACGCCGCCGCGCTGGGCTGCGCGCGCGTTGCGGCCTAGAGCCGATCGACATTCGGCAGAATGACCGAAATCGACCGGTTGCGGTCCCTTACCCCAACGTCATCCGGGCGCAGGCCGACCGCCAGCATATTCCCCTTTCCTTTCCCGCACGATGACGCCACGAAGACCCCATGACCTATGCAATCGAAGCGGTCCTTGTCGGCAAGGCGCGCGTCTTTGGCGCCAGGGGAGAGGCGAGCGCGATCGCGAAAGCCGCGGTTGCCGACCGGTTGCGCGTCGCCTTTCTGGGGATCGCCGGCGACGAGCAGGCCGATTTGTCGGTCCACGGCGGGCCCGACAAGGCGATCCACCATTATCCCCGCGACCATTATTCCTTCTGGGACGGGGCGCTAGGCGGCCACGCGCTGCTGGGCGCGCCGGGGGCGTTCGGTGAGAATATCTCGACCGCGGGGTTGGTCGAAGGCGACGCGTGCATCGGGGATCGCTTCCGGCTCGGCAGCGCGCTCGTCGAGATCAGCCAGGGGCGCCAGCCGTGCTGGAAGCTCGGCCATCGTTTTGGCGTCGCGACCGTCCCCGCGACGGTCGTCAAGACGCGGCGCAGCGGCTGGTATTACCGCGTGCTCGAAGAGGGCGAGGTCGCGGCGGGCGACACGCTGACGCTCGTCGAGCGCCCGCGTCCCGACTGGCCGGTCGAGCGCGCCTTTGGCCTGCTGGTCGCGGGCGGCGGCAAGCGCGAACCCGCGGCGCTCGCAGAACTGGCCGCGATGGAGGTGCTGGCGACGAGCTGGCGCGCGCGCGCGGCGAAGTTGCTCGGTTGATACGCCTCTCTTGTTAGGGCGATTGCAGATACCGGAACCCGCCATCTCTTTCATCGTCATCCCGGACTTGATCCGGGATCCATAGCTGCGGCGTTGTCGTGGATCCCGGATCAAGTCCGGGATGACGAAGCGGGGTGAACCGTCTGCTCCCTACCCCAAAGCGGCCGCATATCGGCATAATCGCCGTCAGCGAGACGAGGCTACAGGACCCGCCACGCCAGTTCGGCGAATTCGCACAGCAAGGGCCGCGTGTCGCGCGGGTCGATGATGTCCTCGACCCCGAATTTCTCCGCGGTGCGGAAGGGTGAGCGGACGCGGTTCAGCCGCTCGCGGATCGCCTCGAGATGCGCCGCCGGGTCCTCGGCGGCCTCGAGCTCGCTCTTGTAGGCGACCTCGACCCCGCCCTCGATCGGCAGGCTGCCCCAGTCGCCCGAGGGCCAGGCGAAGCGGTACTGGAAACGCTCGGCGTTCGACATCGCGCTGCCCGCGATGCCATAGGCGCGGCGCACGACGACCGAGGCGAGCGGCACGCTGGCGCGGTAGATCGCGTTCATCGCCTGCACGCCATAGCGGATCGTGCCGGTGCGCTCGGCCTCGCCGCCGATCATGAAGCCCGGATTGTCGACGAGGTGGACGATCGGCAGGCGGAACTGGTCGGCGAGCTTGACGAAGCGTTCGGCCTTTTCGCTCGTCTTCGCGTCCCACGACCCGCCGAGATAGGACGGGTCACTCGCGAGCACCGCGACCGGCCAGCCGTCGAGCCGCGCGAAGGCGGTGATGACGGCGCGGCCCCAGCGCGCGCCCATTTCGAAGAAACTGCCGCGGTCGAACACCGCGTCGGCGATACGCCGCATCGAATAGACGCGCTTTGCCTCGCGCGGGACGATGGACAGCAAAGCCTCCTCGCGCCGCCCGACCGGGTCGCTGGACGCGGTGCGCGCGGCGCGCTCGTGGGTCGAGGACGGCAGGTAGGACAGGAAACGCCGCGCCGCCGCAAAGGCTTCGGCCTCGCTCGCCACCTCGTCGTCGACGACGCCGTTGCGCGTATGGACGTCGGTGCCGCCCAATTCCTCGCGGTCCAATGTATCGCCTATCGCCGCCGCGACCGCCGGCCCCGCCGCGAAGAGCTGCGACAGTCCGCGCACCATCACGCTGTAGTGGCTCGCGACGACGCGCGCCGCGCCGAGCCCCGCGGTCGGCCCGAGCGCGAGCGCGACCACCGGCACCGTGTCGAGATTGGCGATGATCCGGTCCCAGCCGGGCACCGCGGGAATATAGGTATATCCCATATCCTCGAGCGTCTTGACCGACCCGCCGCCGCCGGTGCCGTCGATCATGCGGATCAGCGGCAGGCGATATTCGTGCGCCATCGCCTCGCACTGGACGAATTTGCGGTGCAGCGCCGCATCGGCGGCACCCCCGCGCACGGTGAAATCGTCGGCGCTGGCGACCACCGGCCGCCCGTCGATATTGGCGCGCCCGAAGATGAAATTCGACGCCGCGAGGTCGTCCAGCTCGCCGTCGGGGCCATAGGTCCCGCGCCCGGCGATCTTGCCGATTTCGCGAAAGCTGCCCGGATCGACGATCGCCGCGAGCCGCGCCCGCGCATCCATCTTGCCGCGGCTATGCTGGCGCGCGACCTTTTCCTCGCCGCCCATTTTTTCGGCCATCGCCCGCCGTGCGGCAAGCTCGTCGACTTCCTTTTTCCAGCTCATGGCGCCGAGGCTAACTGACGTTGACGGAAACGTCATTCGCAAAGTGCGAAAACCCCTCCCGCTTGCGGGAGGGGCAGCGAGACTTGCGGGCTTGCCCGCTAGTCGCAGCGGGGTGGGCCGCGCAAAAAAGGCCGTGCCGCCCGCCCACCCCATTGCGGCTAGCCAGCAAGCTGGCAAGCCTCTTTGCCCCTCCCGCAAGCGGGAGGGGTTGGTGCTTGCCCTCCTTCTTTCCCCTGCTACCGTCGCGCGATGATCCGCCGCCTCCCGCTCGCCGTCGCCGCCCTGTTCCTCACCGCCCCGCCCGCGCTCGCAGCACCCGCGCGAACGATGGCCGGCGTCGCCGAGCCCTTCAAAACCGACGCCTTCGATCCCGATGCCGACCCGATGGCAGAGATCGACGCGGCGCTCGCGGCGGCACGCGCTGCGGACAAGCGCGTCCTGCTCGTCATGGGAACGAACAGCTGCCACGACAGCGCGTGGCTCGCCAACCTGCTCGCGACCGACCGCTTCGCCCCGGTGCGCGCGCGCTATGCGATCGTGTTTGCCGACATCGGCATGCCGCAAGCCGATTTCGTCCGCCACCCCGAGGTGCCGAAACGCTTTCACTTCAGGATCAAGGGGACGCCGACCGTCGCGATCCTCGACGCGGACGGCCATGTGCTCAACCGCAAGGCCGCGCCCAAATGGCGCAATGCCGCGAGCCGCGGCGACGACGACATCTATGACGACCTGATGGAAGAGGAAAAATGATGGCGGACATGAACCTTACGGGCCGCACCGCGCTCGTCACCGGCGCCTCGCGCGGGATCGGCCGCGGGATCGCGCTCGCGCTCGCGGGGGCGGGCGCCGATATTGCGGTCAACTATACGCGCGACGAGGAAGCGGCGGGCGAAACCGTCGCCGCGATCCGGGCGCTCGGCCGCAAGGCGAAGGCCTATCGCGCGTCGGTCGCCGACGAGGAAGCGAGCGCCGCGATGGTCGCCGCGATCGGGGCCGATTTCGGTCCGCTGTCGATCCTGATCAACAACGCCGGCATCGCGAGCCGCGGCAAGGCGGTTGCCGACACGGACGCCGCCGAGGTCGAGAAGCTGCTCGGCGTCCATGCGGTCGGCGCGCATCGGCTGTCGCGCCTCTGCCTGCCCCAGCTTCGCCGGCACGACCGCAGCGACATCGTCGTCATCTCGAGCGTCGCGACGCTGCACCACGCCGCGAACGGCGCACCCTATAATATGGCGAAGGCGGCGGGCGAGGCGCTCGCGCTCACGCTTGCGAAAGAGGAACTGACGCACGGCGTGCGCGTCAACATCGTGGCGCCGTCGCTGACCGTCAGCGACATGGGCGAGCGGCTCGCGCGGGCGGTCACGGGGCAGGAGGACATCCACCACCTCGACGCCAAATTCCCCTTCGGGCGCGTGCCGGGCCCCGAAGATGTCGCCGCGGCGGTGCTGTGGTTCGTGTCGGACGCCAACCCCTATTGTTCGGGGCAGAAACTCAATATCGACGGTGCGGGAATGGCGTCGTTCCGCTAGGAACGCGAAAAAGGGGAACGTGATGACCAAGCCGCTGCTTACCGCCGCCCTCGCGCCGCCCTCGCCGGCNAACTCAATATCGACGGTGCGGGAATGGCGTCGTTCCGCTAGGAACGCGAAAAAGGGGAACGTGATGACCAAGCCGCTGCTTACCGCCGCCCTCGCGCCGCCCTCGCCGGCTGCGCGACGGCGCAGTCGCACGAGCCGCAAGGCGCCGCCGACACCGCCGCGAGCGGTCCGATGTTCACCCCCACCGAGGTCGAAAGCCGGGGGTCGGTGACCCTCGGCGGCGTCGCCATCCCCTATCGCGCCGTCGCCGGAACGCTGGTCGTCCATCCGCGGGGCTGGGACGACAGCGTGCCGGTCGACCGCAAGCGCGACGCGGATGCCGCGAGCGATATCCCCGACAGCGAAGCGTCGATGTTCTACACCGCCTATTTCAAGGAGGGGGCACCCGCCGCCAGCCGGCCGATCACCTTTCTGTTCAACGGCGGCCCCGGATCGCCGACCTTGTGGCTGCACATGGGCGCCTTTGGCCCGGTCCGCGTCGAAACCCCCGACCTTGCCCACGGCAGCGCCCCCTATCGCACCGTCCCCAACGACCAGAGCCTGCTCGACGTCTCCGACCTCGTCTTCGTCGACGCCCCCGGCACCGGCTTCAGCCGCGTTGCCGGCGAGGACAAGGCAAAGGCGTGGTACGGCGTCGATCAGGATATCCACGCCTTCACCGTCTTCGTGCGCGATTTCCTGTCGAAATACGGCCGCTGGAAATCGCCCAAATATTTGTATGGCGAAAGCTATGGGACGATGCGCGCCGCGGGGATGACGCTGGCGTTGCAACGGCAGGACATCGACCTCAACGGCGTGATCCTGCTCTCCGACATCTTGAACTGGGACCTGATCCCCGACGATCCGCAGGTCAATCCGGGGGTCGACCTGCCCTATATGGTCTCGCTGCCGAGCTATGCCGCGACCGCCTGGTATCACAAGCGCGCGGGCGCCGGACGCGAGCTCGAACCCTTCCTGAAAGAGGTCGAAGCCTTCGCGACCGGAGACTATGCGCTCGCGCTGCTCAAGGGCAATAATCTGCCCGATGCCGAGCGACGGGCGATCGCGGCGAAGCTCCACGGCTACACCGGCCTGCCGGTCGACTATCTGCTCAAGACGAACCTGCGCATCGAATATGGCGCGCTGCAAAAGGAATTGCTCGCGGACGAAGGGCTGACCACCGGCACGCTCGACACGCGCTTCACCGGTGCAACGCTCGACCCGCTCTCGAAAGTCGCATCGAACGACCCGCAGGGCAGCGCGATCGGCGCCGCCTATACCGCGGCGTTCAACGACTATGTGCGCACCACGCTCGGCTATGGCGCGGGCACCCATTATGAGGGCGGGCTCGATGTCTATGGCAGCTGGGACTACAAGCACCAGCCGCCCGGCGCCGGCCAGCCGCTGATCGCGCTCCCCAACGTCCTTCCCGACCTTGCGGTGGCGATGAAGCAGAATCCGAAGCTGAAACTGCTGGTGACCGGCGGCTATTTCGACATCTCGACCCCCTATTTCGCTGGCTGGTACGAGCTGCAACACCTGCCGGTGCCCAAGGACCTGCAAGCGAACATCGCGTACAAATATTATCCCGCGGGCCACATGGTCTATGTGAACGTGCCGCTGCTGGCCGAGATGCACGACGATGTCGCGGGCTTCATCCGGCGCACCGACGGGGTGGATTGATTGCGTTTAGACTAACCGTCTCATCGGTAGCGTTGGGGTGGTAAGCAGACGTTATGGCGGCGTTCCGATGTGATCCCCGGCGAAAGCCGGGGTCCATGTTCGCCAGCGCGGCTCTAGAACACTGGGCCCCGGCTTTCGCCGGGGATCACCCAGATATACAGATATCCCTTTCGTCATCCCGGACTTGATCCGGGATCCCGCTTTTCCTCAATCACCGGCGCACGCCCCGAATGCCTCGTCCATATTCTTACGATAATCGGCCAGCGGACCCAGCTCCATTTCGGCGCGTGCCGCGTCAATCAATACCGGGTCGTCCTGCTCCATCGGAAGGAGCGGCCGCACAGCATGTCCCGCTTCGCACGCGCCGAACTGCGTCGCATAACGCTGTTTCCCCGTCAGCTTCAGCATGACGCGGTCGTAGAGATAGGCATAGTCGGACTTGCTTGCCTCGCCGGTCTTGGCAAGCGGCTCCATCAATTGTAGCGCCTCGACCTGCAAGGCCGGGTCCTCGTCGGCATGCTGCGTGAGCAGCCACGCGGCATGCGACGCCTCTTTCCCGACCGCCGAGATCGTAGGCCAGCCCTTTTCGGCGATATAGCCACGCAACATTTCTCTATTCTTGTGGTCCTCGGTCGCGACCATCGTCCAAGTCAAATAATCGAAGAGCGGCCTCAGTTCCGCCGATAGGCGCGGATCGCCTTCTTCGACGCCCCACGACAGCATATGCCGGGCCAACTGCTCGCGGAAGGTTGCGCCGATCAGCGCCCGTGCATCCTCGGATTTTGGCGGCTCCACCGCGGAAACGGCGATACTCAATCCCATGCGCCCTCCCCGCACGGTAAAATCCCACAGTTGGCGCGCTTCCGCTAGCCTCGCCGGAAGCGCCGCTCGCTCGGTTTCGGACGCGACATCAAGGTTGGCAGCCGCAGACACGGCGCGGCACAATGCGTCGCCATAGGGGCCGGGCGGCAGCATCCCCGCCTCGGCGTCGATTGCCGCCAGTGCCGCTTTCGCCTTCGCCGTCGCCGCCGCAAAACAGGCTTTGTCATAAGCCTTGATCGAATCCCACGCCGCGCGTGCGATACTTCCCTCGTCCGCGAAGCGGCCCGCCATCCAGCCGAAATCGCCCGGATCGAACGCCCCATCCGTCACATAGGGTTTCAGCGCATCGGGCGGCGGCGGCGCCTGCGCTGATGCTGCAGCCGGAATCGAAACGCTGATGAATAATGCCAGCCAAAGTCCCCGCATCGCCATGACGGCCAAGCTAGCAGCTTCGTCCCGCGCGGCAAGCAGGGCGCTGTCAGGCCCCGAAATCTCGGCTAAAGCCCTCTCCATGCGCCCCGATTCGGCCTCGCCCGTCACACCCTTCCTCGTCGCGTGCGGCGGGATTGCGACCTTTTCGATGATGGACGTGCTGATGAAGGGGCTGTCGATCGAGATCGGCGCCTATAACGCCGTCCTGTGGCGCACCGGCACGGGTACCTTGCTCAGCGGCGCGGTCTATGCCTGCTCGCGGCCGCGCTGGCCGGGTGCGGCGACAATGCGGATCCATGCGGTGCGGTCGCTGTTCGTCGCGGGGATGGCGATCGCCTTTTTCTGGGCGCTCGCGCGGTTGCCGATGGCCGAGGCGATCGCGCTCGCCTTCGTCGCGCCGCTGATGACGCTGTATATGGCCGCGCTGTTCCTGGGTGAGAAGATCGGGCCGCGCTCGGTCGCCGCCTCGCTGCTCGGGCTGCTCGGCGTTGTCGTGATCGTCGCGGGCAAGCTCGGCCGCGGCAGCTATGCACCCGAAGCATTGTGGGCGGTCGGCGCGGTGTTCCTTTCGGCGGTCTTCTATGCGGTCAACCTGATCCTCGCGCGGCGGCAGGCGAAGATGGCCGAGCCGCTCGAGATCGCCTTTTACCAGAACGCTTTCGTCGCCGCGATCCTCGCGCTCGGCGCGCCGTGGTTCCTCGTGGTTCCCGACACCGTCCACGCGCCGCACATCGCGGGCGCCGCCGCGCTCGCGACCCTTTCGCTGCTGCTCCTGAGCTGGGCCTATGCGCGCGCCGAGGCGCAGATCCTCGCGACCACCGAATATACCGGCTTTCTGTGGGCGATGATGTTCGGCTGGTATTTCTATGCCGAGCCGGTGACGCTGCCGACGATCGCCGGCGCGCTGCTGATCGTCGCAGCCTGCCTGATCGTCGCCAGAAAAACGCCGCAGCTCGACCCGATCGAACCGGCGGCGGCCTGATATCGGTTCACGCGGAGACGCGGAGGCGCGGAGAAGTCGGGTCTGCCGCTAAGCGGCTTTTTCCATCAAACCTCGCGTGAATCGCAACAATTCTGGAAAATGGGGCCTGTCGGCCCAAGCCAATATCTCCGCGTCTCCGCGTGAAAAAAAAATCACACCGCCGCGCGCGCCAGCCGGTCGTTGATTGCCGCCCCCAGCCCCTCGGCGGGGATCGCCGCCACCGCGATCCGGGGCTTCGCGCTCGCCGCGCCGGCATGCAGCGCGTCGAACAGATGCGCCGCCGCCTCGGTCAGATCGCCCGCCGCGCTGAGATTATAATCGCCCGAGAGCGCCCCGAAGCCGATCCCGAACTCGTCGCCGGCAAAATCCGCCGCGCCGAGGCGCACCGGCTTGCCCGGCGCATAGTGGCTCGCGAGCATGCCTGGCGCGACGATCTCGGCCCCCGCAACACCGGCGACCGGCAGCCCCGATACCTCTCCCAGCATTGCCGCCGTAATCGGCCCCGGCCGCAGCACTTCGACCGCGCCGCCCGCCACCCGCGCGATCGTCGATTCGACCCCCGCGCTCGTCGCGCCGTCGTCGATCACCAGCGCGATCCGTCCGCCCAGGGTCGACAGCACATGCGCCGCCCTGGTCGGGCTCACCCGCCCGCTCGCATTGGCGCTCGGCGCGGCGAGCGGCGCGCCGGTCGCGGCGAGCAGCGCCTGCATCGCGCGGTGCCCCGGTACTCTGAGGGCAATCGTGTCGAGCCCCGCGGTCGCGACGCTCGCGACCGGGCAGCCGGGGATGCGCGGCACCACCAAGGTCAGCGGCCCCGGCCAGAAGCGCGCCGCGAACGCGCGTTCGGCATCACCGAAAACGCCCAGCGTCTCGGCCGCCGCAAGGTCCGGCACATGGACGATCAGCGGATTGAAATCGGGCCGTCCCTTCGCGGCATAGATGCGCGCGACCGCTTCGGCGCTCCGCGCGTCGGCCGCGAGGCCATAGACCGTTTCGGTCGGCACCGCGACCGGCTGCCCCGCCGCGACCAGCCTTGCCGCGCGCGCGATCGCCTCGTCCCCGAAGGGAAGGACTTCGGTTGCCACACTCTCGTTTTGACGCTCGGCCATGCCGCGCTATAGCGCCGGGCGCAACGGAATCACCCCCAAAAGCGGGAAACCCCATGACCTATACGGCGCCGACCACCGAACAGCTTTTCGTCCTTCAGCATATCGCCCGCATCGACGCGATGGCGCAGCATGAGCGCTTTGCCGCCGCGACCCCCGACATGGTCGAGGCGATCGTCGGCGGCATCGGCGACTTCGCGGCCGAGGTCTATGCGCCGCTGAACCGCGTCGGCGACACGATCAATCCGAAGTGGGACGACGGCAAGGTCACGATGCCCCCGGGTTTCAAAGAGGCGTATCGGCAGTTCGTCGAGGCCGGCTGGGGCAGCATCGACGGCCCCGGCGACTATGGCGGGCAGGACCTGCCCTTCACGCTCGCGACCGTGGTGATCGAGGCGCTCGGCAGCGCCAACATGGGCTTTTCGCTCTGCAACATCCTGACCCCCGGCGCGATCCACGCGCTGATGGCCTATGGCACCGAGGAACAGCGCCAGGTCTGGCTGCCCAAGCTCGTCACCGGCGAGTGGAACGGCACGATGAACCTGACCGAGCCCGCCGCGGGCAGCGACGTCGGGGCGCTGCGTACGGTCGCCGAAAAGGTGACCGAGGGCGAGCACGCCGGGCTCTACCGGATCAAGGGACAGAAAATCTTCATCACCTTCGGCGAGCACGACCTCACCGACAATATCGTCCACCTCGTCCTCGCGCGCACCCCCGGCGCGCCCGAGGGGACGCGCGGCATCTCGCTGTTCCTCGTCCCCAAATATCGCCTCGATGCCGAGGGGAAGCCGACGCTTTCGAACGGCGTGCGCTGCGCGTCGATCGAGCACAAGCTCGGCATCCACGGATCGCCGACCGCGGTGATGATCTATGGCGAGGACGAGGATTGCCTAGGCGAAATCGTCGGCGAGGAAATGGGCGGCATGCGCGCGATGTTCGTGATGATGAACAATGCGCGGTTGATGATCGGCTGCCAGGGCATCCAGATCGGCGAGCGCGCGACGCAGCAGGCGGCCGCCTTCGCCGCCGAGCGCGTCCAATCGGCGCTGGCGGGTTCGCCCGACCGCGCTCCGGTGACGATCGACCAGCATCCCGACGTGCGCCGGATGCTGTGGCGGATGCGCGCGCAGACTGAGGCGGCACGCGCGCTCGTCTATTATGCCGCGGCGCAGGTCGACTTTGGCAAATTGGGCGACGAGGCCGCCGCAATGCGCGCCGAAATCCTGACCCCGCTCGCCAAGGCGCACGCGACCGACATCGGCTGCGAGGTCGCGAGCCTGGGGATCCAGGTCCACGGCGGCATGGGCTTCATCGAGGAAACCGGGGCGGCGCAGCATTATCGCGACGCGCGCATCGCCCCGATCTATGAAGGCACCAACGGCATCCAGGCCGCCGACCTGGTCGGACGCAAGCTGGGCATGGCGGGCGGCGACCTGATCCGCGGCCTGATCGACGACATCGCCGCCGCGGCGGGCGAGGATTTCCCCGAACTCGGCCAGCTTGCCGAGGCGTGCCGCGCGGTGACCGACTGGATGGCGAACGCCCCCGTTCCCGACAGGCTCGCGGGCAGCTATCCCTATCTCACGATGCTCGCCACCGCGACGTGCGGGTGGCTGATGGCGCTCCAGCATCGCGGTGCGAAGGCGGCGATCGAGGAGGGCACGGGCGATCCCGCCTTCCTCGAAGCGAAAATCGCGTCGACGCGCTTCTACCTTCAGCAGATCGTTCCCGCCGCGGCGGGCCTCGCTCCGTCGGCGCTGGCGGGCGATGCGGCGCTACCCGCGGTGCGCTGAACGCGGCGCGCGGCGGGTGCAAGCCTTCGTTCATAATTAACGCGATGCTAACCATCGAGGGCTAGTCCCGTCCGGCAATTGCCGGAGAAGCGCGCGTGCCGCTTGCTATTAACAAGATGATCATCAGCTGGCGCTCGTTCGCGCTGTCGGTCCTCTTGTGCGTGGTGGTCGGCCTGTCGAGCCTCGCCGAACCGCTCGACATGATGGTCGATTTCGCGGTCGGACGCCTGGGGACGCGCCCCGTCACGGGCGAAATCGTCATGGTCGGCCTCGACGACCGGACGCTGGAAAATGTTCCCGGAGGCCGCTTTTCCCGCGCCAATTATGCACAGGTTATCGACAAGATCCGCGAGGCCGGGGCTCGCCGTCTGGTCGTCGACTTCTATTATCCGAAAGAAGAACAAGACGCCGAGACGCCACAGTTGGCGAAAGCGATCCGAAAAATGGACGATCGGATCATTCTCGCGGTCTCAACCAAATCCATACCGGGAACCGACAAGGTCAACTCCATCTTTCCCGGACCGGAGATTGCCGGTCCCCGCACGCGACTGGCAAGCATCGCCTGGCGATACGAATTCTGGCAGGTGTGGAACATTCCGCTCATGTTCGAGGCAGACGGCAGGCTTTTGCCCAGCGTTGCGGCAACCCTGGCACACAAGCGCGCATCCGAGCCATCGACCTTTCGGCTCGACTTTTCCTACGACCTGTCCACCATCAAGGATTATAGTGCTCTCGACGTACTCAACGGCAAGATCGGGGCGCGCGAACTGGCTGGCAAGGACGTCATATTCGGCCGGACCGCATCGAACCTGCCCGACCAGCACTATCTGCCGGGGCACAATCTGGTTCCGGGCGCCTACATTCACTTGATCGCCGCCGAAACGCTAAAGCGTGGCAACCCGGTCAACGTCGGCTGGCTGCCTCCCCTGCTTCTCGCGCTGGCCGTCATGCTGCTGGCGCTTCGGACGTCCTTGCGGCGCTGGTTCAACTGGATCTCCCTGGGGCTGGCGGCGACACTCGTCCTGGGCAAGGTTTTGCTTTCGGGCGCGCTGATCACCGTGACCGTTGGCGCCTCGTTCGTCTTCATCGCCGCAGTCGGCGCCAATGTATCGCGCAAGCGGCGGCGCTTTTCCGCCCAGCGCGAGAACCCGGTGTCGGGCCTGCCCAATTTCGAGGCGATGCGCGGACAGCCGCCCTTTGGCAGCGCGACCGTGATCGCCGCCAAGCTCGTCAACTTCGGCGATCTGGCCGCGTTCCTGCCGGGCGAAGGCAGCGAACAGCTCGTCGAGCAGGTCGCGCGCCGCCTGACGCTCGCCTGCCACGGGACGCAGCTGCATCACGATCTCGACGGCAGCTTCGCCTGGCTCGTTCCCTATTATCAGCACAGCCAGATCGAGGGGCATCTTGCGGGGCTCGCCGCGCTGTTCAATTCGCCGCTGACGATCGGCGAACTTAAGATCGACGTCGCGATCGCCTTTGGCGTCAACGACGAATTCGAAGGATCGAACGCCCAGCGCCTCGCCGCGGCGCTCGTCGCCGCCGAAAAATCGATCCGCACGCGCGCGCTGTGGACCAAATATACGCCGCGCGAAAAGGACGATGCCGGCTGGCAGCTCAGCTTCCACTCACAGCTTGAGGACGCGCTTTCGGGCGGCGACATCTGGGTCGCCTTTCAGCCGCAATATGAAATCGGGTCGGGACGTCTTGTCGGCGTCGAGGCCCTTGCGCGCTGGACACACCCCACGCGCGGGCCGATCCCGCCCGACGAATTCATCGTCCAGGCCGAAAAGAGCCAGGATATCTATCGCCTGACCTTGTTCGTGATGGACCAGGCGATCCGCTCGGCTGCGCAGCTTCGCGACCGCGGGCTTGCGATCAACATGTCGGTCAACCTGTCGGCGGCGCTGCTCGATCACAACGATCTCGTCGGAACGATCCGCGTCATGCTGACCGCGCATCACCTGCCCCCCGAACTGCTGACGATCGAAATCACCGAAACCGCGCAGATCGAGAACAGCCGCCAGGCCCGCCAGACCCTCGCCCAGCTTCGCCGCGCGGGTATCCGCCTGTCGATCGACGATTATGGCACCGGCCAGTCGAACCTCGAATATCTGACCGAGATCGAAGCCGACGAGATCAAGATCGACAAGCGCTTCGTGATGACCATGCGCGATTCGCAGCGCAACTTCGAAGTCGTCAAGTCGACGATCGATCTCGCGCATCGCCTCGGCGCCGTCGCGGTCGCCGAAGGGATCGAAGACGCGCCGACAATGGCGCTGCTCGCCCAGCTCGGATGCGATGTCGGACAAGGTTACCACCTTGGTAAACCACAGCTTTTCACCGATCTGGCGACCACCCTCCTCGCCTCCCCGCACAGCCGCACCGCATAACTGCCAGTTCGGCAGCATTATATTAAGGTTAAGACTCGATTTACCATGTCAATTAAGGTATATGGTCCGTTAACTGTCCTGCGATGACAGTGCGCATCAGGAGTTTTTGATATGGCATGGATTTGGAGATGGGTTGGCGGCGGCGGCACCGGTAGCGGTGGCGCTCCGGCCTAAGGCCCCAAGCATTTAGAGAAAGGGCTCCGGCATTGCCGGGGCCCTTTTTCTTTGCGCCCTAGCTCGCTCGCCGCCCTCGCGATCGGCGGCTCCCGTCTCCACCCCCAACATCTTGTGATCGCCGTCTCGTGCCGGATCGAGCCGGACCAAATTTTTTCGGGTTCGCTGCGCCGGCCCATTCGACGCCCGCAACCCCGCACAAAGCCGCGCCCGGGGACCGGTGAAACGTCCCCTGCATACGACGAGGCGAATCGGAATAGCGACGAGTTGAGTCGTCAATCTGTCATTTACCGTCTTGCATCGCGCGCCCGACGTGGCACTATAGGTGGTGGGTCAGCCGAAGGGGGCACCCCAAGCATTAGTATTTGGCCGGAAATGGCGGAATTCCGTCGCCCATCGCACATGGGCTTCGGAAAGACCCTTTCGCGTCCAAAAAAAGTCCCACGAGGGGGGCGGAAAATGTTAGGCTGGGGCTTCGCCCTGCGAGTCGAACAAGACGGGAACAGATCGCGTGGAGACGCGCGGCAGAAAACGGGGTGAACCAATGGATTTTCGGGAAACGGACCGGGTGGAGACGAACGACGTGGCGACGATGGAACTGGCGAAAAACGACGCGCCCGAGGCGACCGAATCGAAAAGCGATTCGGGCGCGGGCGCGGCCAAGCTGAACGACGGCGGCGAGCCGAAGGTTCACGCGCGCCGGTTCGAGGTCGAAACCGACGCCAGCCGCGACGCGCTGCTCACCGATTTCGGCAAGGAAACGCTGAAGGATCGCTACCTCCTCCCCGGCGAATCCTATCAGGATCTCTTCGCGCGCGTCGCGTCGGCCTATGCCGACGATGCCGAGCATGCGCAGCGGCTTTATGACTATATCAGCCGCCTGTGGTTCATGCCCGCGACCCCGGTGCTCTCAAACGGCGGCACCGGGCGCGGCCTGCCGATCAGCTGCTACCTCAACAGCGTCGACGACAGCCTGGAGGGTATCGTCGGCACCTGGAACGAGAATGTCTGGCTCGCGAGCCGCGGCGGCGGCATCGGCACCTATTGGGGCGCGGTCCGCGGGATCGGCGAGCCCGTCGGCCTGAACGGCAAGACCAGCGGCATCATCCCCTTCGTCCGCGTGATGGACAGCCTGACCCTCGCGATCTCGCAGGGCAGCCTCCGCCGCGGTTCGGCGGCCTGCTACCTCGACATCTCGCACCCCGAGATCGAGGAGTTCCTCGAGGTCCGCAAGCCGTCGGGCGATTTCAACCGCAAGGCGCTCAACCTCCACCACGGCGTGCTGCTCACCGACGAGTTCATGGAAGCGGTGCGCGACGGCGCCGAATTCAACCTGCGCAGCCCCAAGGACCAGAGCGTGCGCGGCACCGTCGACGCGCGCAGCCTGTTCCAGAAGCTCGTCGAGACGCGGCTGGCTACCGGCGAGCCCTACATCATCTTCATCGACCAGGTTAACCGCATGATGCCCAAGCATCACCGCGACCTGGGGCTGAAGGTTACGACCTCAAACCTCTGCTCGGAAATCACCCTGCCGACGGGGCGCGACCACCTGGGCAACGATCGCACCGCGGTCTGCTGCCTCTCGTCGCTCAACCTCGAAACCTGGGACGAGTGGAACGGCGACAAGCGCTTCATCGAAGACGTCATGCGCATGCTCGACAATGTGCTTCAGGACTATATCGACCGCGCCCCGCCCGAAATGGCGCGCGCCAAATACAGCGCGTCGCGCGAACGCTCGGTCGGGCTCGGCGTCATGGGCTTCCACAGCTTTCTCCAGGCGCGCGGCCTGCCCTTCGAGGGCGCGATGGCGAAATCGTCGAACCTGCGCGTCTTCAAGCATATCCGCGCGCAGGTCGACCAGGCGTCGATGCTGCTCGCCAACGAGCGTGGCCCCTGCCCCGACGCCGCCGATCAGGGGGTGATGGAACGTTTCAGCTGCAAGATGGCGATCGCGCCGACCGCGTCGATCAGCATCATCTGCGGCGGCACCAGCGCGTGCATCGAGCCGATCCCGGCGAACATCTATACCCACAAGACGCTGTCGGGCAGCTTCGTGGTCAAGAACCCGCACCTCGAAAGCCTGCTCGTCGACAAGGCGAAGAACAGCGACAGCATATGGAACTCGATCCTCGAAAAAGGCGGCAGCGTTCAGCACCTCGACTTCCTGACCCAGGACGAAAAGGACTGCTTCAAGACCAGCTTCGAGATCGACCAGCGCTGGCTGCTCGAACTCGCCGCCGACCGCACCCCCTATATCGACCAGGCCGCGTCGCTGAACCTGTTCATCCCGGCCGATGTCGAGAAATGGGACCTGCTCATGCTCCACTACCGCGCGTGGGAACTCGGGATCAAATCGCTCTATTATCTCCGCTCGAAATCGGTCCAGCGCGCCGGCTTCGCGGGCGGGGTAGAGGCCGACAACACGCCCGAGGCGGCAAAATTCGAACTCGCCGCGGGGACGACCGACTATGACGAGTGCCTGGCTTGTCAATAACCCCTCTCCCGCCGGGAGAGGGAGGGAGGCGCGAAGCGCCGGAAGGGTGAGGGCGACGAGGATGCGGACCTATCGCCACCAACCCTCCGGTACTGTCGCCCGCGCGCGTGAACTCAGGCGCAACGCCACCGACGCCGAAAAGCGGATGTGGCAGGCGCTGCGCCAGAGCTTCCCCGCGTTCAAATGGCGGCGGCAGGTTCCGATCGGACCCTATTTCGCCGATTTCTACAGCTTCGCCGCGAAGCTGGTGATCGAGGTGGACGGGGGCCAACATGCCGAAGCGGCGGCCTACGACGCGCGCCGCACCGAATTTCTCCGGCAGCAGGGCCTGACGGTCCTCCGCTTCTGGAACAATGACGTCCTCGCGAAAACGAACGGCGTCATCGAAACAATCTCCCTCTCCCTCCGGGAGAGGGAAGGAGCAACGAAGTTGCGGAAGGGTGAGGGCGAAGAACCGTCGGCTCCCAACCGCCGAACACCCTCACCCTCCCAAGGCTGACGCCTTGGGCCCCTCCCTCTCCCACAAGGGGAGAGGGGATTTGGACCGAAATTTGCGACTGGAGTTTAACCCATGCCCCTTCTCGAAGCCCGCAAGACCTACAAGCCCTTCGAATATCCCTGGGCCTATGATTTCTGGAAGCGCCAGCAACAGATCCACTGGATGCCCGAGGAGGTGCCGCTCGGCGAGGATTGCCGCGACTGGGCGCAGAAGATCAGCGACCACGAGCGCAATTTGCTGACGCAGATTTTCCGCTTCTTCACCCAGGCCGATGTCGAGGTGCAGGATTGCTACCACGACAAATACGGCCGCGTGTTCAAGCCGACCGAGGTCAAGATGATGCTGACCGCGTTCAGCAACATGGAAACCGTCCACATCGCCGCTTACTCGCACCTGCTCGACACGATCGGCATGCCCGAAAGCGAATATGGCATGTTCCTCGAATATGACGAGATGCGCGCCAAGCACGACTATCTCGGCACCTTCGGCGTCGACAGCGACGAGGATATCGCGCGCACCCTCGCGATGTTCGGCGGCTTTACCGAGGGGCTTCAGCTGTTCGCCAGCTTCGCGATGCTGATGAACTTCCCGCGCTTCAACAAGATGAAGGGCATGGGCCAGATCGTCAGCTGGTCGGTGCGCGACGAAAGCCTGCACTGCGAAGGCATCACGCGCCTGTTCCACGCCTTCGTCAAGGAACGCGACTGCCTGACCAAGGCGGTGAAGGAAGACATCATCGACTGCTGCCAGAAAACCGTGCGGCTCGAGGATGCGTTCATCGACCTCGCCTTCGAGCAAGGCCCGGTCCCCGGCATGACGCCCAAGGAGATCAAGCGCTACATCCGCTACATCGCCGACTGGCGCCTGGGGCAGCTCGGGTTCCAGCCGATCTACATGATCGACGAACACCCCCTGCCGTGGCTCGCCCCGCTCCTCAACGGCGTCGAGCACGCCAACTTCTTCGAAACGCGCGCGACCGAGTATAGCAAGGCCGCGACGCGCGGCGACTGGAACACCGTGTGGACCAGCTTCGACAACCGCAAGAAGGCGAAAGCCAACGACGACCCGGCCGCCGCGACCGAGGGCGAGGACGGCGAGGACATGTTCGCCAAGGCAGGGATTGCCGCGGAGTAGCTAACCGAACCCCTCCCGCTTGCGGGAGGGGCAGCGAGACTTGCCGGCCGCGCCGGCTAGTCGCAGCGGGGTGGGCATCGAGGCCCAAACCAACCAAAAAGAAGAAAACAGGCCCACCCATGACCGAAAAGAAAAAACTCAAACTCCTGATCCTCAGCCAGCCGCAACGCGCCTGCCTGGAAGGGCTGTCGAACCGCCGCCCCCAACTCCCCACCGACCCCATCCGCGACGAACTCGTCGAACTCGGCCTGGTCGCGCAACAGGGCGCGAAATGGACGCTGACCCCGACGGGCAAGAAAGTGCTCGCGGCGGGGTCGAACCGGCGAAACAAGGGCGGGTTTTCGGTTTAATTAGATTGGCGTCACTGCACGATCCCCAATCAGCTTTATTCGTCTAGCCACGCATCTTTCATCACGTCCAAATACGCTATTAAACGATCGATACCTGTTACGGTGATTTTCCCAGTAATACGGATTTCTGCCTCGCTTTCCTTGGAAAGCGGCAATTTGGCAACGCGAACCGGAATATCAGGATCGTGTGAAGTCGACTCTTCGGCATCCAGTGTCGGTGCGGACTGCGATTGAACGCTCGGCTCGAGCGTACGCACCAAGTTTTCTGTTACCGCTTCATCGCGGTCGACTACCCTTACTGCGGTGAAACGCTCAACCTCTAAGAGAGTCTCGCGCAGCGCGGTAATACAGTCATTTGCTCCAGCACTTGAAAAATCGTGATTGCGTATAAGGAATGCGCGGATTGGCTCGTCTGCCGGCGGGATTCGGCCGCCGAATTGTGTACTTATTTCCTGGAAAATGTCAGGATTGAATGCCGCTTTCTTTACGGCTTCTGAGTACTCAAAAATCGATTCGGGCTCAAAAATACTAAGAGCCAGCGCGCTAATTTTAAGATCCCCGCGCAATCCGTCTACCAAGCCGAATTGTCGGATAGCACCCAGAGCCGCCGCGCTGCTACCGGTTTTCCCGCTAAAGCCCATAAGCTTATAGGCTGTGTCCGAACTGATCGCGCTCCTGTGCGCGCCTTGGTATATGGACTTAGCATAATCTAGCGCAGAACCCAATGAAATCCGAGGATATCTTGGACTTCTGGAACCAGAGGAAATCGAGTTAGCGGCCATAGGACTTTTCCAATCTCTCTTATGGACGGTCATTTGTTGATTGAACGAATAACACGAAATCGAATGTTTTCCAGCGAAAATTGAGAGATTGTGTCCAGCCCATGCGAGCACCCGATCCGCCCCCTCCGCTCGTAGCGTGTCCGTATCAGACGATTTCTCTTGCGGCTGGGCAAGCGTGTGTTATGTGGGAATCGCAAAAGGCGGAGGTTGCACGCAACCTCCGCCCCTTGGTTGGAAATTGGCGTTGGCGCGCCACTTCCAGTCGGGGTGAGGAGTACTCCACGCCCGCTTACAAGCGCGTTGTTACTCCTCAGTTTGCATTTTTGCAAACTCCAAGGAGTGAATAACATGCAGTATACGACCAAATCCCACATAGGGACCCGCGCAGCCACTGGTACGGCCTGCCCCGAAAGTGGCATCTGGAAGGTCGAGGGTACGCCTTCCACGACCGCTCCGATTGCCAAGGGCAACCGCATGCCGCCCTACAGCGGCAAGGCCGTTGTCTGGGTGCTGATTCAGTACGCCTAATCGAAGGGCGGGCAGAAATGCCCGCCCTTCTTTTTTGAGGAGCGCGCAATGCCCTATTTTTCTTCATCAGCAATCCGCGCGGCGGAATACAATCCGGCCAGCCACACCTTGGCGATCACGTTCACCAGCGGTCGTACCTACGACTACTATGGGGTGCCGCAGTATATCTATAACGGTCTGCTGGCGGCTCCGTCGAAGGGCGAATACTTCAACGACAATATCCGTGACCAGTACGGGTATCGCTAATCGATAGGCCGCATGGATGCCGGATCAAGTCCGGGATGACGAGGGAGGGTGGGCCGTCCACCCCCAAGACCCACCCCCCAAAAAAGCCCTTTCCTACACGTTCCTTTTATGTTCCAAACTGGCGGATGAGCCATATTGCCCCCATCCCCTCGCCCGGCGCGGTGCCCTCGCCCGCCGCCGACCCCGCCGCCACCCCCGCGCTCGACGCGCACGGGCATGATCCCGCCGCCTATGAGTGGGTGCCGGTGCTGCGCAAGCGGCGCAAGGATGGCTGGTCGCCCGACAAGCAGCGCGCCTTTATCGAGGCGCTTGCCGATACCGGATCGGTCGCCACCGCGGCGCAGCGCGTCGATATGTCCGAATCCTCCGCCTATCGCCTGCGCCGGTCCCCCGGCGCCGAGGCGTTCGATCGGGCCTGGTCGGCGGCGATCGACGCCGCGGCCAAGAAATTGCTCGACGCCGCCTTCGAACGCGCGCTCGTCGGCACCGACGAACCGGTGTTCGACCGCGACGGCAACCGCGTCGGCCGCCGCTTTCGCCAGAGCGACCGGCTGCTGATGTTCCTGCTGCGCGCCTATGGCCCCGATTGTTTTCGCGGCAACGCGGCGGCCGGACGGACCGATCCCGCGCCCGTCGCGGTGGCCGAGGCGCTGGTCCATCTGCACCCCGCCCCGCCCGCCGCCCCCGAAGCATTGCTGGCGCCCGCCGATCTGGCGGTGGCGCTGGAGGTGGCCGATCTGTGCGACGGCGCGCTCCCGCCCTGGCATAGCGACGACCGCGACGACGCCGGTCCGCGCACCCCCGGCGGCGGCGATGCGCAGGGCGCACGAGGCTGAACTTTACTGAACTTTGGCCTCGCCGGGTCGAGCGCCCGGGCCGGGCAATCCGGCGCCGATCCCCGCCGAACCGATCGCGCGCGGGCGGGCGTCCCTCAATGCAGCGTTTGCGACAGCGGGACCGGGCGCCCGATCGCGAACAGGACCGCGCCGCGCACCGCCTCGGCCGGACCCTCGAGCATGTAGAGCTTCGCCAGCTCGCGCGTCGTTTCGCTGTCGTCGTCGACCACCAGCCGCAGCGAGCCGAGCCCCATCCAGTTGCGCGTCACCACGACGTCGCGGATATTGGCGAGCGGCCACGACCGGTCGGCGCCGCGATAGAGGCGCACCCCGTCGTGGCGCAGATAGCGGCGACGCAGCGCGAACACGCGCGCGAAGTCGAAGGTCGCATAGGCAAGGATCGCGACGATCAGAGGGCCCGTCAGCGGTCCGAGCAACCGGTAGAAGCCGCTCGCCGCAAAGCCGCCGCCCCAGACCAGCTCCCACAGCGCCCAGACGAGCCCCGCCGCCGCCGCGCCCGCCCAGGCGAGCACCGGCGCCGTGCGCAGCCGTCCCACCACCATCGCTTTCGATCGCCCCGCGTCCATCGCGCCTACATAGTCGCCCGCGCGCGCCGCGCCACCCCGCGCGCGTTCCGGCCGGGCCGGGTTGCGTAACACTCCGCCTTACTGTATTATATCAGCATTACAGTAAATGGAGGCCGCGCCATGCCCTTTCTCGCCCTCGCCGCCGCCGCGCTTGCCGCGGCCCCCGCGCCCGCCGCACCGCCCGCGGACGCGATGCCTCGGGGCGACGATCTCGAGCAGCGGATCGCCGACTTGGACGCGCGCCTGTTCTGGGCGGGATTCGAAGGGTGCGATCCCGACGCGATGGCGCCGCTGCTCGCGCCCGATTTCCGGATGTATCACGATCTGACCGGCGTCTCGGCGACCGATGCCGACGACATGGTCGCGGGCTTTCGCCGCCAGTGCGACGCGCGCAAGCCGGGGGGCAAGGAGGAAGGCTATAAGAACCGGCGCGAGATCGTGCCGGGCAGCCGCGTGATCCGCCGCATGGGCGACTGGGGCGCGCTCGAAGAGGCCGCGCACATCTTCTTCGAATGGCGCGGCCCCGCCAAGGGCTGGGTGCTCGTCGGCGGCGCGCGCTATATGAACCTGTGGCAATGGCTGCCCGCCGAGCGCCGCTTCGTGCTCAAGCAAAGCTATAGCTACGACCACGCGCCCGCGGCGCCCTATCCCCCCGCCGTCGCGGCGGCGCCTGCGGCGGATTAGGCGCCGGTCCGCACGCTCCCTGCGACCGGCCGCGCCTCGCGCTTTGCCCGACTCCGCGCCGCCATGCTATGCTGGCGGAAGAAAGGAGAAAGCCCATGCAGGCCGTTACCGAAGGCGACCGCCGCAACGAGGTCCGTTCGCTCCTCGAACAGATCCGGACGCACCCCGAACGCGACTGGACGCAGGCGCGGCGGCGGATCGCCACGCTCAACAAGCTGATCGGCGCCGACCGCCGGCCGCACTGACCCGCCGCATCGGCAAATCCGACCGGACAGCGCGCCCGTGCGGCGGGATTCGTCGCAAAATTTCGGCGGCCCGCCGCGTTGCCGCCGTCGCCTCCGAGCACCAGAACCTTCAACAATCCGTTGATTATCATGGATTTTCAAGGAGCGTCCCACATCAACCGCAAAGGCGCCGGCCCGCGCGGAGATGAAACAACTGCGGGTCGCCAGCCGTTTCTCCTGCAACCCGTCCCACGGGACGACCGACAGGAGATTCAGGATGCGCAAGACCATGATCATTCTCGCCGCGGGCACTGCGGCGATCGCTACCCCCGCCCTTGCCCAGCTCGCGGGCGTGACCGGCAATGTCGCCGGCGACGTCGCCGGCCAGGTCAATCCGGGCCAGGCTGTCGGCGACACGGTCGGTGCCGTGACGCAGCCGGTTGGCGACGCCGTCGACCAGGCCGACGATACGGTCAACGGCGCGGTCGACTCCGCGAACTTGAAGCTCGCGACGCACGAGCAGGTGCGCGCCGGCGCCAACGTCAGCGATATGAACGGCAACAGCATCGGCACCGTGCAGAGCATCGACGGCAGTAACGCCGTCGTCGTCAGCGGCGGCGAACTCTACAACGTCCCGCTGTCGGAACTGTACAGCAAGGCCGACGGCACGGCGAGCGACCTCGTCAGCAAGTTGCCGAAGGATTCGCTCGAGCTCCACGCCGCCGCCGATGCGGGCGCGGACGCCGGTGCCGACATGCGTTGATCGCCGACCACCGCATCCCTACCCCGCGATCGCCCCCGATCGCGCACGAAGGCGCCGGGCTCCCCCTCCCCGGCGCCTTTTCGCTTGTCCGCGCGCTACGGCGCGGCATGATCGCTTGTTGATCCAGCGCAACGACTCGCGCGCTGCGTTGCCCCACACCGGGGCATCAGCACAGGAGGCGTCATGTCCGATTCATCCCCCGACCTTGCCGCGGTCCGCGCCGCTCTCGCCGTCCGGCTGGCCGAGTTGCGGACGCGCGGCGCCCGTGTCGAAAGCGACCTCGCCGCGCCCGTCAGCGCCGACACCGACGAGGCGTCGGTCGAACGCGAAGACGACGACGCGCTCGCAGGCGAGGACGCGTTGCTGACCCGCGAAGCCGCTGCGGTCGCCGCGGCGATCGCTCGCGTCGATGCCGGCGACTATGGGCTGTGCACCCGCTGCGGACAGGCGATCGCCCCGGCGCGCCTTGCGGCCCAGCCCGAAGCAGCGCTCTGCATCGCCTGCGCGCGCGAGCTCGGCGCCTAACGCTCCCCCCGGCCGGGGAAACCAGCGCTCGCGTGGACCTCGACCGGCGCCCCGCGCGAGACGGGCACGGCCGCGCGCCCGAACCAGACGTAGCGCGCGGTCGGGCGGGTCAGATCGGCGTCGTAACGCGCGGCGACCCTTGCCGGGTCATAGCCCATCCAGATCAGCGTCGCGGGCAGGATCTGGCTCGTCGAATGCCCCGTGCGCGGCGCATCGGAATAGCGGCGCGCGAGCCGTTCGGGCAGGAATGCGATCAGCGGCACGCGAAATTCGTCGCGCACCGGATCGCGGCTACAGTGCGGCAGCGCCCCGGGCGTCAGATTCTGTCCATGATCGGACGTATAGACGATCGCCACCGCGCCGCGGTCGACCCCGCGCAGCAGGCGGTCGAAAAAGCCCCGTTTCGACCAGGCGAGCGCGGTGCGATACTGAAGCGCCAGCGGCGCGTCGGGCGGCAACGTCCCGGGCGGATAATGGTCGCTATACTGGAAATGCACCCCGCGCAGCACGACGTGGGTAAAGCTGCGGCCGGGCTGTTTCAGTTCGGCATTGAGCCGGTCGGCAATGCGCCGGTCGGTGTCGATCCCGTCCGGCATTTCGACCAGCTCGTCGATCAGCGCGCGCTCGGGCGGAAACAGCAGATTCTGGGGCGCGCCCGACGTCTGCCCGTCGATCAGCCGCGTCCGGTAACCGGCGGCCTTTGCATAGGACCAGATCGACGGCGTGCGGCGCAGGTCGGTCCGCGCGTCGGCGTGGCGGACATCGACGCCTGAGCGCAAGGCGACCTGCGACGGCGCGCTGCAATTGCCCATCGATGCGGCGGTCCCGAAGTCTATGTGCGGAACATGCTCGATCAACGGCGCAATCACGGCGTCAAAGGGGGCCGCGGCGACGCTTTCGTCGACCAGCCAGAGGATGTGGCGCGGCGCGAGAGTGCGGCCCCTGGTCGAGGGCACCCATTCCGGCGCGGCGCGCGGCGGCGGCGGATCGGCGGTCGCGATGTCCCAGCCCAGCGCATAAAGGTTGCGCTCGGCGCTTTCGGGCCAGACATCGACGATGCGGTACACGATGCTCGGCGCGAGCAGCAGGATCGCGATCGCGGCGAACCGCCACCCCGATGCGCGCGGCAACAATCCGCTCCGCCGCGCGGCAAAGCGCGACCCGGCCAACAGCGCGATGGCCGCGAACGCCTGTACGGCGGCCGACAGCAAAGGCGCGGCGAACTCTCCGGCCGCGTGCCCGGCCTGCCGTGCTTCGCCCAGCATCCAGGCCAGCGTCGCGGCGTCGAGCGGCCCGGCAACGGTCTCGCCATACCCCAGGTTCACGAGGATCGACGCCCCGGCCAGGGCCGCCAAGGCGATGAACCAGCGGCGCGGAAGCCACCACAAGGCGATCAGGAACACCGCCGCCTGCGCGGCGAGGAAGGCGAACGCAATGCTCGCGCTCGCCGCATCGTCCGCAGCGAGGCGATAGATCACATCATAGGTCAATTGGAAACGGTTCGCCGCGGCGAACCCCATCGCAAACAGGATCACGCCGGCCAGAAGCCATGGCGGGCCTCGGCGTGCCGAGGGCCCTGTCTTGTTCCCCACCGCTGTCATCGAAATGCAACATAGCGGCAAGCCGTTGATAAATCACGACCCGAGTTGCGAATGGGCGTGCGGGCCCAGCCCGAAGAAAATGGCCCGCCGCGGGTGGGGAACCGGGGCGGGCCAGTTTCAGTGCCGCGGCGCCCTATTGCGCCTTCGGCCCTCTGGTTATTTCAGGCCTATTCGGCTTCCTCGAACATCTCGACCGCATTGGCTGCGGTTGCCGACAGGCGCACCGTGTCGCCGTCGACCGTGGCCACGAGGCCGGCGGGAAGGTAGTGATGCTTTGCGCCCCGGCCGTCCTCGGCCTGCGGGCTGTCGCTCTTCGTCAATTTGATGCGTTCGCCGTCGAGATGATCGACGGTCCCGACATGGACGCCGTCGGCGCCGACGACATTCATATGTTCCTTGATTGCGCTATGGTCGTGCTCGGCCATGATCTTTCTCCTCGCTGCCAAAATCCTTTTACGCGCTTCGGCGCAATTCGATGCATAGCATGCGGCGGGCCGAGTTCGAATCCGGTTGGCCTTGCGCGGCCCGCGCGGCGCGCTAGCGTGAAGCCATGTCGATCCGCCTTGCTCTCGCCGCTCTCGCAACCGCCATCGTCGTACCGCTGCCCGCGCTCGCCTGTTCGCCCGCGCCCGGGTACCGCGTACCGACGAACATCGAACTGACGGCGGAGGCCGACTTGATCCTGCTCGCCCGGGTCGAAGATGGCACACCACCCGGCGGCGACGTCCAGGCCATGCACGTCCGCATTCACCCGATCGCCGCACTGAAGGGCGATATCGCCGATGCGCCGACAATGCTGCCGATCGGTCTCGCCAGCGGCGAATGGGCGGTGCCGAGCAATCCCTACGAACTTCAGCATGCACACCCGATCGCCTATATGGGCGGCTGTTTCCGGTATATGGTCCCGCGCGGCTCGCGGCTGCTCTTCTTCCTCGACCGGCGCGATGGGCAATGGGGTCCCGCCGGCGGCCCGTTCAGTCGCTGGGCAGAGGACGTTTTGACCGACGACGCACCTTGGCTGCGAGCGGTGCGCTTCTATCTCGAAGTGCAAGCCCTGCCCGAGAACCGGCGCGCAGACGCGCTCTCGGAGCGGCGCGACGCACTGAGATCGCATACCGGCGATCCGGTCGCGCAGCTTCTGGCCGACGACATCGACCGTCAGCTTGCCGGCCCGAACGAGCCGCTGCGCGCCGAGTTGCCGCCCGCTCCGACAGACGAGTGAGCCGCCCTCAGCACCAGGGGCGGCGATAGCCTTCCCACCGCCGCGCCAGTCCGGCCGAGACCAGCGTCGTCGCGACGCTGTCTCCCCCGCGGGTGACGATGCGCAGCTTGCGGCCGTACCGGTCGCTGTCGCGCTCGATCCGCTGCAGGCTGAAGGGGCCGGCGTTGAGCCACGTCTGCAACCGGTCGGTTGCCGCACGTCCCAGCCTCGCTTCTTCGGCGCAGCGCGGCGGATGCGTTTCGGGCGTGTCGATGTCGGCGATGCGATATTTCTCCCCCGCGAACCAGAAGGTGTCGCCGTCGACGACGCAGTCGCGACCCCCGCCGCTGTGGCAAAAGCCGAAGTGCGCCGACAACGCATCCGCCCCCGACGCCTCCGCAAACCGGGCTGGATCGTGTCCAGCCGGGACCGCCGCGGGATACCATTGGAGCCAGCCGAACGTCGCCAGAAAGCCGCCAAGAAACGTCAGTCGCAGCCAGCCAGCGAGCCCCGTATCGGTGCGGGCGCGGCGCATCGGACGCCGCGCTCGATATCGCGGCCGAAGGCCGTGCCGCGGTGAAAGGAAAGAGGGATCGGCCATCGGGCCGGCCATGCCACCCTTCCCTTACCGAAACCCCAACGACCGTGACCGAAATGCCGGCTTCCGGCGATAAGCCGATCCGCTGCGACGCCATTTTGATCGAGGTCAATGTCGCCCCGCCGTCCGTGCTTCAAAGGGGGCGAACCGAACCGCAGGAGGTCCGCCATGCCGATCGAATTGATGCAAGCACCCGTCGTGATTTTCGGGCTGATGATGGTCAGCTTCATGCTGATCCTCGGCCCGCTGGCGATTTTCGACGCGGTCCGCGACCGGCGCGGATCCTGAACCCGCCCGCACCGGGACCGGCATCGACCAGCCGTACGCTTAAGGCCCGGCCTCTATGACCGCGCGTCCGGTTCAGGGCGCGCCGCGTGGTTCGTCGTCTTCGATCCCGCCGGGGCCAAGCTCGCCATCCTCGTCATCGTCGCTGCGCTCGCCGCGATAGGCATCCATGTCGATGCGGCCCGAATGGTCCATCTGGCGCATGTGGTCGACCAGATCCTGCGCATCGTCGGTTTCGCCGCGCGCGGGGGTTTTGTCGGAGTCTTCGAGCGCGCGTTCGGTCCGGGCGTCCTCGGCGACACTTTGCGCCTGTGCCGGGTCGTCGCGCTGTTCGCGGTTGATCGCCTCGGGCGCGTCGGGATTCCGGGGATCGGCTGCGCGGGGCGTGCGATTGTCGTCGGTCATCGGGGGGCTCCTTTCGTCTGCCTCCCCAACGCACGGGCGACCCGCGCGGTTGCTCAGGCGGCGTCCGCCAGCACCTTGCGCTCGATCACCCGGATGAAGACTTCGGGGTCCTGCGCCCCGGGAACGAGCATGCGTCCATCGAGGATGAACGCGGGCACGCCGGTGATATTCTGGTCGGTCCAATAGGCTTCTTCGACCCGCACCATTTCGGCATAATCGTCGCTCGCCAAAATTGCCGCGGCGCGCGCGCTGTCGAGCCCGACGGAGGCCGCGACATCGGCGAGTATGCCGTGGTCGCTCACATCGCGATTGTCTGTGAAGTGTGCGCGAAACAACGCCAGCTTCAACGCGGTCTGCACCCCCGTCGCCGCCGCCTGATCGGTGCTCTCGAGTGCCCCCGCCCACGTGAGCAGGCGATGCGCGTCGAAGCTGTTGCGCATACGAAAGGCCGGCCCGCGATTGAAGGTAAAGCCCAGATCCGCCGCGACCGCCGCCATCTTGCCGCTGTTGGCGCGCGACTGGTCGACGGTGATGCCATATTTGCGCCGGACATGGTCGGCGGCGTCCTCGCCCTCGGGCGGCATGTCGGGGTTCAGCTCGAACGGGTGCCATTGCACCCGGAAATCGAGCCGACCGGCGAAGTGCGCCATCACCTTTTGAAAGCGCAGCCAGCCGATGATGCACCAAGGACACATCACGTCGGATACGATATCGACCGAGAGCCGTGGCATCGCAGGATCGCTCATGTCAAAACTCCTCGTGCGCCACGGCTTCACGGGCGCGTTCAATCGGGCGGCGAGCGCCGGTCCTTGCCCTTGCGCCGGTCGCCCTTGCGGTGTTCCGGCCCGGTATAATCGGGATCGTCGGCCACGCGCCGGTCCTTTTTCCGCCGGTCGGCGTCGCGCTTGTCCTGGTCCATCGGCATCGTCGTTCCTCCCCACTCAAAGGACATCAGATGCGACCCGATATACAGTAGCTCACACTATAGGGTAAAACACAAGCTATCCACGATCCGCCACGCTGCCCCCCGCACTCACGCAGCGGCGGGCCGCGACAGGATGCGCCAGCTTGCGAGCATCAACAGCGTCGAGAGCGCCTCGACGATCATGGCCTGCACAATGCCCCCGTTGACGAGATCGCCGCTGGCGATACCGATCAATCGCCCCACCAGCGCCGTCCCGTAAAGTGCCGCGGGCACCAGCAGCGCCCCGCGCCACGCCGGCAGCAACGCGCCGATCGCGGCGCCGGCCGCGGCGACGAGGAAAAAGGCCGACAGGTCGGCCCGCACCGTATTCGCCGCCGCACCCTCGACCCCGATGCCGAAGGTGGCGGTATAGCTCGACGGATCGATCAGTCCGCGAATACCGACGATAAAGAAAAGCGCCGCCCACAACAGTATGGCGCCGCGCAAAACCCAATTGACCATGATGTCCCTCCCTGTTGCGGGAAGGCTGCGTCATCGGCGCGCAAGATTCAATCTATTCCGTCGACGGGCCTGCAAATGTTTCTTCGATCCAGCCGCCGCCGAGCACGCGACTCGGTTCCGCCGCATCATAGAGTACGGCCGCCTGTCCCGGCGCAACGCCATATTCGGGGGCCGCGAACACCAGCCGATCGCCCTCCATGTGCGCGGGCACCGGCTTTGCCATGCTGCGCACCTTCGCCAGCACCGACCGCCGCTCGACGCCGGCAAGCCAGTTCGCCTCGCCGAGCCGGGCCGCCGACACCGCGAGCGCGCGCCGCGGCCCGACGACCACGCGCTTCGTATCCGCTTCGAGGCGTACGACATAAAGCGGTTCGGCCTGGCCACCGATGTCGATTCCGCGCCGCTGGCCGACGGTATAGTGGATCAACCCCTTGTGCACGCCGAGCACCGTGCCATCGACATGGACGATGTCGCCCCGGTCCTCGGCGTCGGGCCGCAGCTTGCGCACCAGACCGGCATAATCGCCGTCGGGGACGAAACAGATATCCTGGCTGTCGGGCTTGGCCGCGACGCCCAGACCCAGATCGCGTGCGATTTCGCGCACCGCGCTCTTTTCCATCCCGCCGAGCGGGAAGCGCAGGAAATCGAGTTGCTCTCGCGTCGTCGCGAACAGGAAATAACTCTGGTCCCGCGCCGGATCCACCGCGCGGTGCAGTTCGGCCCCCGCCGGGCCCGTCGCGCGCCGGACATAGTGGCCGGTCGCGAGGCAGTCGGCGCCAAGGTCGCGCGCGAGCTGGAACAAGTCGGTGAACTTCACCCCCATGTTGCAGCGCACGCACGGAATCGGCGTCCGCCCCGCGAGATATTCGTCGGCGAACTGGTCGATCACCGTATCGCGAAAGCGGCTTTCGTGGTCATAGACATGATGCGCGAAGCCCAACCGGTCGGCGACCGCGCGCGCGTCGCGAATATCCTGCCCGGCGCAACAGGCACCGACGCGCTTCGCCTTGGCGCCGTGGTCATAGAGCTGGAGCGTGACCCCGATCACCTCTGCGCCCGAGCGCGCGGCGAGCGCGGCGACGACGCTCGAATCGACGCCGCCGGACATGGCGACGACGATTCGCCGATCCTTCATCGGTTCGGCGAGCTGGAAATCGCCGAGTCGCGCGGGGGCAAGGAGAGTTGTCATCGTGGCGGCCATCTAGGGACGATGGTCGCCAAATGCCAGCTTTTCGGGGCTTTCGTCAAAATATTGACGCGTCTTAAGCTTCGCTAACGAGTGCTGAAACAGGCATTTACGGGACTTTAGGCGCTTGGCGCTAGACCAGCCTGCATGAACCTTGCCGCGTCCAACCTTCCGCGCCTCGACCGCGCTGCCAGCCTGTCGGAGCCCGGCTTCGACATCATCCTGGCGGTGTCGAGCGCGCGACAGGCCGCCTTGCCGACCGTGCGCCTGTTGCGCGCACGGGCGCATCGCGATTCGCACGCGGCAAGCGTTAACGCACTATGCGAAATGCTGAGCGGAAATGCGGGTGGGGCCCGTTCCGTCGACCCGGGGCCGGCCCGCTTCTTCGATCTGTCCGATCGGGAAACCGGTCTGTCCGAAACCATGAACAGCCCGTTTACCAGAGGGTTTCAGCCGATGTTGAACCCCTCTCATATAGACCAGCGGCTGTCGGTCGAACCGATCCCCCCCGTCGAAGACTATATGGAATGACTATGATCGAGAACCAGAAAATCCGCCCCGCCCAGGTCATCGGGCCACTCGGCGAGCCGCTGACGCTCGATTCGCTGCCGCCGCCCACCACCACGCGCTGGGTCGTGCGCCGCAAGGCCGAGGTGGTTGCCGCGGTCAACGGCGGCCTGCTCACGGTGGACGAAGCCTGCGAACGCTATGGCCTCAGCCTCGAGGAGTTCGCGAGTTGGCAGCGATCGATCGATCGCAGCGGTATGCCGGGCCTGCGCGTCACGCGTATCCAGCACTATCGCGATCTCTATGAGCGCCAGCAGCGTTTCTGAGCATCGCTCAACATATCTTCGAAAGAGGGCGCTTCGGCGCCTTCTTTTTTCCCCGGCGCGCGAAGCCGGACACCAGGCCACAGAAATAATCTAGCCTATCCAGCAATTTGACGATTTTGTTGCAACCCCCGGGTTCACCCCGCGTTAAGGCCGGGAGTAATCAAGGGAGACACTCAAATGCGCAAGATTATCATTACCCTTTCCGCCGCTTCGGCGCTCGCGCTGGGCGCCTGCCAGAGCCCGCAAGCCGACCAGGTCGAGGATCAGGCCGAAGCCCAAGCCGACGCTATCGACGCTCAGGCTGACGCCATGCCCGAAGGCCCGGCGCAGGACGCGATGGAAGAGAAGGCTGACAAGGTCGAAGAAATGGGCGAGGAAAAAGCCAACCAGATGGACGATAATGGCGAAATCGCCCCGTCCGAGAGCGGTATGGGCGACACCCAGACCAAGCAATAAGCCTTTCCTCTCCGATACGAACAAATGGGCGTCGGTGGCCAGTCCCCGGCGCCCTTTTTCGTGCTTCTACGCGCCGGCGTCGAGGGTCCGGAAGACGTCCTGCACCCCGCGCGCCGCCCGGTCGCAGCGCAGCGCCTCGACACCTGCCGCAACGTCGAGCCGATATTCGGCGACCCCCGCCGATTCCCGAGCCCAGCGCGCCGCAAGCGCGCGTACCAATCGTACCGCGGCCCTGTTCTCTGACAGGATATGCACATCGAGTTCGGCGATCCCCTCGGCTCGGCACTGGATCAGCAGCGCGGCGGACATCATCCGCGCCAGGCCCTGCCCGTGAAAGGCATCGACCACCGCGACCGAATATTCGCCGATGGGACCGTCGGCGCGGTGCCGCACCGCATGGACCGCCCCGATCGCCGGCCGGCCTTCGCATTCGGTGCAGATCGCACCCCAAGCGATATGATCGTGCCCGTCGACGTCGACGAGCCGCTCCACGACATGGTCGGGCGGCATCGGGGCGGGAGAGAAAAAGCGCAGATAGCGCGATTCCGCCGACAGGGTCGCGATGCCGGCGCGGAGCAGCGGCTCGTCGTCGCGCGAGATCGCGCGCAGGCACACGGCGGTACCGTCGTTCAGGACGCTGTGCACTTCGATACCGCCGAGCGGTGGAGCCGCCTTGGTCGCCATCGCCCTTTCTCCGGCCGTCCGCTATAATCGATGGGATAGAGCCGCGACGCTGCGGGAACAAGGGCAGGAGGGAGGAACGATGGCCAATACGTCATGGGAGCGGCGCCGGCTGTTGCTGGCAGCCCTGGCGGCAACGATGCTTCCGTCGGCGGCAGCTATCCCCTCGAGGCGAGAGCGCACCGGTTTCGGCATCCAGCTCTGGATGGTGAAGGATATTCTGGCCAGCGATCCCGCCGCCACCTTGAACGCAATCGCCCGGGCGGGCTTCACGTCGGTCGAATTGGCCGGTTGGCCGCACACCGACCGCGCGGCCTTCGCCAAACTGCTTGCCGACACCGGCCTGACCTGCCGCTGCGCCCATCTACCGATCCTGCTAGCCAATGATGACGAATTGCCGAGACTTCTGGACGAGGCCTCCGCCTTCGGCCTCACCCACCTGTTCGCCCCCGTACCGGGCTTTCCCCAAGCCAAAGATCTACCAGCGGAGCAGCGCGCGGCGGCCCTCTTCGCACGCTCGCTCTCCACCGACGATTGGCGCTGGAATGCGGAGCGGCTCAACATCGTCGCCGATCGCGCCGCAACGCACGGCCTCGCGGTCGGCTATCACAACCACAACATCGAATTTGCCACCCTGGACGACGGGACGACACCGTTCGCCCTGCTGCTGGCGCATAGCGACCCGGCGAAAGTGCATTTCGAACTCGACGTGGGCCATGTGATGCTCGCCGGCGCCGATCCATTCGCCCTCCTGGCCGATCATCCCGGCCGCTTCCGCGCCGCGCATCTTAAACAATGGCAGCGTCCGTTCGTGCCGCGAACCCGACTCGACCTCCCTGCGTCGAGCGATTTCGATACCGGTTTCGACTGGTCGCGCTGGCTGGACGCCGCGCAAGACGCGGGCATCGTTCATGTCTTTGCGGAGCGCGACAATCTCCCTGCGGGGGACCAGCTTCGGGCGATGCAGGCCGGACTATTTTTCGGATCGATCCGGCCGCGCGCCGGCTACGGTCAAGGCGCCGGCGCATCCCGCGCCATGGCGCGCGCGTCTGCAAGCGCGGGATAGGTGCGCGGCAGGTCTTCGACAGCGCGGAGCGCCGCCAGGCACGCTACCCCGCTGCGGCGGCTCTCCGCCCTATCGCCGCGCGCCAGGGCGATCCGCGCCGCCAGGCAATGCAGCCGCGCCCGCCACGGATGTCCGCCGGCAAGGCCGCTGCGGTTCATGGCGACTTCGGCCCGCTTCCTTTCGCGGTCGGCTTCGCCGGGGTTGCCGAGCGCAGCAAGGGTGCGTGCCCAGCGCATGTGGAACCGCACCGCGCGCCCGTCGCGCCCATACAGAACGCGGGCGCCCGTCGCGCGCGCATCGCGCAGCAATGTCGTCGCCCGCTGCGTATCGCCCGCCTGCGCCTCCGCAAGCGCCAGATCGCTGGCGACCTCGAGCGTGTGCAGATGGTCGGCTCCGAACGCGGCGCGATAGCGTGGCAGCAGGCGGCGCAACCGGTCACGCGCCGGCGCCGGCTCGCCGCGCGACAGGTCGGCAAGCGCCATTCCGTATGCCTGCACGTCGGCCGGTGCGGCGCCAGATCCCCCGGCAAAAACAGCCTGCGCCGCGTTGAACTGACGCTCGCCGGCGGCATATTCGCCGATCGATACCAGATAGAGGCCATAATCATCATGCGCCCGGGCCGTCAGCGGGTGGCGCACGCCGTTCAGGGCTTCGCGCATTGCGAGCGTCCGTCGAAACGACGCATCGGCTGCCCCGAAATGAGCAAGTTTCGCGTCGACGAGCGCGGAGAACCATTGGACGTCGACGCGTTCACCCGCCGTCAGCACGGCGTCGTCCGCCGCGACCGCGTCGAGCAAGGTCGCGCTGCGGCCATAGTCTCCGATATCATAGAGCAGCTTCGCCCGCGCCAGCCTTGCGGTCGCGCGCTGCCGCATATTTCCATGTTGCGCGGTACGCTCGGCATGGGCGCACGTCGGTTCGGCAAGCCGCGTGTCGCCCGCGCGGCGCAGGGCATTGCAAAGCGCGATGTCGATCGGCAACGTCTTGGCGTCGTCGTCGCCATGGAGCTGCGCCGCCAGCGTCCGCGCGCGGTCGAGATGGAGCACCGCCTTTTCATGGTCACCCCAGCCGGCATAGGCGTTGGCAATCATGCGATGGACGGTCACGCGCGTCGCCGGGTCGTCGCGCAGGCGCGTGTTCATCGTCGCCGCGGCGCGTTCGACCGCACGATGCAGCGAGATGTCCCGCTCGGCCAGCGTGGCACCGTCGGCAGGGGCCAGCAGGTCAGACGACAGGAAGGCGACCAGCGCCTCGCTCTCGCGAACCTCCTCATCGGCACGCGTCCGTGCCGCGTGCGCCGCCAGCACCGCCGCGACCGTCATCACGACGCTCGCGGCGAGCGCCGCCATGCCAGCGGTAGTCGCAATCCGCCGGCGGTCGCCGAACAGCCGGCGCCGCCACCGCACCGGGCCACGGCGCCGCAGCGGTTCGACCGCGCCGGTCAGCCGATAACCGCTGCCATAGACGGATTCGATCCGCTGCCCTTCAGGGCCGAGCGCCAGCCGCAAACGACCGATCGCCTTGGTCAGCGAATTTTCGTGAACGATCCGTCCGGCCCAGCCCGCGGCGAGCAGGTCGTCGCGACCGATCGGCTGGCCCGCCCGCGCGAGCAGGGTGGCGAGCAGCGCGGCACATGGCCGGTCGAGCTCGACGCGCTGTCCCTCGACGGTCAGATCACCCGTAGCCGCGTCGAAATCGACGCCGCCGAACCGCCACCGGCCGCTTTCGGTTCCCGCCTCCCCCATGCCCCGGCGCTACCGCAAGGCGCGCCGCGCGTCTATGGCACGGCTCCGCCAGCGTCCTGCGCCAGGTCGGGCAGGATGAAGGCATAAAGCCCCTCGGGCGTGACCGCGACCCCCTGTCCGCCATTCTGCGCGAGCAGGTCGCGCTGCGCCGTCGACGTCAGGATCGTATAGAGATAGAAGGGCGTCACGTCGCCGCGTGCGCGCATCGCCTTGACGAGCTCGATTCCCGCCAGCGGCTCGCCGCCTCGCCCCATGTCGGATATCACGGCATCATATTTATACATGGCGAGGAGCTTCAGCGCGTCGGCGCTCGAGGTCACGTCATAGACCGCGACCTTGTGCGCGACGAAAAAGCGCCGCTCCTCGACATTGTTTTCGGGATGGTCGTCGACCCACAGGATCCGCCCGGTGACGTCCGCCGGTTCGCCGATCTTGAGCGCGTCCTCCCGCGCCGCGGCGCTGCCGCCCTGGCGGTCCCACAGCAACGCGCCCGTCGCCGCCAGCGCGAACAGCAAAAGCAGGATGACGCCGGGCATAAGCCAGCGCCGCCGTCCCGCATCGCGTTCGGCGGCATCCGCCGCGACCGGGACCGCCGCGCCGATGCCCGCGTCGGCATTCAGGCGATAGCCGACGCCATAGATCGCCTCGATCCGCTTGCCGTCCTCGCCCAGCGCCTGACGCAACCGCGCGATCGCCTTGGCGAGCGAATTTTCGTGAACGATGCGGCCGGGCCACCCGGCTTCGAGCAGCCGGTCCTTGTCGACGGCCTCGCCGGTCTTCGCGATAAGCAGCAACAGGATCGAAAGCGCGCTGCGGTCGAGGTCGACCGGCGTCCCAGCGACGCGGGCGACCCCCGCCGCTTCGTCATATTCGAACGCTCCAAAACGCCATATGCCGCGATCCGGCATCCGTCCCCCCTGCGACCCGCCAGCGAGACGTAGCGACGGCGGAGCAGCGACTCCCCCATCCCACGACCCTGCTCATATTTTCGCGAGGCTTTGCGCCAGCGTCAATGTCGAAGATGGACCGAAACAGGACAATTGTTGTCAGAAGTTGTTGGGACGGCGCAATTTTACCTTTGCCGCGAAGGCGGTTGCGGCCTGGCCGGCGGGAGCGGTGCCGCCGAACGACTCCGCTCCCGCGCGCCCTTTTCGCGCGCTGCTAGAAGTTCACCCGCGCGGTCAGGCGGATGTCGCGCCCGGCGAGCGGCGCATAATCCTTCAGGAAGCTCGCATGGCGCCGCGCATCGACGTCGAAGATATTGTTCGCCGACAGCGCGAAGCTCAGCGGGCGGTCGGTGCCCCACGGCCGGAAATTGATCTCGGCATTGACCATCGTATAGCCCTTCGTCGGGGTTTCGAAGGTCGAGATGCGATCCTGGTCGTCGACCCACTCCACCTCGCCGCGCACGTCGATCTTGGTCGAATTGACCGCGAGCCCGCCGAGCAGGCGCAGCGGCGGGATGCGCGGCGCGGCGCCGATGCCGACGATCCGCGCATGGGTATAATCGGCGAGCCCGTCGGCGACGATCTCCGCGTCGCCGAGCTTCGCGAGGGTCAGCGATCCCTGCACCTCGAACCCGTAATAGCGCGCATCGGCCTGGCTGAACTGATAGACGGGAAGCCCGTCCTCGATTTCGCCGGTCAGATCGTCGTAGATGAAGTTCGAGAACCAGGTGTGATAGGCGGAGGCTTCGAACGTATATCCCGTCCCCTGCCCGCGCAGCACGCCCTCGACGCTCCACGCCTTTTCGAGCTTGAAGTCGGGATTGCCGATCTCGAACGCTTCGGTTCCCGCGTGCGGACCGTTGGCGAACAGTTCCTCGGCCGCGGGGGTTCGCTCGGTCCGCGACACGTTGACGCCGAAACGCCAGTCGCCGGCAAGGCGATAGGAGGCGCCGAGCGAGCCCGAGAAGGAGTTTAAGCTGCGGTCGCCGGCAAAGAATTGCGGCTGGTCGGGCGTCGGCTTGGCGCTCAGGCTCGTATGCTCGAACCGGGCGCCCGCTTCGACCTTCAGCCGATCGAGATCGAGCTGCTGCAACGTGAACAGGCCCCATTGCCCGGTGCTGTTCTTGGGCAGGAAGGCTTCCTCGCCCACGACATTGAAGTCGCGGGTATAGAATTGCGCGCCGGTCGCGCCCGACCACACGCCGCGCTTTGCCTGCGTCAGCTCCAGCCGGCCCTCCATGCCCTTGTTGTAAAAGGTCGTGCCGACCGCGCCGTCTTCCTCCAGCTCCGAATGCTGATAGTCGGCATAGCCGTAGCGCAGCTTGATCTTGTCGATCAGGCCGCCGTTCGCATCGACCTCGGCGCGCGCGTCGATGCGGTCCTGTGCCAGGCTGAGCCGCGGGCCTTCCTGCTCCTGGCCCGGTTCGGTCGCAAAGCGGATCGGCACGCCATAAAGGCTGTCGTAATGGCTGTAGGCAATGCCCAGGCTGCCGCCCTCGCCGATATAGGCAATGCCGGCGCCCGCGGTCCACGTCTTCGCGGCGCTGTTGGGCAGCTTGCCGCGCACCGCGGCATTGGCGGCGAAGTCGACCGGCTCTTCCTCGTCGGGATCGACCGGCAATCCGGCCGATTCGAGCGCCTGCGCGCGCAGCTCGGGGGTCAGCGCATAGCCGCCGATCCGCATGTCGTCGGACTTCATATAGCTGCCGTCGGCGTGGACGACGAGATGATCGGTCAGCGGCACGTCGACCGCGCCCGCGACCGAGCGTTCCTTCGCCGCGGTGCCATAGGTCGCGATCGCGCCGACATGCACCGGCTCGTCGGGCACCTCGGTCGGGATGCGCTTGTCGAGCACGTTGACGACACCGCCGATCGCCGACGAACCATAGAGCAGCGACTGCGGTCCGCGCAGCACCTCGATACGGTCGGCAAGCAACGGGTTGACCACGGTCGCATGGTCGGCCGACGTATTCGACACGTCGATCGAGCCTATGCCGTCGGTGAGCACGCGGACGCGCTCGCCCTGCAGGCCGCGCAGCACCGGGCGCGAAGCGCTCGGGCCGAACGAGGTGGCCGACACGCCCGGCGTGCGCGCCAGCGTCTCGCCGATCGAGGGGCGCAGCTTCTGCGTCAGGTCGGCGCCTTCGAGCACCGCGACCCCCGACAGCATGTCCTGCCGTGCGGTCGGCAGTACGCCGGTCACCACGATGTCGCGGCTCGGCTCGGTGTGATAGCTGTCGTCCTGGTCGGCAGCGGTGGCGTCCTGGGCGTGGGAGAGAGTGGCAGCGCCCGTCATCGCGATCATCGCGCAGCCGGCCCGCAGAAGGATCATCCGCATGAATGCTTCCCCTAATATGTTATGATATAAAATAGTATGCGCCCGCCGCCGCAGCGCGACCGGCGAGGGTCCCGCTACGCCTTTCATGCAGATGTTACAACATCACATTGCTCGTTTCGACGCCGCAAAGCCTCGCTTCGTCGCAGCACCCGCGCATCAGGCCGCGCAAATGCGCCCAAAAACCGCGCCGCCACAATTTCCGCGTTCCCACAGAAATCCTATTTGGTTCTCTATATAGGCCTTAACAAACCAAGCGCGAAGCATCCATTCCGCAAGAGATGGGCCGCTGGTTACTAAGCATCATCCCCCATCCGCAGCGCCGCGATGAACGCCTCCTGCGGGATGTTGACGTTGCCATATTCGCGCATCCGCTTTTTGCCTTCTTTCTGCTTTTCCAGCAGCTTCTTCTTGCGGGTCGCGTCGCCGCCGTAGCATTTGGCGGTCACGTCCTTGCGCAGCGCGGCGATGGTTTCGCGGGCGATCACTTTCCCGCCGATCGCGGCCTGGATCGGGATCTTGAACATGTGGCGCGGGATCAGGTCCTTCAGCCGCTCGCACATGCCACGGCCGCGAGCCTCGGCGCTCGCGCGGTGGACGATCATGGAGAGCGCGTCGACCGGCTCGTTGTTGACGAGGATGCTCATCTTGACGAGGTCGCCGGGGCGGTGGCCGATCTGGTGATAGTCGAAACTGGCATAACCGCGGCTGATGCTCTTCAGCCGGTCATAGAAATCGAACACCACCTCGTTGAGCGGCAGTTCATAGGTGATCTGCGCGCGGCCGCCCACGTACGTCAGGTTCTTCTGGATGCCGCGGCGGTCCTGGCACAGCTTCAGGATCGGCCCCAGATAATCGTCGGGGACATAGATCACCGCCTCGATCCACGGCTCCTCGATCTCCTCGATGCGGTTCGGGTCGGGCATGTCGGCGGGGTTGTGCAGCTCCATCTCGGTCGGGCCGCCCTCCTTCGACCGCGCGAGCTTCAGCTTGTAGACCACCGACGGCGCGGTGGTGATCAGGTCGAGGTCATATTCGCGGGTCAGCCGCTCCTGGATGATCTCGAGGTGGAGGAGGCCCAGGAAGCCGCAGCGAAAGCCGAAGCCCAGCGCGGCGCTCGTCTCCATCTCGAAGCTGAACGACGCGTCGTTGAGGCGCAGCTTGTGGATGCTCTCGCGCAGCTTCTCGAAGTCGTTGGCGTCGGTCGGGAACAGGCCGCAGAAGACGACGGGCTGGGCTTCCTTGAACCCCGACAGCGGCGCCGCGGCGGGCTTTTTCGCGTCGGTCACCGTATCGCCGACGCGCGCCTGCGCGACGTCCTTGATCTGCGCGGTGATGAAGCCGATCTCGCCCGGGCCGATTTCGGTGAGGTCGGTGCGCTTGGGCGTGAAACAGCCGACGCGGTCGATCAGGTGGGTGGTCCCCGCCTGCATGAACTTGATCTGCTGCCCCTTTTTCAGGGTCCCGTCCATCACGCGGACGAGGATGACGACGCCCAGATAGGGGTCGTACCAGCTGTCGACGAGCATCGCGACCAGCGGCGCCGCGGCGTCGCCCTTTGGCGGCGGGATCTTGGCGACGATGGCCTCCAGCGTCTCCTCGATGCCGATCCCCGACTTGGCGCTGGTCAGCACCGCGTCGTCGGCTGGCAAGCCGATGATATCCTCGATCTCGGCCTTCACCTTGTCGACGTCGGCTGCGGGCAGGTCGATCTTGTTGATGACGGGGACGATCTCGTGGTCGTGCTCAATCGACTGATAGACGTTGGCGAGCGTCTGTGCCTCGACCCCCTGCGCCGCGTCGACGACGAGCAGCGCGCCCTCGCACGCGGCCAATGACCGCGACACTTCATAGGCGAAGTCGACGTGGCCGGGGGTGTCCATCAGGTTGAGCTGATAGGTCTCGCCGTCCTTCGCGGTATAGGACAGGCGCACCGTCTGCGCCTTGATCGTGATCCCGCGCTCTTTCTCGATGTCCATATTATCAAGGACTTGTGCCGACATCTCGCGCTCGGTCAGCCCGCCGGTGAACTGGATCAGCCGGTCGGCCAGCGTCGATTTCCCATGATCGATATGGGCGATAATGCTGAAATTGCGGATATGCGAGAGAGGAGTCGTCATCGCGCGCCGTTAGCAGGCGAAAGCGCGGCTGTCAGCAAGGAGTGGATGCCGCGGCCCGCGCGAGGCGATTTCGTCCAAAGTTCAGTAAAGGTCAGCCTTGTGCGCGTCCTTTCCCTGGCGGGTCCGCCGCCCTGAAAAGCCGGCGGTTTCCGGCGAATCAGCGAGCGAGCCGAAAGGATGCCACGGCCGGGGGCGTGTAGGACAGAGGTTTTTCGCGTGGGGACGCGGCGCGCGCGGAGGGGCTTGCCCCGGTTCGCGATGGTCGCCACTGTGGGCTGACGCAAGCGCGACGCATCGGGGGCGAAAAGACGAATGGATATTGCGGCTTATCTGGACGAGGTGCGCGCGCAGTTCGAGAGCGGGCACGCGACCGAGCACAGCTATCGCCCCGCGCTGTTCCGCCTGTTTCAGAGCATCGACCCGGCCATCACGGTGGTCAACGAACCAAAGCGCGGCGATGCGGGCATGGTGGACTTCCTGTTCGAACGCGACGGCGTGCCGTTCGGCTGGGCCGAGGCCAAGGACATCGACAAGGATGTCATCAAGCTGAAGGGTTATTCGATCGAACAGCGCAAGCGCTATGAAAAGGCCTATCCCAACCTGATCTATACCAACGGCGTCGATTTCGAATTCATTCGCGACGGCGCACAGGTCCATTTCGTCTCGATCGCCGATTTCCTGACGGAACTGCACCCCCTGCCCGAACGGTTCGAGGAACTGGAACGGCAATTGCGCCTGTTCGCCGAAGTGAAGCCGATCAGCATCCGGTCGGCAGCGAAGCTGGCAGAAATGATGGCGGCGAAAGCGGCGATCATCAAGGACGAGATCGGGATCGCGCTGGCCGACGAAGCCGAGGCGCGCAAGGGGCTGGAGGGACAGTATAAGAGCTTCAAGGCGAACCTGCTGCCCAATCTGACCCCGGACGAATTTGCCGACATTTATGCCGAAACCATCACTTATGGCATGTTCGCGGCGCGATTCCACGACGATGATCTGGACACGTTCAGCCGGCAGGAAGCGATGGACGACCTGCCCGCGTCCAATCCGTTCCTGAAAGGCCTGTTCGAATATATCGCCGGCCCCGCGCTGCCCAAGCGCCTGACCTATATCGTGGACGATCTGGTCGCGGTGATGCGCGCGAGCGACCCGCATTCGCTGTTCGAGAAATATGGCCAGTTCACCGCGCGCAACGACCCCTTCATCCATTTCTACGAAGACTTTCTGGCGGCCTATAACCCCAAGAAGCGCAAGAGCCGGGGCGTATGGTACACGCCCGAACCGGTGGTCGATTTCATTGTCCGCGCGGTCGATGACGTGTTGAAAAGCGAATTCGGGCTGGCCGACGGACTGGCCGACACCAGCAAGGTGACGGTCGATTGGGACACGGGCAGCAACGACCCCAGGACGGGCAAGGCGGTCACGATCAAGAAGGAGGTCCACAAGGTCCAGATTCTGGACCCGGCGACGGGGACGGGGACCTTTCTGGCGAAGGCGGTGCAACTGATTTCGGACCGGGTGAAGGCGCGCGCGCCGGGCAAATGGTCGGGCTATGTCGAGCAGGATCTGCTGCCGCGCCTGCACGGCTTCGAGTTGCTGATGGCGAGTTACGCCATGTGCCACATGAAGCTGGACATGCAGTTAGAGCAGACGGGTTACAAGCCGAGCGCCAACCCGCCGCGCCTGTCGGTGTGGCTGACCAATGCACTGGAACCCGCCGAACGCGAAGTGCGCGACCTGTTCTTCGCGCCGCTCGCCGAGGAAGCGCGCGGGGCGAGCGAGGTGAAGCGCCAAACGCCGATCATGTGCGTGATTGGGAATCCGCCTTATTCGGGCGTTTCGCAAAATATGGGCGAATGGATCACCAGCTTGATCGACGACTATAAATATGTCGCTGGAGAGCATTTCGGCGAGCGCAAGCATTGGCTGCACGACGATTACGTCAAGTTCATCCGGATGGCCGAACACACGATAGCCCAAAATCCGTCCGGCGGTATTCTCGGCTTCATCACTAATCACGGCTATCTTGACAACCCCACCTTTCGCGGAATGCGCTGGCACCTGCTGACCAGTTTCGACAAGATCTGGGTGCTCGACCTTCACGGCAACGCCAAAAAACAACGCACGGGACCTGACGGCAGCCCGGACAAAAATGTATTCGATATCATGCAGGGCGTGGCGATCATTATCGCCGTCAAGCACGGGGTGCCGAAAGGAAAACCTGCCCTAGCCGCCGTCCAGTACGGCGAACGGTGGGGATCGCGAGCATCTAAGACCGACGCGTTGTGGTCTGGTCATCTGGCCGATCTGACGCCGACGCCGATCCCGCCGAAAGAACCACAATTTGTCTTCGTCAATCGCAGCTATGAGAATGAAGACCAGTACGCAGCGGGGTTTTCCGTCGTCGATCTTATGTCAGTCAACGTCACCGGCATCGTATCGATGGGTGACGGTTTCGCAATCGCTGAAACGTCCCGCGAGGTACAATCAAACATCGACTATCTCCTGAACCCTGAACGTAGCGCGACCGAGATCAAGACGCGCTTCGGATTAGGAAAGAATTACGCGGATTGGGTCATAGAAAGCCGGACGCAACTTGTGTTCGACGCGGCACGGGTGCTGCCGATCGCATATCGTCCGTTCGATACTCGCTGGACATATTTCGACAATCGCGTGCTTTGGCGGTGGCGAGAAGGTGTCATGCGACAACTCTGCCAACCAAACATGGCGATGGCAGTTTGTCGACAGGGTGTAGGCACCAACTGGGCTAATGCGTTCATCACCAACCTGATCGGCGACGACAGTTTCGTGTCGAACCGGTCCAAGGAGCGAGGCTATTTCGCACCGCTATATCTCTACCCGGAAGAAGGGATGCTTGATCGGACCGTCCGAACCAACCTCGACCTCAACCTCTACACCGCTATCTGCTCGGCCGCCGACATCGACCCCGCCGACCAAGCCGACCCCGATGACGACTTCCGCGCCGCCACCGGCGATGCCCGCCCGAGCGAGGTCAAGGTTTTCGACTATATCTATGGCGTGCTGCATGCGCCCAACTATCGCGAGACCTATGCCGAGTTTCTGAAGATCGATTTTCCGCGCATTCCTTATCCCAAGTCGCCCGAGGTATTTCGCCATGTCAGCGAGAAGGGCGAGGCGCTGCGACGGTTGCACCTGATGGAAGCGGCAGCGATCGGCGAGGCGCCCTATCGTTATGACGGCGACGGCGACGATGGGGTGGCGAGCGGCTTTCCGAAGTGGGAGAAGAGCGGGACTCCGGATCGGGTCCGGGATGACGCGGGTGGGTCGACTTCGCTCGACACGAACGGGGTATTGGGCCGGGTGTTCATTAACAAGGACCAGTATTTCGAAGACGTGCCCGAGATCGCGTGGAACTTCCATATCGGCGGCTATCAGCCGGCGCAGAAATGGCTGAAAGACCGGCGGGGACGAGCGCTGTCGTGGGATGAGATCGGCCATTATCAGAAGATCGTCAAAATCCTGATCGAAACCGATCGGATCATGCGCGAGATCGAATTGCCGCTGGATTGAACGGCAACACGCCCTCCCCTGACCCCTCCCGCAAGCGGGAGGGGGGACTATCGCCCCAACCACCGCCGGCAATCGTCGCGCACCCGCGCGTCGGTATCGCGCAGTCCGCGTTCGAGTACCGCCGCCCTGCCCTCGCCCTCTGCCACGGCCGCAAGGGCGGCGATTGCGTTCGCTCTTACCCTTGGCACCGGGTGCGCCCTTGCGAAATGGTCGGCGAGGTCCTGGCCCTCTTCGGTCAGGTGGACTGCGCAGCGCAGCAGCATTTCGGCGGGGGTGATGGTGGGGCGCTTTGCGATCGTGCGGCGTTCGAGGTCGACGATATATTGGTCGCGCCAGGGGACATGCTCGCCCTCGTCCATGATGTTGAGGCTGATCGACAGGCGTTCGGGCGGACGCTGGCTGTGGATGTCGCGGTGGGCGCGGTAGAGGAGCATCGTGCCTTCGGCGAGGGCGCTGCGCTCGACGAATTCGAGGGCGAGCGGCTCGTCCAGGCGGCCGTCGACGGCTTCGGGATCATAGGTGTAATAGTCGCTGATATAGCCCGGCCCCCAATAGCCGGCGGTCAGGAAGCTGAAATTATGGTCGTGCGGCAGGCCATAGGCGAAGGCCGCGGGGCCGCTGGCCGCATAGGCGGCGTCGGTTGCGGCGGGCCAGAGGTTGGCGCGGAGGAAGAAGCCGCGGCGGCTGCGGTGGAGAAGGAAGACCTGCGCCGAGTAGCGGTTGGCGGCGAGCTGGTCGCGGTAGCTGGCCTTGAGCTCGGCGATGATGCGGTTGGCGAGGAAATGCCGGTTGCGCGCGAGCCCGGCGAGGAGGTCGGCGCAGCGCGCGAGGCTGGCTTCGCATTCGAGATCGACGCCGCTTTCGTCGAGGCGCGCGGCGACGGTTTCGAGGTCGAGTTCGGGGCCGGCGGACGGGTCGATGGTCTGGGGCATGGGGGTCCTTCCTGAGTGCCGCCGCTTTCGGGTGCGGGGTCTGGGGTAGTGCAGGCGGCTTTGCGCAAGGCCGCGGCAACCACCCCGCTGCGACTAGCCAGCAAGCTGGCGAGTCTCGCTGCCCCTCCTCTGGAGAGGAGGGGTGGGGTAGAGCGCCAGCGCCGCGGCGGCCGCCTGGCGGACCTCGGGATGCGGGTCGGCGGCGGCCATCCGGGCAAGGACGGGATGCGCGGCGGCGGGGTCGAGCGCGGCCAGCTCGCGCGCGGCGTGCCAGCGCGCGGCGAAATCCCCGGTCGTGGCTTCCGCGGCGAACAGCGGCGCGGCATCGGTGCGGCGCATCGTGCGCAGCAGGGTGAGCGCCATGCCCCGAAAGCTGCTGTCGCGGCGCGAGGCCGAGACATGGGTCAGGCGGCCGCTGGCGATGTCGTAGGCGCGCGTCGGCAGCGGCGCGGGCGGCTGTACCGCAAGCTCGAGCATCAGGATGTCGCCGTCGCCCCCGGAGAGGGTGAAGGCACGGCGCGCGCCGTCGAGGACAAAGGCTTCGCCCGTGCGCAGCGGGCGCGGCGGGACGGTTTCGCACCGGGCGGCACCGGCCGCAGTGAACGCGCCGCCTTCTTCGCCGGCGGAGACGCCTGCGCGGTGGAAGGCGATGTCGGCGCCGCCGCCTGCGAGGATGCGGGTGCGCGTACAGCCGGGGGCGAAGAGCGCGGCCGTCCCCTGCCCCCGCGCCTCCCGCGGACCGACGAGCAGGGTCAGGCGGATCGCGCCCGCTTCGGCCAGCAACAGCCCGCCGAGCGCGCCGCCGCCGACGGGACGCAGCGGCGGACGCGCGAACGGGTCGGCGCACAGCAGCGCAAGCGCCCGGGACAGGCGCGCGGCGAGCCAGCGGGGGTCGTCCTGCCACGGCGCGAGCGCGGCGACCGCATCGGCGGGGGCAAGCGCCGACGCGGCGCGCATCGCGGCGAGCAGGCCGTCCGGGGCGCTGTCGGCCGCCGCCCATTCGTCGGCAAGCCGGCTTGCGGCGGCGCGCATCGCCCGGCGGCGCCCGGCGTCGGCGCGCGGATAATGATCGTGGCGCGAGGGCATGGAGCAGCCAGTCGGCGCGCGGGCGGCGGCGGACCGCCCGCGCGGGCGATCAATCGTAGATGACGAGGACGACGGTGACGGTAACTTCGAACACCCCGGGCTTCGACGTCGCCATTTCGGTCGCGAACGAGCCGAACAGCCCGACCGCCGTGTCGAGCACCGGCAGCGCGGCGATGTCGATCGATGGCAATTCCATACTATCCCTCCTGTTTCGGCGCGGCGGATGCTGCCGCCCGGGATGGCTTAAGGAATCGATCGGACCCGCGATAATGAACTTATCGTAATGTGGAGAGCCACAGCGACAGGCCCGGCGGCGGCGCGGCGGGCGGCGCGGCGGCGGGGTGGCGCACCGCATCGGCGCGCGCGCGATCGAGGATCGCCGGCGCGACGGCGGGCGCGTGAAAGATATGGTCGGCCTGGCCGAGCAGGCGCGCGGCGCGCAGGGTCAGGTCGTCGGGGTCGTCGCTCGCCAGCCCGATCGTTTCGAGACGCGCCGGCGCCGCGTCGTCCGCCGGGGCCGCGAGCCATGCGTCGACACCGTCCGCGGCGCCGGGCGCGAGCGGATCGAGCGGCGCGCCGGCATCGAGCGCGGCGTCGATCGCCCGGCGGCGGGTCGAGGCATCGGGCCAGCGCGCCTTCATCGCCGCGCGCGCCGTCGACAGCGCGGCGGCAAGATCGCCGAGCCGCGCCGGCAGCAGCGCCTCGATGCGCTGGCGGATGGCTTTGGCCAGCCCCGCCGACGCGCCGCCGGTGCCGATCGCGATGGTGACGGGGGCGCGGTCGACGATCGCGGGGGTCGTGAAATCGCACAGCGCCGGGCGATCGACGACGTTGACGAGCAGTCCGCGCGCGCGCAGCCCCTGCGCGGCGGCCTGCGCGGCGCCCTCATCCTCGAGCGCGACGAAAGCGATGGCCGCGCCGGGTTCCCACGCCGACACGATGCGGCCGCCGGCGCGCGCGATCAGCCGCGCCTTGGCCGCGGCCGCCTCCCCCTCCCCGACCAGCACGACGATGCGGCCGGAAAGGTTCAGGAAGATGGGAAGCTGGTGCATGGCATGTCCTATATCAAGCCCCTCCCCTTCAGGGGAGGGGTTGGGGTGGGGTCCATCGGCCTTGCGCGGAATTCGATGCCCACCCCGCTGCGACTAGGCGGCACGCCGCCAAGTCTCGCTGCCCCTCCCGCAAGCGGGAGGGGTTTAGGTGCTACTTGATCCAGTCGGGCACCCGCTCGGCGGCCATGATCGTGCCCGCGGCGATGCGGTCGGCGACGACGATATAGCGGTCGCCGTCGACGAGCACTTCCGGCACGAGGCTGCGGCTGTTGTACGTCGACGCCATCGTCGCGCCATAAGCGCCCGCCGTGCGAAAGACCGCAAGGTCGCCCGGCTTCACCGCATCGATCGGCCGGTCGCGCGCGAAGGTGTCGCCGGTTTCGCACACCGGGCCGACGATCGAGGCCGTCATCGTCTCGCCGCTCGGTTCGACCGCAACGAAGTCGTGATACGCATCATAGAGCGCAGGCCGCGCGAGGTCGTTCATCGCGGCATCAACGATGACGAAGGGATTGGTCGCGCCGGGCTTGACCCACAGCACTTCGGTCAGCAGCACGCCGGTGTTGCCCGCGATGACGCGGCCGGGCTCGAACATCAGCGTGACGTCCCAGTCCTTCGTCACCCGCGCGACCATTGCACCATAGTCAGCAGGCGACGGCGGATCGTCGTCGGGGCGATAGGGGACGCCCAGCCCGCCGCCGAGGTCGACGTGCGTGATGCTGTGCCCCGCGGCGCGCAGGTCGGCGACGAGGCGGCCGACGCGCTCGAACGCCGCTTCGAGCGGCGCGAGGCTGGTGAGCTGGCTGCCGATATGCAGCGCGACACCGCGCAGCCGAAGGCCGGGAAGTCCGGCGAGGCGATCGAAGATTTCGGGCGCCACGTCGATACCGACGCCGAACTTGTTTTCGGCCTTGCCGGTCGAGATTTTCGCATGGGTGCCCGCATCGACATCCGGATTGACGCGCAGCACCGCCTGCGCGGTCATTTCCTTTGCCGCCGCGATTTCGGCGAGGGCGACGCCTTCGGGCTCGTGCTCGATATTGAACTGGCCGATGCCGCGGTCGAGCCCCTGGGCGAGTTCCGCACGCGTCTTGCCGACGCCCGAAAAGACGATGTCCGCGGCCGCCATGCCCGCGGCGAGCGCACGTTCAAGTTCGCCCCCCGATACGACGTCGGCGCCATAACCCTGTCGCGCCAGCACGCGCAGAACGCCGAGATTGGGATTGCACTTGATCGCAAAGGCGATGTGCTTTTTCGGCACGTCCTTCAGCGCGTCGCGAAACACCTGCGCATGGCGCTCGAGCGTGGCGCGCGAATAGACATAGACGGGAGTGCCGATTTCCTTTGCAATACGCGGCAGCGGGATATCTTCGGCGTGGAGGACGCCGTCGCGGTAGTCGAAATGGTCCATTGGAGAAATCCTTGGAAATCTATGACCGCCTGAATCGCCGTTCGCATCGAGCGAAATCGAGATGCCTCTCGACGTAGCACGGCTCCGATGGGTGTCGCGACTTCGCTCGACACGAACGGATCAATCAAGGGTCGTCATATCGTCAGCCCGGCGGGGGCAGGTCGAAATCGTCGGGTTCGCGCTGTTCCGAGCGTTTGAGAAGTTCGTCGCTGCGCGCGGGCCTGGCCTGCGCGTCGGGCGTCGTCAGCTCCTCGTTCGTCGGGGGGCGGGTCGCACCGACCGGGGTGACCGGTGGTGCCTGTCCGGCCACGGGCTTCAAATCCTCTTGCTGACCGCAGGCGCCGAGCGTCGCGAGCAGCGCGAGGCTCGTCAGGGTCGCGGCGACCGGGCGGCGGTTTCGCATCTCAATCCTCCAGCGCGGCGCGCGCCGCGGCAATGGCCTGCCTTACCCGCTCGGGCGCGGTGCCGCCATAGCTCATCCGGCTGGCGACCGATGCCTCGACGGTCAGCGCCGCAAGCGCCGCCGGCGTGACCGCCGCATGGATCGCTGCGGCTTCGGCCGGGGGCAGGTCCGACAGGTCAACGCCGAGCTCTTCGGATCGTTTCACGCAGGCGCCGACGATGTGGTGCGCGTCGCGGAACGGCACGCCCGCTTCGCGCACCAGCCAGTCGGCCAGGTCGGTCGCGGTCGAGAAACCCGAGGCCGCGAGTGCGCGCATCCGGTCGGTCCGGAAGGTCAGCGTTTCGACCATCCCCGTCATCGCCGCCAGCGACAGGGCGAGCGCGTCGAAAGCCTCGAAAACCGTCGCCTTGTCGTCCTGCAGATCCTTGGAATAGGTGAGCGGCAATCCCTTCACGATCACCGCCAGCCGCTGAAAGGCGCCGAGCAGCATGCCCGCGCGCCCGCGCACCAGTTCGGCGGCGTCGGGGTTGCGCTTTTGCGGCATGATCGAGCTGCCCGTCGACCAGGCATCGGGCAGGCTTACGAAGCCGAACGGCTGGCTGGCCCAGATCACCACCTCTTCGGCGAGCCGCGACAGGTGGATCGCCGCGATAGACGCCGCAGCGCAAAATTCGAGCGCGAAGTCGCGATCCGATACCGCGTCGATGCTGTTCGCCATCGGCCGGTCGAAACCCAGCGCCCGTGCCGTCGCCTCGCGATCGAGCGGAAAGCCGGTGCCCGCGAGCGCGGCGGCGCCGAGCGGCGATTCGTTCAGCCGCGCGCGCGCATCGCGAAAGCGCGAGCGGTCGCGGCCCGCCATCGCGACATAAGCGAGCAAATGGTGGCCGAGCGTCACCGGCTGCGCGACCTGCAAATGGGTGAAGCCCGGCATGATGCTGTCGGCATGCTCCTCGGCGCGCGCCAGCAGGGCGGCTTGCAGCGCTTTCAGCCCCGCGTCGATCCGGTCGGCGGCGGTACGGACCCAGAGGCGGAAATCGGTCGCGACCTGGTCGTTGCGCGACCGCGCGGTGTGCAGGCGCCCGGCAGCCTCGCCGACGATGTCCCTGAGCCGCGATTCCACCGTCATGTGGATATCCTCGAGCGCAAGGTCGACGGGCACCCCGTTCGCGGCATATTCGTCCGCGATCTGTGCAAGCCCCGCATCGATCGCCGCGGCATCCGCAGGCGTGACGATCCCCTGGGCGCCGAGCATCGCGGCGTGTGCACGGCTGGCGGCGATGTCCTCTTCCCACAGCCGTTTGTCGACGGGGATCGACGCATTTATTTCTTGCATGATCGCCGCAGGACCGCCACCGAAGCGGCCACCCCACATGCTGCTCTTTTCGGGAGAATTCGTCATTCGCCGCGTCCCAGATCCGAAACTTGCCTTGGTCGCCCTGCTGCTCGCGGGGGCGGTCGCGGGCTGCGATAGGGAAAAGCAGCAGGCGGAGCAAGCGGGCGCGGGGCAAGCAAATGTTTCGGCCGGTGAAGGCGCGCGGGGAATCGAAAGCTTCGAGCACAAGGTCGACCGGAGCCACGCCGGCGAAGCGGCGCCGACGGCGACGTTCCGCGGTCCCGACGATGGCCCGGTGACGCTGGCGGCCTTTCGCGGCAAGCCGCTGCTCGTCAACCTGTGGGCGACCTGGTGCACGCCTTGCGTCGCCGAAATGCCGACGCTCGACACGCTCGCAGCGGCGCGGCGCGATACGCTGACCATCGTGCCCATCGCGCAGGATCTGCAAGGCGCCGAGATCGTCGACCCCTGGTTCCAAAAGGCGGGACTGAAGACGCTCCAGCCCTATATCGATCCCGACAACGCCCTGCTCGACGCCGCGGCTGGCGGCCTGCCGACGAGCATCCTCTACGACGCCGACGGCAAGGAAGTGTGGCGCATCATCGGCGCGATCGACTGGCAGGGTGCCGAAGCGAAGGCGCTGCTCGCGGAGGTGGGGGCATAGGGTCAGGCCGATTGGTCACCGCACCTCCCTCCTTTCGTCATTCCCGCGAAAGCGGGAATCCAGCTTGGGGTCAGCCTATGCAAGCCCTGGATCCCCGCTTTCGCGGGGATGACAAAGGGAGCCTGCCGCTCTTCAGCTAGTTTTCATGTATTTGAAAGGCGCTTCGCAATATTGAAATTTTGCAGCCGCTGACCTAGCGCCGATCCGAACGATGAAAGCGGGGCGGCCGATGCACGATTATTCCGATATCCGCGCAGAGGTGGCGAAGCTCTGTGCGCAATTTCCCGGTCCCTATTGGCAGGCCAAGGACCGGCAGCGCGAATATCCGTGGGAGTTCGTCGCCGCGCTTGGCGAGGCCGGCTATCTGGCGGCGTTGATCCCCGAAGCCTATGGCGGCGCGGGACTGCCGCTGTCGGCGGCCGCCGCGATCCTCGAGGAGATCCAGCGCCAGGGGTGCAACGGCGGTGCGGTCCATGCGCAAATGTATGTGATGGGAACGCTGCTGCGCCACGGGTCGGAGGAGCAGAAGGCCCGCTATCTGCCCCGGGTGGCGACCGGCGAGCTGAGGCTACAGGCCTTCGGTGTTACCGAACCGACGAGCGGGACCGATACGCTGAGCCTGAAAACGACGGCCAAAAAGGATGGCGACCATTATGTCGTCAACGGCCAGAAACTCTGGACCAGCCGCGCCGAACATAGCGACCTGATGATCCTGCTCGCGCGCACCACGCCGCGCGAGGACGCGGCGAGCCGCACCGAAGGGCTGTCGGTCTTTCTGGTCGACATGAAGGAAGCACTCGCCGCGGGCACGCTGACGATCCGGCCGATCGACACGATGATGAACCATGCGACGACCGAAATCTTCTTCGACCAGATGCGCGTCCCCGCCGCGAACCTGATCGGCGAGGAAGGCAAGGGGTTCCGCTATATATTGTCGGGGATGAACGCCGAGCGGCTGCTGATCGCCGCCGAGTGCATCGGCGATGCGAAGTGGTTCATCGAAAAGGCCTCTAGCTACGCCAAGGAACGGGTGCTGTTCGGCCGTCCGATCGGCCAGAATCAGGGCGTGCAATTCCCGATCGCGCGCGCCTATGCCCAGATGCGCGCCGCCGAATTGCTCGTCCACGACGGGCTGTCCAAATATGAGGCGGGCGGCAACGTCGGCGCCGAGGCGAATATGGCGAAGATGCTTGCCGCCGAAGCAAGCTGGGCCGCGGGCGAGGCATGCATTCAGACCCACGGCGGCTTCGGCTTCGCTGCCGAATATGACATCGAACGAAAATTCCGCGAGACGCGCCTCTACCAAGTCGCGCCGATCAGCACGAACATGATCCTGTCCTACGTCGCCGAGCATGTGCTGGGGATGCCGCGCAGCTATTGAGCCGGGTCCTTTCGACGCGAACGATCCTTTCGGAGCAGCGAGCCCGGGCATTCGCACCGTCGTCGCACGGCGGCGGCCCCGCGATCTCAAAAGAAAGGGGCGGCCCCGCAGGACCGCCCCCTCTCCTGTCGTGGCTTTCCGTCCGCAGGGATCAGAAAGCGACGCCCAGACCGACCGCGAAGGTATCGAAATCGCTGAAGTTGCCGATGAACTGGTGGCGATATTCGGCCTTGGCATACATGTTCTGGCCCAGCTTGTGCTGATAGCCGGCGCCGACATAGGGATCGTCGATGTCGGTGAAGGTGTAACCGCCGGTGACATAGGCCTTGCCCGCGGCACCGACCTTGGCGCCGACGCGGCCGCCGGCCGAGAACTGGACGTCGAAGCCGTCCTTCAGAACCTTGTCGCCCGCGACTTCGGCGCCCGCGAAAGCGGTCCGGCCGAGGTCGAAGTCATAGCCGGCGGCGGCACCGATGGTGGCGTCGTCGAGGCCGGAGCCGGTGATATACCCGCCGCGCACTTCGGCGCGGGCTTCGCCACCGTCGGCGGCCATGGCGGGGACGGCAACGACGGCCGAGAGGAGAGCGGCTGCAACTGCGAACTTTTTCATTTTGTCATTCCTTTTCTTCATCAGGACCACGCCCTTTGGGTCGCGGCCCGGGGCCCTAAATGGCGCTCGCGGCTGTCGCTTCAATGAACATGTCATTCAGAATATGACAATTTTAATATCTGTGTTATTTTTACAACACGGTACAGAAAGGACGCGCGTTTTTACGCCCGCTTTTCAGCGGCAAACCGTGATTCCGGGATGGACGATTCAGCCCAGCGCGGCCTGTTTTTCGGCGGCGATGCGATCGAGCTGCGCGCGCGTCGGCTTCGTCGCGGCGCTCTTGAGCTGGCCGCAGGCGGCCATGATGTCGCGCCCGCGCGGGGTGCGGACGGGGGCCGAGATCCCGGCTTCGAAAATCAGGTTGCTGAACGCACGGACCCGATCGGGGGACGAGCATTCATAGGGGGCGCCGGGCCAGGGGTTGAAGGGAATCAGGTTGACCTTTGCGGGCAGCCGATACTGCTTGATCAGCCGGACGAGCTCGCGCGCGTCGGCGTCGCTGTCGTTCTTGTCCTTCAGCATCACATATTCGAAGGTGATGCGCCGCGCATTGTTCGCGCCGGGATAGGCGGCGCACGCTTCGAGCAACTCCTCGATGCCGTATTTGCGGTTCAAGGGCACGATCTCGTCGCGGATTTCCTTGCTGACCGCATGGAGCGAAACCGCGAGGTTGACCCCGATCTCTTCGCCCGCGCGCGCCATCATCGGCACCACGCCGCTGGTCGACAGGGTGATGCGCCGCTTCGAGAGTGCAAGGCCGTCGCCGTCCATCACGATCTTGAGCGCGCCCTTGACCTCGTCGAAATTATACAGCGGCTCGCCCATGCCCATCATCACGATATTGGTGAGCATCCGGCCGTCGGCGGTGTAATGGCCCGCCTCATCGTCCTCCTGCTCGCCGCCCGCCATATTGCCCTTTGGCCACTCGCCGAGCGCGTCGCGCGCCAGCAGGACCTGGCCGACGATCTCGCCCGCGGAAAGGTTGCGCACGAGCCGCATCGTGCCGGTGTGGCAGAAACGGCAATTGAGGGTGCAACCGACCTGGCTCGACACACAGAGCGTTCCGCGGTCGGCGTCGGGGATGAACACCATTTCATATTCCTGGCCATCGGCGGCGGCGAGCAGCCATTTGCGCGTGCCGTCGTTCGACACCTGCGCCTCGCGCACCGTCGGGCGGCCGACGATGAAACGCTCGGTGAGCCAGGGGCGCATCGTCTTTGCGATGTCGGTCATCGCGTCGAAATCGGTGACGCCGCGATGATAGATCCAGTGCCAGATCTGCTTGCCGCGCAGCTTTGCCGCCCTGGCGTCGAGCCCGGCGTCCTCGAGCGCGGCGCGCACGCCCTCGCGCGTCAGGCCGACGAGGTCGACGCGATTGCCACCGCGCAGGGGAACGGTGCCCGTCGTGACCGGGTCGATATGGCCGGGGATCTGCATGATGGGCGGCCATATAGGGAGGTTGGCGGGATTGCGCAATCTCCGCCGAAATCCTCCCCGTGACCGCAGGTCATGGGGAGGGGGACCGCCGAAGGCGGTGGAGGGGCCGCGCGCGCTCGCTGCGCTCGCCGCCCCTCCACCATGCTTCGCATGATCCCCCTCCCCATCGCTGCGCGACGGGGAGGATCGAGCTAGAGCGCCTTCAAGAATGCCAACCGTTCGGCGACCACGCCGTCCGCCTCGGCCTTGCGCAGCGGCAGCACATTCTGCACCAGGATTTCGGACGGCGTGGGCTGCGCCGCGAACAGCGCCATCACCTCGTCGGCGAAGGCATCGAGCGGCATATAGCCCTCGCGCGTCGATTGCCCCGGGGTGAGTTCGGTACGCACCGCGGGCGGCGCGAGTTCGATCACTTCGACCCGACCCTCGAGCTGGACGCGCAGCGCCTGCGTATAGCTGTGGAGCGCCGCCTTGGTCGCCGAATAGGTCGGCGCCTTGGGCAGCGGGACGAATGCGAGCCCCGAGGTGACGTTGACGATCGCGCCACCGTCCTGCGCCGCGAGATGGTCGATCAACGCATCGGTCAGCCGGATCGGACCGAGCAGGTTGGTGGCCACCGTCGCCTCGGCGTCGGTCAGGTCGCGCTCGCTGCCGAGCGCCTCGACCATCATCACCCCGGCGTTGTTGACGAGGATGTCGAGCGCCGGGAAGCGCGCGACGATGTCCTTGGCAAAGGCGGCGATCGCGTCGGGGTCGGTCACGTCGAGCGTCATCGCGTGCATATTCTCGCGTCCCGCAGCCGCGGCTTCGAGCTTTGCGGCGTTGCGGCCGGTGACGATCACGACGTTGCCCGCGTCGTGCCAGCGCTGCGCGAGCGCGAGCCCGATGCCCGAGCCGCCGCCGGAGACGAGGATGGTGTTGCCGGTGGTTTTCATGGTGGTTCCTCCGTTCAGGGGTTGGGGAGGACGCCTATTTATGCCTATACTCTCCAAAGGAAAGAAGGCACCCAAAAGTGCTATAGTTACCCAGAAGTGAGAATTGGATAATCCGCGATGCAACAGGCCGAAAAATTATCGCACGATCCGCATTCGCCGGTCGATCCGCGCGTCGAAATGCTGGTGAACGAGCTGATCGGGCGCGTTGCCGACAAATGGACGCTGCTCGTGCTCGAGGAGCTGGAGGATCATGGCACCTGCCGCTTCACCGAGCTGGCGCGGCTGGTTCCCGGCATCAGCCAGAAGATGCTGACCCAGACGTTGCGCGCGATGGAGCGCGACGGGCTCGTCCATCGCGAGGTGTTCGCGGTCGTCCCGCCCAAGGTCGAATATCGGCTGACCGACCTCGGCCGCAGCCTCGGCGAAGCCTTTTGCGGGGTGTGGCACTGGGCGGAGGCCCATCTGTGCGAGGTCGAAGGCGCCCGCGCGGCGTTCGACGCGCGAGGGTGACGAGTCATCATCAGCGATAAAATGCGCGGTGTGCTCCCGCGAAGGCGGGAGCCCATCTCCTGACCGCTCCACCTTGGGCCGGCTGGAGATGGGTCCCCGCCTTCGCGGGGACACACGGATTTTCCTGAGCGCGGTCCATAATGAGGGGCTGGCTGGAGGATGTTCGCTTCACTTCGCGCGCGTCGTCACCCGGATCGGCTGGCCCTGCTTCGCCTCGGCGATCGCGAGTTCGGCCTCGGCTGAGGCGAGGCGGCGGGTGTCGCGGCGACATTCGCGAACGTCATTCTTGCCTTCGAGGTCGTAGTCGGGCGCGGTGCCGCAGACTTCGACGACCGCGCGCCAGATTCGGCGGTCGAGCGTGCGCGCGCCCTTGTCGGTCGAAAGGTCGAGATCGCGATGCTCGACGACCGCGGTCCGGGTCGCGGGCGCATCCTGGGCGAGGGCGGGCTGGCCGAGCGTTAACGCGGTCAGGGCGGCGAGGATCGGAAGCTTTTGCATCTCAAATCTCCTTCGTCCGGCTGGTTGAGGAGGGGAGGAAGCCGGCAGGAGCAAATTAGGCGTTGGGGCGCGCCGGCGGGAGCAACGATGTTGCCGGACCATTCTGCGAAATTGCAGAATGCGGCGGCAGCGGTTATCGCGCACAAGCGGGGGACGCCATGTTCGACTGGAACGACCTCAGATCCTTTCTCGCCGTAGCCGAAAGCGGCAGCACGCTTGCGGCGGCACAGACGCTGCGCGTCAGCCAGACGACGGTCGCGCGGCGCATCGCGGCGCTCGAGGCGGCGACCGGCCTCGCGCTGTTTGAGCGGCGGCAGGCGGGCTATGCGCTGACCCCGGTGGGAGAGGCGATGTTCGGCCACGCGCTTGCGGTACGCGAGGCCGCCGACCGCTTCGGCGAAGCCGCGGGCGCGCGCTCGCGCGATACCGGCGGCACGGTCAGCGTGACGGTGATGGAAATCTTTGCCGTCACCATCCTGCCGCCGATCCTGCGCGACCTGCGCGCCGCGCATCCGGAGATCCACATCCACCTCGACACGTCCGACGAAACCCGCGATCTGGCAGCGGGCGCGGCCGATATCGCGATCCGCAGCAGCAAACAGCCGTCGGGCGCCGGCCTTGTCGGGCGGCGCATCGCCGACAATGGCTGGACGCTCTATAGCAGCCGCGATTACGCCGACCTGCACGGCATCCCGCGCAGCCGCGAGGACCTCGCCGCGCATCCCTTCATCGGCGGCGGCGGCCACGTTTGGGAACCCTATCGCGCCTGGTTGCGCCAATATGGGCTCGAGGATGCGGTGGTGATGCAATATGACACGGCGTCGGGCCTGTTGTCGGGCGTGCGCGCGGGGATGGGGCTATCGGTCCTGCCCGCCTTTGTCGCCGACCGCGACAGCGACCTGATCCGCTGCATCCCGCCGAGGAATGCGGACACCACCGGCCTCTGGCTGCTGACCCACGAACGCCTGCGCCATGTCCCGCGCGTGCGAACCGTGCTCGACTTCCTCGCGACCGCACTGACACGGCTGGCGCGCGCCTGAGCCGGCTGCTCCAAGCCTCCACGGAAAAGGGCGAATGCCGCGAAGCATCCGCCCTTCCCTTGCGACCCGGAACAGCTCCGGGGAAGGTCAGCCGACCGTCACACGGCCGGCGCGATAGCCCTTCTTGCGCATTTTCTTCACATAATCCTTGTCGGCGTCGACGATCTCGTTCGCCCATTCGTCCCACGCGTCCCAGCGATCCTCGCGGTCGCTGGCGCGCTTCAGATCGCTGCCGAGCTCCTTTTCGGCCTCGGTTATATCGGTCTGATAATTATACCAATATTGGTTATAGAGGCCGGCGATCGGTTCGGCGCGCACTTCGGGCGTTTCAAAGCCCGGCGGCGGGTCGTAGCGCAGGCTGCCGGCGGCCGCGCCGGCGGGGAGAGCCATCAGGATCGCGAGCGTCGTCCATTTTTTCATCGTCCTTCTCCTTCGTGACGCGATGGTCGAAGGGAACAACGAAGCGGAACGGCAAAATCTTCCCGGCTCGTCGGGACTTCGGCACGGCTGGCAGCGGAATTACGCCCCGTTGCCAGGGATTCCGAGGTTAACCCGGATGCGCTTCGTCGCCGACGGCGGAGCGCAGCAGGCCGCGGAACACCTCCTGCGCGCTGCGCCGGCCTTGCGTCACGTCGAACACGTCGCGTGCGATCGGCATGTCGATGCCGTGGCGATCGGCCAGCGCCATCACCGTCGGGGCGCTTTTCACGCCTTCGGCAACCATGTGCATCTCGGCAACGATCGCATCGATGTGCCGCCCCTTGCCGAGTTCGACCCCGACATGGCGGTTGCGCGACAGCGGGCTGGTGCAGGTCGCGATCAGGTCGCCCATCCCGGTCAGGCCGGCGAAGGTTTCGGGTCGTCCGCCCATCGCCACCCCGAGCCGGGTGATTTCGGACAGGCCGCGCGTGATCAGCCCGGCACGCGTATTGTCGCCCGCCCCCAGCCCGTCGCCCATGCCAACCGCGATCGCGACGATATTCTTGAGGACACCGCCCAACTCGCAGCCGAGGCGGTCGGTGTTGGTGTAGACACGGAACAACCCCGAATGGAAGAGCGGCTGGAGCGCGCGCACGACGATCTCGTCCTCCATCGACAATACGCTTGCCGCCGCCTGCCCGCTCATGATTTCGCGCGCGAGATTGGGACCGGTCAGCACGCCGACCGGGTGACCGGGCAGAATTTCCTCGATCAGTTCGGTCATCCGCTTGCCCGATGCGAGTTCGAGGCCCTTGGTCAGGCTGATCACCGGCACCCACGGACGCAGATGCGCCCGCGCCTCTTCGAGCACGCCGCGAAAGCTGTGCGATGGCACGCCGACGACGAGGACGTCGGCCCCGGCCACCGCTTCGGCCATGTCGGCGGTCGCATGCAGCGCCGGCGGCAGGCCGATATCGGGCAGGTATCTGGGGTTGCGGTGATCGCCGTTGATCGCCGCGACGGTATCGGCGTCGCGCGCCCACAGCATGATCGGCGCGTTGCGCGACACCACCGCCGCGACCGTCGTCCCCCAACTGCCGCCGCCGAGCAGTCCCACCTTGAGGCGCATATGTCTCTCCCTGTTATCGGGCGAGAGTGGCGCGGGATGGAAAGGTTGGCAAGCGGCACCTGTGCGTCGCCCGGGATCGAGCGCCGGGGGCGGGGATGATCAGGGATGCGCCGCCAGGAAGGCGCGCTGGACCTCGGCGGTGGCCTTCGGGTCCTCGATCATCGGAACGTGCGCGACATGGTCGAAGACGTGGCTGCGGCTGCCCGCGATTCCGGCCTCGAGCACCGCGACGCAGCTGACATCGATCAACTTGTCGTGGCGGCCCCAGATAATCAGCGTCGGGACGGTGACCCCGGCGAGTGCATCGTTGAGCGGTTTCGCCTCCATCTCGTCGGCGATGACCCAGAAGATCGTGTCGAGCAGGTCGCGGTAGCGCAGCGCGTCGGCATAGACCGCGGGCTTCAATCGCGCGGGCACGCGCACCGGCTTGTGAACGACGAACTCGACCAGCCGGTCGGCATCCTCGATATTGGCCAGCACGAGCGGGTTGTAGTCGCGGTCGGCGGCGAGCCGCTGAAGCTCGCTGTCGTTCGCACCGAGCACCCCCGCATTGTTGAGCAGGGTCAGCGTGCGCAGGCGGTCGGGATAATCGATCGCGAAGCGCAGCGCGATCCAGCCCCCCATGCTGTTGCCGCCGAGATGCGGACGCTCGATCCCCAGCGCGTCGAGGAAAGCCTTGAGCCGCGCGGTCTGGCTTGCGATGTCGAAGGGCAAGGTCGGGTCGCGATCATTGTCGCCGAACCCCGGCAGGTCGGGCGCGATCAGCCGATAGTCGCGCGTCATCCACGGCGCATAGAAGCTCCAGTGATCCTTGTCGGCGCCAAAGCCGTGGACCATCACCAGCACCGGCTTCGACGGATCGCCACCCTCCAGATACGGCCAGGCGCGGCCGTCGACGGTCACGCTCTTCTGCACGAGCCGCCCACGCCGCCGCATCAGGCCGCGCATCAGCGCGACGAGCCGGCCGGGGAAAACGAAGTAGAGCAGCGCAAGCGCGATCAGCGGCGCAAAAATGAGGACGAGAAGGAATTTCATATCTCTCTCCTTACCCCCACCCCTTCAGGGGAGAGGCTCGATCTACGCCGCCACATGCGCGTCGAACCAGGCGATCAGATCGCCGAGTACCGCGTCGCGTTCGGGCTCGTTGAAGATTTCGTGAAACAGGCCGGGATAGATTTCGAGCCTCTTGTCTGCCGATGCGACATGATCGAACAGGAAGCGCGAACCCGCGGGCGCCGTGAGCCGGTCGGCTTCGCCATGCTGGATCAGCAGCGGCAGCGAAATCGCCGCCGCGCCGTCGCGGGCCCTTGCCATCGCATCGAACATCTCGGCGGCGAGCCGCGCGCTGAGCTTGCCGGTGTGGACGAAAGGATCGGCAAGATAGGCGGCGACGACCGCGGGGTCGCGGCTGACGCCCGTCGGATCGAGCTTCATCACCCCGGCACGCGGGACATAGCGCGACAGGAAGCGACTGATCCAGACCGTCAGCTTCGACGGCGGCGCGGGGGTCAGGATCGCGGGGCCGGAGAGCGCGGCGGCAGCGAAATCGCGCTGGCGCTCGATCAACAGCAACGTCGCGATCAGTCCGCCCATGCTGTGCCCGAGCAGCAGGCGCGGCTTTCCCGGCCATGCCTCTCGCACCCGCTCGACCAGCCCCGCCATCCCGTCGACATAGAGCGAAAAGGACGGGACAAAGCCCATCGCGCCGCTCGACTTGCCATGCCCCCAATGATCCACGGCATAGACGGCATAGCCCGCCGCGGTCAGACGCGCAGCGACATGGCCATAGCGCCCGGCATGCTCGGCATAGCCGTGCGCGAGCAGCACCACGGCTTTCGGATCGCCCGGCGGCAGCCAGCGCGTGACGTTCAGGCTCGATCCGTCGCCCCCTTTCCACGGCGGCAGGACGATCGGTTCGTTGTCGGCGCTCACCGTACGGGCTTTTTGAGCGCGGCGCTGCGATGCCCCGGCCCGTCGTCGCCACCCTTGTCGATCCTCGCCAGGATCGCATCGAGCGCGCGACTGATCGCGGTCTGGGTGCGGACCATTTCGATCTTGGGCCAGGCGGTGCGCAGGCCGGTGTCGATCAGTTCGTCGATGTCGTCCTGCCCCAGGTCAGAGAGGATCTTCGTCGGCGACCAATATTTTGCGGGGCGGATGATGTTGATGTCGCCGGTATATTCCTGATTGATCACCGAACGCGCCATATTGGCGAGGCTGTTGAGCGGCGGCACGAGTTCGAGCGGCTTGCGAAAAATCACCATGTTCGCGTTGAGCCATGCCTTGAAGGTGGCCATCGACGCGTGCTGGATCGCCTCGATCGGCGCCATCTGCTTGCGGGTGTCGGTCGCGAAGGGCAGCGCGAGCGGGTTCGCCTGGCTGACGATGTGGTGGTTGACGCCATAGAGACGCTCGAGCCGCTTGGTCGGGATATCGTGGGTCACCGACCCGTCGACCCAGCGCCGGTCGGGCTGGTAGGGCACGCGCGCGCCGCTTTCGTCGCGGGCCATCAGCATCACCGGCGGAAACACGCCGGGCACCGCGCAGGATGCGAGAACCGCCTCGCGGATCAGCACATTGGGTGCGGTGATCGCGTTGAGCAGCCGGCCGTTCTGATGCTTTTCGGCCGGCGCGACCGAAACGTTCAGGTGCCGACCGGAAATCTCATAGGCTTCCTGAAAGGTCAGGTCGGGAATCAGCTGGGCGAGCCGGTCGGCGACCTCGCCCGGATCGAGGCGGCGCAATTCGGGGTCGCGGTCGGGATTGGCGAGGCGTTCGCTGACGAGGAAGGCCCCGATCTCGCTGTCCTTGCGCGTGCAGACGATCGCCGCGACGATTGATCCGCCGCTCGATCCCGCCAGGATGTTCGGCAGGACGCCAGCGTCCCACAAGGCCTCGACCACGCCGACGTGAAAGAAGAGGTAGCTGCCCGACCCCGACAGCAGGAGCGCCGACCGGCCGTAGCAATGCTGGGCACGGCGGAAGAAATCGCGCTTTTCGTCGAGCGGAATGCTGCGCGCCGCCGCGATCTTGCCCAGCGCGGCAACGACCTCTTCGACATAGGCCTCGATCAGTTTCTTGGTGCCGAACCGCGCCTTTTGATAGAGACGCTCGTTCCCCATCCCGTCGATATTGCCGTGAATGCCCTCGTTGAGCACGAACAGCAGGCCCTTGACGTCGTTGGCCGCCGACAGCATCCGCAGCTTTTCGAGGCGGCCGCGGATCGCGCGATAGTCGAAATGCTCGCTCTCGTCGGCATCGCGCCACGCCTGCATCCCGGATCTGGCATCGTGCGCCTGCGCGGCGTCCGACCAGCTTGCATAGTCGCTTGCCCTGGCAAGTCCGGCGTCGGCGCTGAGCGTCGGGGAAAAGATCATCTATTGGTCCTGCACGATTTTCATTTTCAGCGATTCTTGCGGGTTACGTTGCCTTTGGCAACTGTTTTGACGCCAGCTTCCACACCTTCGTCATCCCGGACTTGATCCGGGATCCATTGACCCGGCGCCGCGCGAATGGACCCCGGATCAAGTCCGGGGTGACGAAGGAGGTGATGCCTTCTTCCCCTTCGTCGGCGTTTTTGGTTTCGCTTTCGCCTTGGGTGTCGCTTTGGATGAAGCCTTTGTCTTCGAAGCGGGCTTTTTTGCAGGCTTCGGTTTGGCCGCCACCGTTTCGGTCTTGGACTGCGCGGCGAGCAAGTCGGCGAAACTTTCGTCGATACATTCGCGAAAAAAGGCGATATCGGGCATGATCGCGCGTTCGGAGATGATCGAGAAGCCGACCTCGCCATGATAGCTTGGCGTCGCGATGAACAGGCCCATGTTGTTGGCCAGCGGCCCGGCCCCATATTGCTGCACCAGTCGGGCGCCGGCGAGATAGAGCGGGACCTGCGCGCCCGGCACGTTCGAGATGAACAGGTTGGTGCCGCGTACCGCGAACCGCTCGCTGGTCAGGATGCGCGCGACCGCGGCCATCGTCGCGCCGGGAATATGCTGGGACAGGTCGGTCATCAACCGCGCGCTGACCCCCGCCTTCGCTTCCTTTGCCTCCACCGTATAGTCGCGGATCGCCGCGAGCCGCTTCAGCGGGTCGGCGATGTCGGTGCGCAGCGGCACGCTCATCGCGGTCACCTGGTTGCCCGGGCTATCGGCCTTGCCGCCCTTGCCGCGCCGGTTGATCGGTGCGACCGCGACGACGCTTTCCTTCGGCAATTCGCCATGCGCCTGAAGATAGATGCGCAGCGCGCCCGAACAGGTCGCCAGGATCACGTCGTTGACCGTCGCGCCGGGCACCTTTGCCCGCACCTTTGCGATGTCGGCAAGCGCGACCCGGGTCGCATCGAACATCTTGTGCGGGCCGACGGGCGCGTTGAAGCGCGTTTCGGGAACGCCGGCGGTCATCCCGCCGTCGGTCAGCATCGACTTGCGCGCCGCGGTCATCAGCGAAGGCGACACCTTGAGCAGCGCATTCATGAACTTGACCGGCGATTGCATCGACGCGGTCCAGGCGCGCGTCGCGACCTCCGCGCTGGACGGGGCGCGGCCCAGATCCTCCTCGGGCGGGTCGGGGATCGCGGGGGCCCCCTTGGCGTCGATATCGCTCATCGCGATGAAGGCATGCGCGCCCGATGCGCCGTCGACCGCGGCGTGATGGACGCGGTGGAGCATCGCGAAGCTGCCCTTCGGGATACCGGGGATACGGTCGAGCCCCTCGATGATATAGATGTCCCAAAGCGGCCGGTTCATATCCATCGGCTTCGAGAAATAGCGCGCGACCGCGATGCAGAATTGCCGCCAGTCGCCGGGTTCGGGCAGGCGCGCGTGGCTCATATGCGCCTCGATGTCGAAATGTTCGTCCTCGACCCAATAGGGATGGTCGAGATCGAGCGGCAGCCGATGGAGCCAGCGCTTGAACAGCGGCGAGGTGTGCACCCGGCTTTCGACATGCGCGATAATATCCTTGAACCGCACGAAACCGCCCGGCGCGGTCGAAGGATCGTAGATATAGATCCCCATGATGTGCGTCAGGTTGTTCGCGGTCTGCGTATAGAGGAACTGCGCGTCCTGAGCGCTAAGCTGTTTGAGCATCCTGTCCTCCCGTAGGTATCCGATCGGCGAGCGCCAGCGTCGACAGGCGCATGGCTTCCATGACGGTAGAAAGCCCGCGCAATTCGGCGAGCAGCGCGCGGCGGCGCGCGAGGCGGTCGGGCGTCGCGGTCTCGGCCAGCCCCATGTGACGCATCAGCGCCAGGCCGTTGGCAAAGAGCTGCTTGCCGATCGCCGCCTCGCTGCTGATCCGGCGGAGCAGCCAGGCCTGCCGCCCCTCGACGAGCGCGGCGTCGAGCAGCGCCTTTTCGTCGACCGCTTCGCCCGGCTGGGCGCGGGCGAGCAGATCGGCAACGACCGAATAGGCCTCCGCAAAGGGCAGCAGGATCGCGTGGCCGACGATCGGCTGGCAGCGCCGGATGATCTGCGCCACGCCGCGGTCGCCGCTTGCCAGCCGTTTCGCCCAGGCGGGATCGATCCGCGCCAGTTCGACCTCGATGGCCGCCCGATGCTCGTCGCGGGGCGGGTAGAAGAATTCGAATTTGAAGAGGTCGCGCAGCCTGTCGACCTGCGCCCAGAAGGCCGCGGTCGCATCCTGGCTGTCGGCATCGCGCAGCGCGAACAGCGCCAGTTCGATCATCGCGCGGTCGAGGAAATGGTGCGCGATGATGTTGCGGTAATAGCTCGCCATCGGATGATGCGCGGGCTCGATCGAATAGACCGTCTCGCTGCCCGCCGCGAAGCGCGTGAGGAGCCCGCCCCTGACCAGCGTGTCGAGCGTGGCGGGCAGCGCCGCCGCATCGCCGCTTTCGAGTTCGCGGCACAGGCGGATGCCGCGCGTCCGCGCCCAGTCGACGAGACGTGCGATCGTCGCCCGCATCTCCGCCTCGGTCACCCCGCGCGGTGCGGTGCCGAGCAGGATCAGGCACATCACCGACGTCACGGTCAGCGGCGTCACCCGGTTCGCCTCGACCGCGACCGCGAAGGCGATGCGTTCGAGCGCCCGCCTGTCGTCGGGACCGGGCGCCTCTTCGATCACGACGGGCTCGCCGATGTCGAGCCGGATGCGGCCCGATGGTTCCTTCAGGCTCTTCATGTAACCGATGAACCACGACAGGCTTTCGGGCTTCTTGGTCCGGCCGGTCTGTTCGGCAGCATATTCCTCGACATCGCGGATCAGGTCGAAGCTTGTCACGAAGGGAACGAATTTCACGCCCTTCGTCCCGGTCGCATGGGCCGCATCGAGGACATATTTCATCAGCCCGTATTTGGGCGGCATTAGCTTGCCCAGCCGCGAGCGGGTTCCCTCGAAGGCCCAGCTCAACGGAAAGCGCTTGGCGAGCAACCACGCGATATAGTGGCGCAAAACCAGCTTGTAGACTGGCTGGTCGCGAAAGCTGCGGCGCACGAAGATCATCCCCGAGCGACGGAAGAAACCGCCCATCACGGCGAAGTCGAGGTTCGCGCCCCCGAAACTGTGCAGCATCGGCAAGTCGTTTTCATAGGCGAGGCGGCTGGGTGTCGCGCCGTCGATATAGGTCTTGTGGGTAAACAGGATGCAGGTCGGATGCTCGCGAAGCACCGCGCGCAGCTTCGCGAGCGCGGCAGGATCGATCTCCATCTCCGGCTCGTAGCCGCCGAACATCATCCGGTCGAGCCGCGCGCGCAGGTCGAGGAAAAGCGCGCTCGGTGTCGCGATGACTTCCTTCATCAGGGGCCGTGCCTCGCGATACAGGTCGCCGACCGGACGCCCGAGGCTCGTCGCCAATTCGGCGAGCGCCGCGCGGAATTTCGGATCGGTGCGCAGGCTGTCGGCAACGAAGCGCGGAACCTTGTAGCGGCTACCGCGGATGCCGCGCTCGGCCACGTCGAGCGCGAGGCCCGCCTGACGCGCGACGAAGCCGGCGAATTCGGGTCCGTCGCCCTCTCCGTCCCCGCCCCCCGTCTGGTCCAGGAATCGCGCCCGCAGCGCGTCCTGCGTCGCCGCCTCCCCCACCAGTATCTGCGCCCGCCGCCGGTCGCGCAGCAGGATCGACCGCGCACGCAGCGCCCCCGGCCGGCGCGGGTCGCCGAACAGAAGGTGGCGGAATTTCAGCGCCCGGTCACGCTCGAAGCCCGGAATCCGCCACGCGACGCGCAGCGGCACGATCTCTCGCGGTGCGCCGTCGGCGAGCCTGGCGGCGAGCGCGTCCAGGTCCAGCGCATGGTCGCCCTCGGCGATCGACAGGCTGACCCAGGCCGGCTCGTCGTCTCCGTCGGGGTGGGCGACCGTCGCGTGGAGCCAGTCGAGCAGCACGCGTCGTTCGACCCCGTGGCGCGCGTCGATGATGTAGAGGCGTTCGGCCGGACCGGCTTGCAATGCGACGGGCGCGCGGGGCGTTCCGTCGGCCATGATCCTATGCCCCTTTCGTCATGGCGAGGAGCGGAGCGACGAAGCAATCTGCGGCTCGCGGCCATAGCGCTGGGCCGATGGCTGGAGAGTGCTTCGCTATGCTCGCAACGACGACGGAGCTCATGCGCTAGGCCGCCTTTCCCTTGCGCGGCGGAGGTTTCTTGGCGGCCGCCTTCTTCGGGCGTTTGGCCTTGGCCTTCTTCGCGGGCGGCGTCCCGGCCGGCTTCGCTTTCTCCTGGGCCTCCTCCTCCGCCTGCCCCAGCGCGCGCAGGAACATGCCGCGCACCTCGCGCACATGGTCGGCCATCGTCGCCACGCGCCACGCCGACGTGTCGACCGGTGGCAGCACGGTGACGCGCACCGTCGCGGGGCGCATCACGAATTCGTTCTTCGGCGCCACGTCGGTCGCATTGTGGATCACGATCGGGACGATCGGCACGCCTGCCTGCATCGCCAGATGGAAGGCGCCCTTTTTGAACGGTTCGAGCTTCGGCGTCAGGCTGCGTGTGCCTTCGGGCGCGATGCAGATCGACTTGCCGTCCTTTTGGATCGCCTCGACCAGCGGCTCCATCGCCCGAATCGCGCTCTTGCCGTCGGCGCGGTCGACGAAGACCGTGCCGCCCCATTCCATCAGCTTCCCCAATATGGGGATGTCCCTGATCTCCTTTTTCCCCACCCCGCCCATGTCGCGGCGGATGAGTTTGGCCAGGATCATCACGTCGGCCTTGCTCTGGTGGTTGAAGACGAAGACGCACGGCCGCGACGACCACAGGTGGCGCTCGTCCTCAACCTCCAGCTCGACCCCGGTGATCGCGGTCGCGAAATCGCCGAACAGCCCCATCGAGAAATTGACCGCCTCGCGTTGCGAGCGGGTCAGCGCCCAGATCGGCAGGCCCGCGGCGAAGGCGCCGACCAGCGAACCGGTGGCATAGATGGTGCGCGTATAGTCCACCCACGACGGCGTCCCGCGACTCGCAAAGCGCTGCACCGGCCAGCCGCGTTCGTCGGCGATCGCCTTCAACTTCATATTGGGATTGAGCGGGCGCGGCTTGCCGACGCGTTCCAGCAGTTCGATATCGTCGTCGCTGTCCGAATAGAAAAAGCTCTGATCGAGGTCGAGGCCGTATTCGGCGGCCAGTTCCTCGGCCGCGAGTACCTTGCCCTCGCCGAAGCAGAGCGGCCGAATGATGCCGCCGGTGAAGACCCCGTCCTCGATCTCGTACGACGAGCATTTGACGTCGGCGATGCCGAGGTCGCGCGCCGTCGGTTCGATCTGATAGATCGTCGCCGACGAGATGATCGCGACGCGGTGCCCCTTGGCCTGGTGTGCCTCGATGATCGCGCGCGTCTCGGGATAGATTTTGCGTGCGATATGCTTTTTATAGAGCTCCTCGCCGAACGCGACGAAGCTCTCCTCCTCCACGCCCTTCATGAATTTGGCGGCGCCGCTCATCAGCCCCGAAAATCCGATGGTGCCCAGGCTGTGCTGCGCGATGACGTTCGCGGTCTCGGCAATCTCCTCGACCGACATTTCGCGCCGCTGGAGCTTTTCGCGCAGCATCGCGGTCGCCGAATAGCCGGCGATGATGGTGCCGTCGAAATCGAAGAGCGCGGCGATATGCGGTCCGGGTTCGGACGCGAGAACTTCTTCCAAATGCGGTTGCGGCCTCGGCACGCGCATCTCCCCACCAGCGGCTTGTGTGCCGCTCTATTGCTGCACGATGACAGGTAAAATGGGGTTAATCAATGGCGCGAAAAGGCGCTCGCTCCGCCCGCCACGCCCGCCGCCTTGCCGTCGGCCGGGCCGCCCGGCTATGTCGCGCTCTATCAGGCGCTTGGCGGCGGCGCGGCGGCGTGGCAGCACTCTTGTGAAACAGCGACGCCGCGCGTTATGGGGGGGCATGGGCCAGCGCGCGATCCGTACCGACCGTCATCTCTCCGCCGACCATCGCGGCCGGACGCGCTCGTGACGCGCGGCGCCGGGGATGGCGGGGCGTCGCGCCCGACAATGGCCGATATCGCGCGCGAACTGGGCGTCGCAAAGATCACCGTATCGCGCGCCCTGTCGAACCATTCGACGGTCAAGGACAGCACGCGCCAGGCAATCCGCGAAGCCGCCGAACGCATGGGATATCGCCTCAACGTTTCGGCACGCAACCTGCGCCAGCAGCGCAGCCGGACGATCGCGGTGGTGATCGAAATGACCCCGTCGCACGACCGGTTGATGAGCGAGCCCTATCCGCTGCTTCTGCTCGGCGGGATTCTACAGGAATTGACGGAGGCGGGTCAGAATATGGTGCTGACCACCATCGACCTCTTCTCCGACTGCCCGCCGTCCGCCGACGGCGTGATCCTGCTCGGCCAGGGGGTGCACGACGATGCGGCATCGGTGATCGAAGCGACGGGACTGCCCTATGTCGTGTGGGGCGCCGAACATGGCCCGCCCGAGCGCATTGTCGTCGGCAGCGACAACCGCGCCGGCGGCCGGCTCGCAGCCGACTATCTGCTCGGCCGCGGGCGCCGGCGCCTCCTATTCCTCGGCGAGCCGATGCACGGCGAGGCGGAAGACCGTCTGCGCGGCTTTGCCGAACGCGTCGCCGAATCGGGGGCCGCCCTCGTCGACGAGATTTCCTGCGCCTTCACCGTGGCGGCCGGGCGCGATGCGGTCGCCGCGGCGCTCGCCGGCGGAACGTCCGGTTTCGACGGCATCTTCGCATGCAGCGACGCCATTGCAATGGGTGCGATAGAGGCGCTGCGCGCCGCCGGACGCGAGGTGCCCGCCGACGTGTCGGTCGTGGGTTTCGACGATTCGCCCGGCGCCGCCCTGTTTTCGCCGAGCCTGACCAGCATCCGCCAGGACTGGGCGCTCGGGGGGGCGCTGCTCGCGCAGAAGGTGCTTGCACGCGTAGCCGGAAAGCCGGTCGAATCACGCGCGATGCCGGTCGAGCTGGTTACCCGGGAAAGCTGATCCGAACCTTCGAAAATCCCAATCGAACCAGAGCTTTATTTTCAAATGGTATCGATATCTTGACATCGATACCATTTTGCCGAAAATGCGCTCATTCAGAATACGCGCCAGCCAAGGCGCGACAGGGTGAGGACGCTGGTGGCACTATCCGGGACCAATTCCGACACGATGCGGCTCGTCCGGCGCGGCAAGGACGCGGCCGGCGATCAGGCGCGCGCGCTGTTCGCGCTCGCCAACGGCCTCGTCGGGGTCGAGGGCGTCGCCGACGAATGCGCCGACGCCCCGTGCTGCTACCTGCCCGACGCTTTCGTCAGCCGCCCGCTTTCCTATCATGAGAGCTTTCCGGGCTATGCCACCGCGACCGACACGCGGATCAAATGCCCGAGTCCGCTGCTGCTGCGATTGCACATCGACGGCCGCCCCGTCGATTTTGCCGCCGCCGAGCTTGTCGACGCGGTACAGGACCTCGACCTTGCGTCGGGCCAGCTCCATCGGAGCGCCCGGTGGCGGCTGACCGACGGGCGCGAGATCGCGATCGCAGCGATCCGCATCGTGCCGCTCGAAGGCGCCGCGACGATCGCCTCGCGCTTGGAGATCACGCCCTGCGGATTCGCGGCGCGGGTGCAGGCATGGCTGACCTATGGACATGAATCCGCCGCCGGCGATGCCGCCGACGCCGACGACCCGCGCATTTCGGCCCGGCTGCCATCGACCTGGCCGGTCGCGCCGGCCGCGCCCGGCGATACGCCCGCGATCACCCGCTTCGCGCAGGCCGGGATCGAGCTCGCCTATCGCCAGCAGGTCGTCAGCGCGGGCGCGCAGGTCGCGGCGGTGCATGCGGGCCATGTCGTCCGCGCCGAGCTGGCCGCGGACACGGCGCTACAGATCGATCGCATCGTCGACATCGCTTCGGCCCGCGGTGCGCCGGCCGAACCGGGGGCCGCCTCGGCGGGGTTCGACGCGATCGCCGAACAGCAGCGCGCAGCAGCCGGCCGCCTGTGGCACAGCGCCGCGCTGACGATCGACGGCGACGAGCCGCTGACCGAGGCGCTGCGCTTCGACCTCTTTCAGCTCCATCAATCGGCGAGCCGCAACCCCGCCTACAGCATCGCCGCCAAGGGCCTGTCGGGCGAAGGCTATGAAGGTCATGTGTTTTGGGACGCCGAAGCCTTCATGCTCCCCGTTCTCGCCCTCCAGGCCCCCGAACGGGCCCGCACCTTGCTGGCCTATCGCATCGGAAAGCTCGATCGGGCGCGCGATCACGCCGCGGCGATCGGCCATGCGAAAGGCGCGCTGTATCCGTGGCGCACGATCGCCGGGGACGAATGTTCGGCGCATTATCCGACGGGGTCGGCGCAATATCATATCAATGGCGATATTGCGCACGGGGTCGCGCTGTATGTCGCGGCGACCGGCGACGAGGCGTTGCGGCGCGATGCCGCCGAAATGCTGAGCGAGACCGCGCGGATATGGATCGACATCGGCCATTTCGACCCGCGGCGCGGCGGTGCCTTCTGCCTGCCGGGCGTCACCGGACCCGACGAATATTCCGCGCTCGTTGACAATGATTTCTATACCAACGCGATCGCGAAGCGGCACCTGACCTATGCCGCCGATACCGCCGACTGGCTGAACCGGACGGCACCCGGCGCCTTTGCCGCGCTGGCGGACGCCATCGGCCTCGATACGGCGGAGGTCGCCGAATGGCGGCGCGCAGCGGAGGCGATGTGGCTGCCGGTCGATGCAGAAACCGGCATCAACCCTCAGGACGACGCCTTTCTCGGCCGGCCCGAACTTCCCGGGCTCAAGCCGCTCGGCGAACGCGGGCCGCTGCTCCTCGACTATCATCCGATGATCCTGTTCCGCCACCGCATCTGCAAGCAGGGCGATGTCGTACAGGCGATGGCGATGGACCTGGTGCCGATGCCGCTGTCGCGCCAGCAGCGCAACCTCGCCTTTTACGACGGTGTCACCGCGCATGATTCGACGCTGTCGTCGGTCGCCTTCGGCATCGCCGCGGCGCGGCTCGGCCACGCGCAGCACGCGCTGCATTTCCACGCCGAATGCGCCTTTGTCGACCTCGAAAACCGGCACGGCAACACCTCGCACGGCCTGCACATGGCGGCGCTCGCGGGAAGCTGGCTCGTGCTCGCACAGGGCTGGGGCGGGCTGGCGCTCGACGGGCCGCTCCCCGCCTTTCGCCCGCTGCTCCCCGACGCCTGGCGCGGCTTCAGCTTCCGGCTTTGCTGGCGCGGCAGCACGATCGAGGTCGCGGTCGATCGGGCGGGCGCCACCTATCGCCTGCTCTCGGGCGACCCGCTCGCGATCCTCGATCACGGCCGCGCGCTGACGGTCGGGGCCGATCCGGTCTTCGCGCCGCGGCCGGCGCTGAAGGGCGTGATCTTCGACCTCGACGGCGTGCTGACCGACACCGCCGAGGATCATTATGTCGCGTGGCAGGCGCTCGCCGACAAGCATGGCCTGCCGTTCGACCGGGCCGCGAACCAGCGGCTGAAAGGGGTCGACCGCGCAGGCTCGCTACGGCTGATTCTCGAAGGTGCGGGCAGCGACGTCGACGACGCGCGCTTCGCTGCGATGCTCGCCGAAAAGAACGACATCTATCGCGCGCGACTTGCCGCCTATTCGCCCGACAATCTGTTTCCCGGCGTGACCGACCTGTTCGCGGCGCTGCGGTGGGCGGGGCTCAGAATCGGGCTTGCTTCGGCAAGCCGCAACGCCCCCGACGTCGTCCGGCGGCTCGGCATCGCCGACCAGTTCGATTTCATCGCGGATGCGGGTGCCGTCGAGGCAGCAAAGCCCGCGCCCGACATTTTCCTGGCCTGTGCCGACGGCATGGGCCTTGCGCCGGACCAGTGCATCGGCATCGAGGATGCGCGGGCCGGCATCACGGCCATCCATGCGGCGGGCATGGTGGCTATTGGCATCGGGTCTGAAGAGGCGCTGCCCGACGCCGACCTCAACCTTCCCGCCATCGGCGACCTGACGGTCGGCACCATCCTGTCGGCAGAACAGCGAGCGGCCGCGCCGGGGAGCCCGAAAACCAGACCAGGAAAAGTGGAGGAACTACCATGTTGAAGACGAGCTATCTGCTGTCGTCTATCGCGCTCGCCGCCCTGCCGGCGGCCGCCTTTGCCCAGGAAGCGCCCGCATCGGACGACACGGGCGCGGACCAGGAAATCATCGTCACCGGCACCGCCGGGGGCGGCGTCAACCGCCAGGACGCGGCCTTTGCGGTGACCAATATCAACTCCGACGCGATCGCGCGCGCGGCGCCGAACAGCACCGCCGACCTGTTCAAGGTCATCCCCGGCGTCTCGGCCGAAAGCTCCGGCGGCCAGAATGGCGCGAACGTCTTCGTGCGCGGCTACCCGTCGGGCGGCGACGCCGAGTTCGTGACGCTGACGACGCAGGGCGTCCCCTTCTTCTCGCCCCCGACGCTGTCCTTCCTCGAAAACAGCCAGCTCATCCGCATCGACGAGACCATCGAGCGAGTCGAGGCGGTTCGCGGCGGCACCGGCGCGCTGTTCGGCAATGGCCAGCCGGGTCTGACGATCAACTTCGTCCAGAAAGAGGGCGGCCCCGACTTCGAAGGCCTCGTGAAGGCCGGCATCACCGACTATGGCGACATGCGCGGCGACATGCTGCTCTCCGGCCCGCTCGGTGAGAATACCAGCTTCATGGTCGGCGGATATTATGCGAGCGGCCACGGCATCCGCAACCCGGGCTTCACGTCCGAAAAGGGCGGACAGATCACCGCCAATGTCCGGCACGAACTCGACAAGGGCTCGATCCTCGTCTTTGCCCGCTATCTGAACGATCATGGCCAGTGGTTGCTGCCGATTCCGGTGATCCAAGACGGCAACAAGATCAGCCAGTTCGGCAATATCGATCCGGGCAGCGGCGCGCTCGCCGGACCCGAAACGCGGCTCGCGCTGCTCCAGGACGGCCAGCGCGCCGACCTGGGCGACGGGCGCGGCGCCGATCTGGTCAACCTCGGCACCAATTTCGATTACGAACTCGGCGACGGCATCAACCTGCGCTATCGTGCGAGCTATCTGAAGGGCGACGCCGACACGACCGGATTCGTCCCGGCAAGCTCGGCGATGTCGGCCGCCGACTATGCCGCCTCGCTCGGCAGCACGATCGGCAGCCTGACCTATGTCAACGGCGGCGATGCGGTCGCCAACCCCGGCGCGCAGCAGGTGATACTCGCCGGCACCTGGATCGTCCGGAAACAGATCGAGGATTTCACCAACGACCTTGCGGTCGAATGGGACAGCGGCAGCAACAAGTTCACCGTCGGCGCCTATTTCTCCGACTTTTCGTCGAACGACCAGTGGAACCTCGGCAATAACCGGCTGATCACGGCGGAAAATAACGGCCGGGTTCTCGATCTCGTGCTCGCCAACGGGCAGCTCGCGACGACGCGCGGCTTTACCGGCGGGTCGACCTTCAACGTCAACGCCGCCTATGACGGGCGCGAATATGCCTTCTATGCGGTCGACGAGTTTCAGCTGACCCCCGAGCTGCGGCTCGACGCGGGGTTGCGCTACCAGCATTACAAGGCGACGGGGACGCTCGAAAACAATGATTTCGGGGTCAATGTCGACGGCGACGACGACACGCTGTACGACAACAGCACGGCGGTGCTCAACGGCACCTTCAGCACGCTCGCGTACAAGAAGGGCGCATGGTCGTGGACGGCGGGTCTCAACTACGACTTCTCGCCGACGGTCGCCGCCTATGTTCGCTACAATCGCGGCAACACCAACCCCTTCTTCGACAATCTACGCGACGGCATCTTCGTCTCGCCCCGCGTCGACAATTTCGAAGGCGGGTTGAAGGTGCGGACCGACATGCTGTCGCTGTATGCGACGCTGTTCCACACCAAGTTCAAGGGACTGTCCACCTCTGTCATCACCGACGGCGCGCCGATCGCGTCGGTCGGCGGAGCGCGCAGCACCGGTCTCGAGCTCGAAGGTGCGTTGCGCCCGACGCGCGATTTCACCATCGCCTTTTCGGGTACCTGGCTCGACGCCAAATACCGCGACTTCTTCTCGGGCGGCGGGACGGTCGACCTGACCGGCAACCGCGTGCAGCGCCAGCCGAAGTGGCAATGGCGCGTCACGCCCTCCTATGATTTCGAGTTCGGGGACGACAGCAAGGTTTCGGTCTATTCGACCTTCTCCTATGTTGGCGACCGCTTCTCCGATCCCGAAAACCAGCAGAACCTGCCGCATTATTTCAAGATCGACGCGGGCATCACCTTCGACGTCAATCGCGCGCTGCAATTCGCGGTGACCGCGGATAATCTGACCGACAAGGTGGGGCTCACCGAAGGCAATCCGCGGGTCATCGGCTCGCAGGGCGCCGGGGTGATCAACGCGCGTCCGATCCTCGGCCGCTCGTTCCGGTTCAGCGCGGCCTATAAATTCTGATCCATCCCTCCCCTTGGGTGGCCGCGGCCTCTTCGCGGCCACCCCTCTTTTTGGCAGAAGGGTGAGCGATGACCATGGCCCGTACCCGGCTGATCGCCGCACTGATCCTGACCTATGTCGCCTTTGCGATGCTGCTGAACAGCGTCGGCACGGTGATCCTCCAGTCGATTTCCAGCTTCGACGTGACCAAGCCGCAGGCGAGCACGCTCGAAGGCTTCAAGGACATCACTATCGCGGTCGTGTCCTTCGCCACCGCCAGCTATCTGCCGCGCGTCGGCCTGAAAAATTCGCTCGTCATCGCGCTGATCGTCGCACTCGCGGCGTGCGCGGTCATGCCGCTCGGCCAGAGCTTCGATATCGCGCGACTGCATTTCGCGATGGTCGGAGCGGCCTTTGCCGTGGCCAAGGTCGTCGTCTATTCGATGATCGGGCTCGTTACCGATAGCCCGCGCAAGCACGCCAGCCTGACCAGCCTGATCGAGGGCATGTTCATGGTCGGGGTGCTGTCCTCCTATTGGGTGTTCAGCGCCTTCATCGACCCGACCGGCCTGCGTTGGCTGAGCGCCTATTGGGTGCTCGCGGCGATCCCGGCGCTCGCGCTTGCGCTGTTGCTTTCGGCCCCGGTCGACGAGCGCAAGGCCCATGAAGGCGAAGAGGCGGCAACGGCGGAAGGCCCGCCACTCTTCGCGATGCTGCGCCTCGCCCTGCTGCCGCTCGTGCTCATCTTCATCGCCTGCGCCTTCCTGTTCGTGCTGATCGAGCAGGGAATCCAGACCTGGCTGCCGACCTTCAACAAAGAGGTGTTGCACCTGCCCGCCCAGATGAGCGTCCAGGCGGCCAGCCTGTTCGCCGCCGCGCTGGCAGTCGGACGGTTCGGCGCCGGTGCCGTGATGGCGCGTTTCGACTGGTATCCGGTGCTCAACACCTGCCTTGCCCTTCTGGCGGCGCTGATCGTCCTCGTCCTGCCGCTCGCCGACGGCCTGTCGCCGCGTGCGATCGCAAGCTGGGGCGAAGCGCCCGTCGCGGCGTTCCTGTTCCCGCTGATCGGCGTGGTGCTGGCGCCGGTCTATCCGACGATCATCTCGGTAATGCTCAGCGCGATGCCCGCCCGGCAGCATCCGCCGCTAATGGGTCTTGTCGTCGTGTTTTCGGCGCTGGGCGGAACGACGGGGTCGCTAATTACCGGGGCCTTGTTCGATCATCTCGACGGGCGTACGGCCTTTATGCTGATGCTGGTGCCGACCGCGGTGCTGGCCCTTGGTCTCTTCTGGTTGCGCCGACGCATCCGGCATGACGCCGCCGGCACAACCGCCCTCGCCTGAGGCCCTTGCCCGGCCACCGATGTCCTCTGGACTTATCGGGGCGGATTATTATATACCGCTCGTTATGGAAAGTGACACCCTCCCCGTCGCCAAAGGGCGCCCGCGCGAATTCTGCGTCGACCAAGCGCTCGCCGAAGCGCTGCGCGTCTTTTGGGCGAAAGGCTATGACGGGGCGTCCATGGCCGATCTGACCGAGGCGATGGGGATTACCAAGCCCAGCCTCTATGCCGCCTTTGGCAACAAGGAAGCGCTGTTTCACAAGGCGCTCGACCTCTATGAATCCGAAAAGCTCGACTATACGCGCGCCGCACTCGAACAGCCGACCGCACGCGCCGTCGCCGAATATTATCTGCGCGGCGCGCTTGATCGCCATTGCGGCGCCGAGGATCCCAAAGGGTGCATGGGCCTGCTCGGCACGCTTGCGTGCAGCCCGGAGGCCGATTCGATCAAGGCCGATGTCGTGCGCCGCCGCGCCTCGTCACAGCGCGCGCTCGTCGACCGCTTTGCGCGCGCCAAGGCGGAGGGCGACCTGCCCGACCATATCGATCCCGAAGGATTGACCGGCCATATGCTCGCCATCCTGCAAGGTTTGACGGTTCAGGCAAGCGCCGGGGCCCCCCGCGCCGATCTTGAGCGGCTGGTGGAAACAAGCCTGGCTTTATGGCCCAGCAAATAATTCTGTAACAGCTGGTACAAAACTCCTTGACAAGATGAACGGCGGATTTATATACCGCATAGTACAGATGGTCGGGGCGGCCACTTCGCCGCGACGAGCGAAGGGAGCGCCCATGAGCCACTGTCCGTTCAATCCCGACCTGGTCCGCTAGGTCAGCCCAACACATCGCGAGAAACCGGATCGGTGCCCCCCGGGCGTCGGACGGCTTCCCCAACTTCGAAATCTCCCCTCGCCGGGCGCAAGTATGTCCCGGGGCGTGAGCCCCCTTGCGCCCGGCAAATCGACCCAAGGAGGACCCGATGATGGCCACACTTGCCCTTGCCGAGCGTGCCCCGCGCGCCATCGAACCCACCCCGCGCTTCCCCGCCCCCGCAGCGCCGAAAGCCCAGAATCCCGCAGGTTTCTCGGCGCTGGAATGGTCGGTCGTGATGCTTGCGCGTCACGACCGGCCATCGAGCCTGCGCGAACCGGGGCGCATCGCGAAGATCCTTGCCGCACTGTTCGGAAACGCCGTCAACCGGCGGCTCGCCGATCCGAAGCTCGAGGCGCTGCGCCGCATGGCGGTGCTGACCTGGCACCACAGCTATTCGGTGCCGAAGAGCGAGCTCAAGGCCTTTTTCGCAGCCGGCTATTCGCCCGATCATTACGAACTGCTGGGCAAGCGCGTCGCCGAAGTGCACGTCGCCCGCCTCTTCCGAAAGTAACCGTCCCATGAACATGCTCTCCCCGATCCGGCGCGAGGAGGCGGCAAAGACCGCCCCCGCGCCGACCTCCCCCGTGTCGCCGCGCCGCTGGCGCCGCGCGCTCCAGATCGGCCTGCCGCTCGCGATCCTCGTCGCGGCAGGCTATGCGCTGACCCACCGCGAAGGCCCGGCGAACGCCGCACCGTCGTTGCCCGTCGTCACCGTCGCTGCGCCGCTGGCGCGCGAGATTACCGAGTGGGACGACTATGTCGGCCGCTTCGAGGCGAGCCGCTCGGTCGAGGTGCGTCCGCGCGTCTCTGGCCAGCTCACCGGCATTCATTTCAAGGACGGCCAGATCGTGCGCAAGGGGCAGCTGCTCTTCACGATTGACCCGCGTCCGTTCAACGCCGCGCTCGCTGAAGCACAGGCCGACGCCGCGAGCGCGCGCAGCAAACTCGCGCTTGCCCGCACCAACCTGGCGCGTGCGAACCGGCTCGTCGCCGACGATGCGATCTCGCAAAGCGATGTCGATCAGCTCAACGCCGAAGTCCGCGCCGCGACTGCCGCACTCGCAGCCGCCGACGCACGCGTCCGTTCGCGGTCGCTCGACGTCGAATTCACCCGCGTCCGCGCGCCGATCGGCGGCCGCATTTCGGATCGCCGCGTCGACCCCGGCAACCTGGTCGCGGCGGGCGAAGGCGCGGGCACGCTGCTCACGACGATCAACGCGCTCGATCCGATTTATTTCGCCTTCGACAGTTCGGAAGCGCTGTTCCTCAAGGCGCAGCGCGACCGGCAGGCCGGCCGGACGACGGGTCAGCAGGTCGAGGTCCGGTTGCAGGACGAAAGCGCCTATAACTGGACCGGCCACGTCGATTTCACCGACAATGCGATCAACGATCATTCGGGAACGCTCCGCGTGCGTGCGGTAATCGACAATCCCGACTATTTCCTGACCCCCGGCATGTTCGGCAACATGCGGCTCGCACAGGGTGGCCAGGTGTCGGCGCTGCTCGTTCCCGACGCCGCAGTCCGCACCGATCAGGCGCGCAAGCAGGTGTTCGTCGTCGCCAAGGACGGCACGGTCGCGGCACGAACGGTCGAAACCGGGCCGCTCGTCGCCGGCCTGCGCGTGATCCGGTCGGGCCTGACGGCACAGGACCGGGTGATCGTGCAAGGCATCCAGTTCGCCCAGCCGGGCGGAAAGGTCACGGCGAAGCCGACGACGATCCGGCCGAAAACCGCGCCCGCCGCGACCGAGATCGGCGAGGGACAGTCGCCCGCCGCATCGCAGGCGACGCTCGCGGGGTAAGGCCGGACATCGCGCCGGCCGTGTCCGGGGCGATGCCGCGCTGCCATCCGATTTTCATCATTTGCCGGCCCCCGTGGGCCGAGGAGGCTCGACATGCGTCTCAGCCATTTCTTCATCCGCCGCCCGATCTTCGCGGGCGTAATCGCGATCATCATCACGATCATCGGCGCCTTCGCCTATTTCGGGCTGCCGGTGTCGCAATTCCCCGCGGTGGTTCCGCCGACGGTAACGGTCAGCGCCAGCTATCCGGGCGCGTCGGCCGAAACCGTCGCCGACACCGTCGCGGCGCCGATCGAGCAACAGATCAACGGCGTCGACAACATGCTCTATCAATCGTCGCAATCGACCGGCGACGGGCGGCTGACGATTACCGTCACCTTCAAGCTCGGCACCGACCTCGACACCGCGCAGGTGCTCGTCCAGAACCGCGTCGCGCTCGCCGAACCGAGCCTGCCCGAAGAGGTCCGGCGGCAGGGCGTCGTGGTGCGCAAGACCTCGCCGTCATGGCTGATGGCGGTCAACGTCCTCTCGCCCGACGGCTCGCTCGACCGCAGCTATGTCTCCAACTATGCGCTGACCCAGCTCAAGGACCGGCTGACGCGCGTCGACGGCATCGGCGACGTGCAGGTGTTCGGCGCGCGCGACTATGCGATGCGCGTGTGGATCGACCCCGGCCGCGCGGCGGAGCTCAACCTGACCGCGGGCGACATCGTGTCCGCGCTGCGCGCGCAGAATGTCCAGGTCGCCGCCGGCGTCGTTGGCCAGCCGCCGTTCGACACGGGCGCCGCGCACCAGCTCAATGTCGAGACGCAGGGCCGCTTCAAGACCGCCGACGAGTTCGCCAATATCATCGTCCGCACCGATCCGACCGGCGCAATCACGCGCCTGCGCGACGTCGCGCGCGTCGAGCTGGGGGCCGAGGATTATGGCGTCAACGCCTATCTCTCGGGCCAGGATTCAATCATCATGGGGATCACCCAGCGGCCGGGCACCAACGCGCTCGCCGCCTCCGAAGGGGTGAAGGCCCAGCTCGCCGACGCGGCGAAAACCTTCCCCAAGGGCCTCGAATACAGGATCATCTGGAACCCGACCGAGTTCATCAGCGAATCGATGCACGCGGTGCAGAAGACGCTGCTCGAGGCGATGCTGCTCGTCGTCGTCGTGATCATCGTCTTCCTGCAAAGCTGGCGCGCCGCGATCATCCCGATCGTCGCGATCCCCGTGTCGCTGATCGGCACCTTCGCGGTGCTCGCCGGGCTCGGCTATTCGCTCAACACGCTGTCGATGTTCGGACTCGTGCTCGCGATCGGCATCGTCGTCGACGACGCGATCGTCGTCGTCGAGAATGTCGAACGCAATATGGAACACGGCCTGTCCCCGCGCGATGCCGCGCACACCTCGATGGACGAGGTGTCGGCGGCGCTCGTCGCGATCGTGCTCGTGCTGTGCGCGGTGTTCGTCCCGACGACCTTCCTCACCGGCATCACCGGCGAATTCTATCGCCAGTTCGCGGTGACGATCGCCACGGCGACGGTGATTTCGCTCGTCCTCTCGCTCACCCTGTCGCCCGCGCTCGCCGCGTTGCTGCTGCGTCCGCGCGAAGCACAGGCGCCCGCGTCGGGATGGCGCCGCCATGCCTGGCTCGCGGGCGACCGCTTCAACCGCGCCTTCGATCGGCTCAGCAACTGGTATGGAGAGAGTGCGCGCCGGATCATCGGCGTCCCGCGCAAGGCGCTCGCGACTTACGGCGGGCTGATCGTCGCGACCACCGCGATCTTCTGGGCGACGCCGGCGGGCTTCGTGCCTGCGCAGGATCAGGGCTATGCGCTTGCCGCGATCCAGCTCCCGCCCGGCAGCTCGATCCAGCAGACCGATGCGGTGCTCAAGAAGGTGGTGAAGAAGCTGCTCGACGTGCCCGGCACCGAGGCGGCGGTGATGTTCGCCGGCTTCGACGGCGCCTCGGGAACGCAGGCGTCGAACGCCGGGGCGGCCTATGTCACCTTCAAGCCCTTCGCCGAACGCGCGGGAACCGACCGCACCGAACGCAATATCGAGGACGATATGCGCGCGGCGCTCGCCGACGTGAACGACGCCTTCGTGTTCGTGATCCCGCCGCCGGTGATCCAGGGCATCGGCAATGGCGGCGGCTATCGCATGATCGTGCAGGATCGCGGCGACGCGGGCTATCAGGCGCTCGAACAGGCGTCGGGCCAGTTGATCGGCGAAGCGCATCAGCAGCGCGAGCTCGCGAATGTCTTCACCCTCTACAACACCGCGACGCCGCGCGTGTACGCCGACATCGACCGCGCCAAGTCCGACATGCTCGGCGTGCCGCCGTCGCGGGTGTTCGAGGCGCTGCAAGTCTATCTGGGCTCGGCCTATGTCAACGACTTCAACCTGCTCGGGCGCACCTTCCGCGTCACGGCGCAGGCCGAAGCCGCGGCGCGCGACGATCCGTCGGACATCGCGCGCCTGAAGACGCGGTCGAACACGGGCGAGATGGTGCCGATCGGCGCGGTCGCGACCTTCAGCGACAGGACCGGTCCCTATCGCGTCACCCGCTACAACCTCTTCCCCGCGGTCGAGGTCGATGGCGAGACCGCGCCGGGAACTTCGACCGGCCAGGCGATCGAGGTGATGGAAAAGGTCGCCGAAAATCTGCCCGCGGGTTTCTCGGCCGAATGGACCGGCATCGCTTTCCAGCAAAAGGCGGCGGGCAATATCGCCGCGCTGATCTTTGCGCTGTCGGTGGTGTTCGTCTTCCTGGTGCTGGCCGCGCAGTTCGAAAGCCTGATGCTGCCGCTCGCGATCATCCTGATCGTGCCGATGACGCTGCTGGCCGCGATGGCGGGCGTCAACCTCAGGGGTCTCGACAATAATATCCTGACCCAGATCGGCCTGATCGTGCTGATCGCGCTTGCGGCGAAGAATGCGATCCTGATCGTCGAATTCGCCAAGCAGGCCGAAGAGCGCGGCGCGACGGTGGTCGAAGCGGCGGTAGAGGCGGCGCGCGCGCGGCTTCGCCCGATCCTGATGACCAGCTTCGCCTTCATCCTGGGCGTGGCGCCGCTCGTCTGGGCGTCGGGTCCCGGCTACGAGCTGCGCCAGGCGCTTGGCACCGCCGTCTTCTATGGGATGATCGGCGTCACCCTGTTCGGGCTGATCTACACCCCGACCTTCTATGTCGTCTGCCGCACGATCGGCGACCGCATCGCGGCGCGCGGCCGGCAGGGCGGACAGGGCGCGCCGGCCCCTGTGGCAGCCGAATGATGGCGGCGACCGCGCAGAACCTTGGTGTGCTCCCGCGAAGGCGGGAGCCCATCTCCCGACGGCGCCATCTCGAACCCGTCGGTAATGGGTCCCCGCCTTCGCGGGGACACACAGTCCCAAATTTCAGGAGCCGTTCGATGATCCTCCGCAGCTTCCTCATCTCCACCGTTTCCGCGCTGATGCTATCGGCCTGCGCGGTCGGGCCGGACTTCGCTCCCCCCACGCCTCCCTCCGCGGCGTCCGGCCCGCTCCTGTCCGTCAAACAAGGTGTGACGACGACCGCGCCCGCCGATCCCGAATGGTGGCGGCTCTACCAGGACCCGGTGCTCGACGGCCTCGTCGCCGACGCGCTTGCGGCGAACACCGATATCCGCGTTGCCATCGCCCGCATCGCCAAGGCGCGCGCGAGCTTGCGCGAAGTGCGCGGCGACCGCCTGCCGTCGACGAACCTCGGCGCCGGGGCAAACTACGGCCGCGTCAGCGAGAACCAGACGCTGCCCGGCGCCGACCGCGAGGGGTGGCAGGTCGATGGCGGCCTGTCCGTCGGCTACGAGGTCGACCTGTTCGGCCGCGTCTCGCGCGGGGTCGAGGCGGCGCGCGGCGATCTCGCCGCCGCCGAGGCCGATGCCGATGCCGTCCGCGTCATCGTCGCCGCCGAAACCGCGCGCGCCTATGCCGACGCCGCTTCGGCCGCCGAGCGCCTGAGCGTCGCGCGCCATATCGTCGATCTGCTCGACAAGTCGGTCGCGCTCAGTGCGCGTCGTGCCGAGGTTGGCCTGACAACGAAGCTCGATACCGCGCGCGTCGCGGCGCTGCGCGACCAGCGCCGCGCCGACATTCCGGCCATCGCGGCCGAACGCGATGCCGCGCTCTTCCGCCTTGCGACCCTCACCGGCCGCGCACCGGCCAACCTGCCGCCGATCGCTGGCGAACGGCAGACAACCCTGCGGCTCGACCAGCCGATTCCGGTCGGCGACGGCGCCGCGCTGCTCGCGCGCCGTCCCGACGTTGCCGCCGCCGAACGCCGGCTCGCGGCGGCGACGGCGCGCATCGGCGTCGCGACCGCCGACCTTTATCCCCGCATCAGCCTGGGCGGTTCGATCGGACAGACGAGCACCGGGCTGGGCGACTTGTTCGGCGGCGGCCCGCTGCGCTGGCTGCTCGGACCGTTGATCAGCTGGTCCTTCCCCAATCAGGAAGCGGTGCGCGCGCGGATCGACGGCGCCGAAGCCGACAGCCAGGCCGCGCTCGCCGCGTTCGACGGCACAGTGCTTGGTGCGCTCGAAGAGACCGAAACCGCGCTCTCGACCTATGCCCACCTCCTCGACCGGCGCACCGCGCTCCAGTCGGCGCGCGACCAGGCCGAGACCGCCGTCAGGATCACCCGCGCGCAGCAACGCGAGGGCGCGATCGACGGGCTCGAGGCGCTCGACGCCGAACGCACCTTCGCCGAAGCTCAGGCCGCACTCGCGCTCGCCGATGCCCGCATCGCCGACGCGCAAGTCGACCTGTTCCGCGCGCTCGGCGGGCGCTGGTCGCAAAGCTGATGAGAAACGGCCGTCGATATGTTCGGGGAATTGTGAAATCAAGGAGTTATTAATCGATAATTTCGATCAAGACTAAGGGTATTTCCAATTTCCGCACTGCACAATGAAACGCTAGGTGGAGCCTTCCAATAACCAAGCAGGAGGCTCTCCATGTCCGTTCTCAACACCAAGCTCAAACCCTTCAGCGCCACGGCGTACAAGCAGGGCAAGTTCGTCGACATCAGCGACGCCGACGTGAAGGGCAAATGGGCGGTTTTCTTCTTCTATCCGGCCGACTTCACCTTCGTCTGCCCGACCGAACTCGAGGATCTGGCCGACATCTATCCGAAGCTGCAGGATATGGGCGTCGAGGTCTTCTCGGTCTCGACCGACACCCATTTCTGTCACAAGGCGTGGCACGACACCTCGCCCGCGATCGGAAAGATCGACTATTATATGGTCGGCGACCAGAATCACACGCTGTCGAACAATTTCGAAGTCCTGCGTGAAGGCGTCGGCCTGGCCGATCGCGGCACCTTCGTCCTCGACCCCGAGGGCGAGATCCAGCTCCTCGAAATCACCCCCGAGGGCGTGGGCCGCAACGCGGCCGAACTGCTGCGCAAGATCAAGGCGCTGCAATATTGGGTCAGCCATCCGGGCGAAGTCTGCCCCGCGAAGTGGGAAGAAGGCGCCGACACGCTCGCGCCCTCGCTCGACCTCGTCGGCAAGATCTAAGTCACGACACAATGATGCGGTGTGCCCCCGCGCAGGCGGGGGCCCATCACCGGCCGGCGCAATTTCGCACCATCAGGAGATGGATCCCCGCCTTTGCGGGGATACACCTACCTTCTATCGACACAGCAGGAGCTCTCCCCATGCTCGACGCCAATCTGAAGCAACAGCTTGCGTCCTATCTCGCGAACATCCGCGAGCCGATCGAACTCGTCTCGTCGCTCGATGACGGCGCGAAGTCGATGGAACTGGCCGAGCTGCTCGACGAAATCGCGTCGCTGTCGGACAAGGTGAGCACCCGGCGCAGCGACGACGACGCCCGCCGCCCGAGCTTCCTGATCCGCCGCGCAGGCGACCAGGATGTCGCGGTGCGCTTCGCCGGCATCCCGCTCGGCCATGAATTCACCTCGCTCGTCCTCGCGTTGCTGCAGGTCGGGGGGCATCCCCCCAAGACCGCGCCCGAGGTGATCGACCAGATCGCCGCACTCGACGGCGACTATCATTTCGAAACCTATTTCTCGCTTTCGTGCCAGAACTGCCCCGACCTGGTGCAGGCGCTGAACCTGATGAGCGTCGTCAACCCGCGCATCACCCACACCGCGATCGACGGCGGCCTGTTCCAGACCGAAGTCGAGGACCGCAAGGTCATGGCGGTGCCGACGGTGTTCCTGAACGGCGAGGCTTTCGGCCAGGGCCGCATGGAGCTGGAACAGATCCTCGCCAGGCTCGACAGCGGCGCCGAAGCGAAGGCCGCCGAAAGGATCGCCGCCAAGGATCCGTTCGACGTGCTCGTCGTCGGCGGCGGTCCCGCCGGCGCGGCAGCGGCGATTTACGCCGCGCGCAAGGGCATTCGCACCGGCGTCGCCGCCGAACGTTTCGGCGGGCAGGTGCTCGACACGATGGGAATCGAAAATTTCATCTCGGTCGCACACACCGAAGGCCCCAAGCTCGCCGCGCAGCTGGAAAGCCATGTCAAGGAATATGACGTGGACATCATGAACCTGCAGCGCGCCGAAAAGCTGGTCCCGGCATCGCGCGAAGGCGGGCTGCACGAGGTCAGGCTCGCCAACGGCGCGTCGTTGAAGGCGCGCACGCTGATCCTGTCGACCGGCGCGCGGTGGCGCCAGATGGGCGTCCCCGGCGAGGAGCAGTATCGCAACAAGGGCGTGGCCTATTGCCCGCATTGCGACGGCCCGCTCTACAAGGGCAAGCGCGTCGCGGTGATCGGCGGCGGCAATTCGGGCGTCGAGGCGGCGATCGACCTTGCGGGCATCGTCGCGCACGTCACCCTGATCGAATTCGATAGCGAACTGCGCGCCGACGCCGTGCTGCAACGCAAGCTCGCGAGCCTGCCCAACGTCAAGATCATCACCTCCGCCCTGACCACCGAAGTGCTTGGCGACGGCAGCAAGGTCACCGGCCTTGCCTATAAGGACCGCAACAGGGACACCCCGCACCAGATCGAGCTGGAAGGCGTGTTCGTGCAGATCGGGCTGGTTCCCAACACCGAATGGTTGGCGGGCGCGGTCGCACTGTCGGGCCGCGGAGAGATCGAGGTCGACCATCGCGGGGAAACGAGCCAGCCGGGCATCTTCGCGGCGGGCGATTGTACGACAGTACCCTATAAGCAGATCGTCATCGCGATGGGCGAAGGGTCGAAGGCGGCGCTGGCGGCGTTCGACTATATGATCCGCCTGCCCGCGGAGGCCGAAGCCGAAGCGGCTTGATATCTTCCCGGTCATGCCGGATTTGATCCGGCATCCCTTTGCAGCGGCCGTCGAATGGACCCCGGATCAAGTCCGGGGAGACGATTGTTCGGGCTGTGCCGGCTTCGTTCCAATCGCCCCGATGCACTCGGCCAACCGCCCCACCTCCACCTCGGTGAAATGCAGCCCCAGCTTGCTGCGCCGCCACAAGATGTCGTCGGTCGTCCGCGCCCATTCGCGGTCGATCATCCACTCGACCTCTGCAACGCTGAGCCCGTGCGCGATCTCGCCGCCGAGCGCGTCCCAGTCCTGCGCGTCACGGAGCCAGTGCCGCGCCTCGGTGCCATAGGCCTTGACGATGCGGTCGACGGTCGCGGCGGGCAGGAAGGGATGAGCGAGCCGATATCCGGCCACCAGCGCCGCGGCGCCGTCGGTCGGAAAATCGCCACCGGGAAGCGGAGCCCGGCCGGTCCAGCGTTTGCCCGTCAGCGCGGGCACGACATCGGCGAGCGCGTCGACCGCCTCTTCGGCGACATGGCGATAGCTGGTGATCTTGCCGCCATAGATGGTGAGCAGGGGCGCCCCTTCGTCGCTGTCGAGGTCGATCCGGTATCCGCGCGTCGCCGCTTCGGGCTTGCCCGAACCGTCCTCGACCAGCGGGCGCACCCCCGAATAGGTCCACACGACGTCGGCGGGGGTGATCGCGGCGCGGAAATACTGGTTCGCTCCTTCGCACAGATAGGCGATTTCCTCTGCACTCGCATGGACGTCGCCCAGCGGGCCGTCATGGTCGGCGTCGGTGGTGCCGATCAGCGTGAAGTCGCGTTCATAGGGGATGGCGAAGAAGATGCGCCCGTCGGGAAGCTGGAAGAAATAGGCATAGTCGTGGTCGAAGATCCGCCGCACGACGATATGCGAACCGCGCACCAGCCGCATGCCATAGTCGGGCGGCACCGATGCGCGGTGCAGCACGTCGATCACGCCGGGACCCGCCGCATTGACGAGCGCGCGCCCGGTGAAGCGATAGGCGCGGCCACCCGGACCGACCCCGTCGACCACCCACAGCCCGTTTTCGACGCGCATCGCGTCGGCCCGGGTGCGGGTGCGGATGCGCGCGCCCTTGTCCGCCGCGTCGCGCGCGTTGAGCAGGACGAGGCGCGCGTCGTCGACCCAGCCATCGGAATATTCGAAGCCGTGGACATAGCGCGATTCGAGCGGCGCGCCGGCCGGATGCCGGCGCAGGTCGATCGAGCGCGTCGCGGGCAGTTTCCGGCGCCCGCCGATATGGTCGTAGAGGAACAGGCCCAGGCGGAGCAGCCAGCGGGGGCGCAATCCGTCGCGATAGGGCAGGACGAACCGCATCGGCCAGATGATGTGCGGCGCGATGCCCCACAGGATCTCGCGTTCCTTCAGCGCCTCTCGCACCAGGGAAAATTCATAATGCTCGAGGTAGCGAAGGCCGCCGTGGATCAGCTTCGTCGACGCCGAAGAGGTGCCACCGGCCAGGTCGCCCGCTTCGAGCAGCAGCACGCGCGCGCCGCGCCCCGCGGCATCGCGCGCGACCCCGGCGCCGTTGACGCCGCCGCCGATCACGATGACGTCATAGGGTTGCGCCGGGTCGTTCATCGCATTGCTTCCTAGGAATGTTTGGCCGACAAGGCCAGTCGCCGCAAAGCTATGCGGTTTACGTATGCGCGTTGCAATCGCGGCGGGCATTGGCCACTTCACAGGCGATATCCAAGGGGAAGAGTGCGTGAGCGTCAAAGTCGAAACATTGGTGCTGTTCGGGGCGACGGGCGACCTGGCCCACCGCATGCTCTTTCCCTCGCTCTACAACCTTCACATGGACGGGCTGCTCGCCGAGACGCTGACGATCGTCGGATCGGGACGCTCGCAGATGGATCGCGCCGCCTTTCACGCCCAGGTGCGCGCCGCGCTGGCCGAGCATCTGGCCGAAGATCGGATCGATACCGAAACGATCGACGCCTTCGTCGCGCGGATCGACTATTGCGCGGTCGATGCCGGCAAGGGGAGCGGCTACGACGACCTCGCCGCCCTGCTGGGTCCGCGGATGGAGCGGCCGATCGGCGTCTATCTGTCGACCCCGCCGTCGATGTTCGGCCCGATCGCGCAAGGCCTGGCCGCCGCGGGGATCGCCTGCGCCGAATGCCGGATCGCGATGGAAAAGCCGATCGGCCACGACCTTGCTTCGTCGCGCGAGGTCAATGAACAGGTCGGCACCGCCTTTGCCGAGGACCGCGTCTTTCGCATCGATCATTATCTGGGCAAGGAAACGGTGCAGAACCTGCTCGCGCTGCGTTTTGCCAACATGCTGTTCGAGCCGCTGTGGAACGCCCAGGCGATCGACCATGTCCAGATCACCGTCGCCGAAACCGTCGGCCTGGAAGGGCGCGTGTCCTATTATGACGGCGTCGGCGCGTTGAAGGACATGGTGCAGAACCATATGCTCCAGCTGCTCGCGATCATCGCGATGGAGCCGCCCTCGAGCGTTTCGTCGACCGCCGTGCGCGACGAGAAGGTCAAGCTGTTACGGTCGTTGCGCAAGATGACCGCCGAGGATGTGAAGGCGCACAGCGTCAAAGGGCAATATACCGCCGGCGCGGTCAACGGCGAAGCGGTCGGGGGCTATGCCGATGAACTCGGCGCGCCGTCCAACACCGAAACCTTCGTCGCGCTGAAGGCGTACATCGACAATTGGCGCTGGAAGGGCGTGCCCTTTTATCTGCGCACCGGCAAGCGGATGCCGCGGCGCCGGTCGGAGGTGCTGATCCAGTTCAAGCCCGTACCGCACAATATTTTCGCACGGACCGGGTCGGGCAAGCTCGACGCCAATATGATGATCATCAACCTGCAGCCCGAAGAGAATATCCGGGTCAAGGTGATGGCGAAGCAGCCGGGGCTCGACCGCGAGGGGGTCAAGCTGAAAGAGGTGACGCTCGACGTGTCGCTGTCGCACAGCTTTGCCGGCGAGCGCCGGCGGATCGCGTACGAACGCCTGCTGCTCGACTTCATCGAGGGCGACCAGACCCTGTTCGTCCGCCGCGACGAGGTCGAGGCGCAGTGGCAATGGATCGATTCGATCCGCGACGCCTGGACGGCGGTCGACCTGGCGCCGCAAAACTACACCGCCGGCAGCTGGGGGCCGTCGAGCGCGATCGCGCTGATCGAGCGCGACGGGGCGAGCTGGCATGACTGAACGGCTCCCCGACCCCAGATTTCCCGTTCGCCCCGAGCATGTCGAAGGGCTGTCCTTTTCCCTGGGCGTAGCAAGGAAGAACGGTCCTTCGACACGCTCAGGACAAGCGGATCCTCCATTATGACAACTCTGAACCCCACCGTCGCGCGTGTCACCGACCGCATTATCGAGCGCAGCCGCAAGGGACGCGCCGCCTATCTGGAGCTGATGGATCGCCAGCGCGAAGCGGGGACCAACCGCGGGATGCTCTCCTGCGGGAACCTGGCGCACGGCTTTGCGGCGTCGGGCGAGGACAAGCCGGCGATCCGGACCGGCGCGGCGATGAACATCGGGATCGTTACCGCCTATAACGACATGCTCTCGGCGCATCAGCCCTATGGCCGCTATCCCGAGCAGATCAAGATCGCGGCGCGCGAGGTCGGTGCGACCGCGCAAGTCGCGGGCGGCGTTCCGGCGATGTGCGACGGGGTGACGCAGGGCCAGGCGGGCATGGACCTGTCGCTGTTCAGCCGCGACACCATCGCCCAGGGCACCGCGATCGCGCTGAGCCATGCGATGTTCGAAGGCGCGCTGCTGCTCGGCATTTGCGACAAGATCGTGCCCGGCCTGCTGATCGGGGCGCTGCGTTTTGGCCATTTGCCGACGATCCTCGTTCCCGCGGGGCCGATGCCGTCGGGCCTCGCCAACAAGGAAAAGGTGCGCGTCCGCCAGCTCTATGCCGAGGGCAAGGCGAGCCGCGAGGACCTGCTCGAGGCCGAATCGGCCTCCTATCACGGCGCGGGCACCTGCACCTTTTACGGCACCGCCAATTCCAACCAGATGATGATGGAACTGATGGGCCTGCACATCCCCGGCGCCGCGTTCGTCAATCCGGGGATGAAGCTGCGCCAGCACCTGACTCGCGCGGCGACCCACCGCCTCGCCGAAATCGGCTGGGCCGGAGACGATTACCGCCCGCTCGCGCGCTGCATCGACGAAAAGGCGATCGTCAACGCGATCGTCGGGCTGCTCGCGACGGGCGGGTCGACGAACCATGCGATCCACCTGCCCGCGATCGCGCGGGCGGCGGGAATGATCGTCGACTGGCAGGATTTCGACGAGCTGAGCCACGTCGTGCCGCTGCTCGCACGCGTCTATCCCAACGGCGCCGGCGACGTGAACCATTTCCACGCGGCGGGCGGGATCGGCTTCGTCGTGCGCGAGTTGCTCGATGCCGGGCTGCTCCACGGCGATATCCTGACCGTCGGCGGCGAGATGGCGGACTATAGCGGTGAACCGCTGCTCGTCGACGACGAGCTTCACTGGGAGGCCGCGCCCGCCGAAACGCGCGACGAGGCGATGCTGCGCCCGGTGGCCGCGCCCTTCTCCCCCGATGGCGGGATGCGCCTCTTGTCGGGAAATCTGGGACGCGCGATCATCAAGACGAGCGCGGTCGACAAGGACCGTTGGACGATCGAAGCGCCGGCCCGTATCTTCGACGACCAGAACCAGGTCATCGCCGCGTTCAAGGCAGGCCAACTCGACCAGGACTGCGTCGTCGTCGTCCGGTTCCAGGGACCGCGTGCCAACGGCATGCCCGAACTGCACAAGCTGACCCCGGCGCTCGGCGTGCTCCAGGACAAGGGCTATCGCGTCGCGTTGCTGACCGACGGTCGCATGTCGGGCGCGAGCGGCAAGGTGCCCGCGGTGATCCACCTGTCGCCCGAGGCACTGCCGGGCGTCGACGGAACGAGCGGTCCCGTCGCCTATCTCCGCGACGGCGATATGGTGCGCGTCTGTGCCCGCAAAGGCGAGGTCGTGGCGCTGGTCGACGACGCCGAATGGGCGGCGCGCACGCCCGCCGCCGCGCCGCCGCCGGCGCTCGGCGTCGGGCGCGAGCTGTTCGCGCTGTTCCGTATCCACGCCGACGAGGCGGAAAAGGGCGGGTCCGCGATCCTCGCGGCGATGGAGACCGTCACTTAGGGTCCTGACCCTAACTTTCCGTCATTCCGGCGAAGGCCGGGATCTCGACGGTAGTGTGGACGCAAACGCAACGATGAGACCCCGGGCTTTGCCGGGACGACCAGGAAGGTAAAACAGAATGTCCGACAGCGGTATCGAACAGATCATGCGCATGGCCCCGGTCATCCCCGTCATCGTGATCGACCGGGTCGAGGATGCGGTGCCGATGGCCGAGGCGCTTGTCGCCGGCGGCCTGCCCGTGCTCGAAGTGACGCTGCGCACCCCGGCCGCGCTCGACGCGATCAAGGCGATGAAAGCGGTGCCGGGCGCCGTCGTCGGCGCCGGCACGGTCCTGAACGCGAAGATGCTGGACGACGCGATCGATGCGGGTTCCGAATTCATCGTTTCGCCCGGCCTGACCGACAGTCTGGGGGAAGCCGCGGTCGCCGCGGGCATCCCCTTCCTGCCCGGTGTCGCCAACGCCTCTACGATCATGGCCGGGCTCGACCTCGGGCTCGACAGCTTCAAATTCTTTCCCGCCGCGACCAGCGGCGGCGTACCGGCGCTGAAGGCGCTGGCGGGGCCGTTCGGTGGCGTCAAATTCTGTCCGACCGGCGGGATCAGCGCCGCGACCGCCCCCGAATGGCTCGCGCTGGCCCCGGTGCTGTGCGTCGGGGGAAGCTGGGTCGTGCCGTCCGGACCGCTCGACCCCGCGCGGGTCGAGGCGCTCGCACGCGAAGCGGCGGCGCTCAGCGGCTGAATCGCCCCGCCCCGCTTGGCGGAGCACCCCGCCTAGTTGGTCCAGTAGATATAGTCCTGCCCGTCCTTCCACGGGGTATTGAGGGGGACGTCGATGCGGATCGGGCCTTCGAACAGGCCGGGCCAGATCGGCTTTGCCATGCCCCTGTTCTGCGCGTCGATCATGGCGCGAAGCGCCGCGACCCGCTGAGGCTGCTGCGCCGAGACATCGTGCTGCTCGGTCGGGTCGACGGCGAGATTGTAGAGGCGGGCCTTTTCGGGGCGCTTCGTCACCTGCAATTTCCAGTCGCCGGCACGCACGGCCCGATAATCGCCCGAGCGCCAGTAGAGCGCGTCGCGGGTCGCCGGACCGGCCAATATGTCCTGGCTGTCCATCACGCGGTCGGTGGGCAGTTTGGCCCCCGCCGCCGCCGCGACGGTCGCGAAGATATCGATATGTCCGGTCGTGTCGCCACGGGTCGAGCCCGACGCGATATGACCCGGCCAGCGCATGAAGAAGGGCGTCCGGATCCCTCCTTCGAAAAAGGTCGCTTTCCAGCCGCGATACGGCGCGTTGAGGTTCGGTATGCCATTGTACCATGCCCCGCCGTTATCGCTGGTGAAGATGACGAGCGTATTGTCGTCCAGTCCGGTGCGCTTGAGTTCGGCCATCACGTCGCCGATCCGCCGATCGAGCTGCGCGATCATCGCGCCATAGACGCGCGTCTTTCGATCCTTGATCTGCGGCAGCCTTGCATAATCCTCTTTCGTGGCCTGCAACGGCGTGTGCGGCGCGTTGAACGCCAGATACATGAAGAAGGGCCGGTTTCGGTTCGCGTCGATCGCCCGGATCGCCTGATCGGCGAAATAATCGGTCATATGCCCCTTGGGATGGAAGCGCGCGCTGCCGTTGAAGGTCACCGCATGACGCAGATTGGCCCAGATGAAACGGTCGATGGGGTCCCACGGCAGCTTCGCATTGACCGTGTCGGGATCGTCGTCAGACAGATATTTCGCGCCGCCGGCCAGCACCGCCAGGCTTTCGTCGAACCCCTGCGCCTGCGGCTGAAGGCGCGGCGCTTCGCCCAGATGCCATTTGCCGATGTGGATCGTGTGATAGCCCGCCGCCTTGACCGCTTCGGCGATGGTTACCTCGCCGGGGGGGACGCCCATATCGGGATAGTCCGGGATATCCTCGGTAATCAGTTCCTTGTGGAACACGGGCTTTAACGGCCCGACACCGCTGCCATGCGTCAGATTTTCGGCAAACTGGACGGGAACGGCCGTGAATTCGAAGCCGAAGCGCGTCGGATAGCGTCCCGTCATCATCGCCGCGCGCGACGGCGAGCAGGTCGCGTTGGCGGCATAGGCGGTGGTGAAATTCACCCCGCCGCGCGCGAGCGCGTCGATGTTCGGCGTCTGGACGATCCCGCCCGCGACGCCGCCGCCGTTCAGGCTGATGTCGTTCCAGCCCAGGTCGTCGGCGACGATCAGGATGATGTTCGGCGGTCGCTTGCCCTCCGGCGCCTGTGCGGGCCCCTGCTGCCACGTCACCGGGCGGTTCGCCTGCACGGGGCTGCGCCAATCCTGGATCAGGCCCGGCAACCGGTATTTGTTCGCCTGAAATGCCTGATACCCGCCGGCCGCGATCAAAACGCCGGCACCAAGCGCGATCCACCGCTTTTTCACCGCAACTCTCCCCCTCACCCGAACGTCAATATCGCAATGTGGCCGAACGCGGCGAGCAGCGCGAGCAGCAGGCCGGCGGTCGTGCGCGGGCTGGCATGAAAACCGAATTCGCGCCGCGACGGAAAGCTGAAGGTCGTCTCTATACCCAGACGCTTGGCCGGATGCGCCGCCCGGAACACCGGGTCGCTCGCCAGGCGGACCAGGTCGCGGCGGCTGCGATAGCGCATCGCGCCGAAGAGCGACCAGCCGGGATCGGCCGGGGTGTTCCAGGCATCGACGTAGCCGCCGACCTTGCGCCCGACGAAGACCGGATGTCCACCACGGCGGACAAGGGCGCGCACGAATGGCCGCGAATAGCGGGTCAGCCATTCGGCACCGCCCAGCGTTTCGCCGCTCGCGGGATCGGTGATCAGGCCCGGACGCGTGCGGACGAGGTTGAGCATCACGAATTCGCGCCCGTCGTCAGCTTCAGAAAGGTGCGCAGGCGCGCGGCGTCGTTACCCGTTTCATCCATCCGGTCGCCGAGCGACGCGAGGAAAGCATCGACCTCCTCCGCGCGCAGAGGACGGCGCAACCCGTCGTAGTAAAGACGAAACAGCGTCCACAGGAGCAGCGCAGCCGCCCATGTCGCCGCGATATAGAGGCCCCTGTCGTCCATCCCCACCCCATCCGCGCGATTGCGCCGAAAACTTATGACACTATATGTGTCATTATATGCGTGGGCCCGCAAGCGTTATGAACGCGGGCCATTGACCTGACCGGCCCGCTGGGCCAGCGGAGAGCGATGGCATCGAAGACCGACAGACAGGCAGCGGAGAGCGACGGACGCCGCGCGCGCAGCCGGTCGAGCCGGCGGCGGATCGTCGCCGCCATGCTCGAACTGATCGAAGCCGGCGACCTGATGCCCAGTGCGGCGCGCGTCGCCGACGAGGCCGGCGTGGGGCTGCGCACCGTCTTTCGCCATTTCGACGACATGGATTCGCTGTATGCCGAGATTTCGGCGACCATCGCCGAGCGGGTCATGCCGATCGTCGCCGCGCCCTATGCAAGCCCCGACTGGCGCGAGAACCTGCGCGACCTGACGCGGCGCCGGGTGCGCGTGTTCGAAACGATGCTGCCCTTTCGGCTCGCCGCAAACATAAAGCGGTATCAATCGGTCTTCCTGACCGCCGAATATGCGCGGGTCGTGCGGCTGGAACGCGAGTTGATCCTGCGCCTGCTGCCCGATGCGGTGCGGACCGACCGAACGCGGGTCGAGGCGCTGATCGTCGCGCTGTCCTTTCAGACGTGGCGGACGTTGCGCCACGACCAGGAGTTGACCGCCGAGGATGCCGGAGCGGTAACCGCGCACATCGTCGCGGCGCTGGTCGCGGCAATGCCCGAGGGGCAGCCCTAGCCCGCCGTGCGGCGCGCCTTGCGGCGACGGCGCCACGTCCAGGCGAGCGCGACGAGCAGCATCAGCACCCCGCCCGCCGCCGCGCCGAGCCGGATTGCGCGCTTCTTGCCCTGATGTTCCCACGCATAGGCGTTGATCTGTTTGTCCGCAGTATAGCCGGGCGGCATGTCGAGCACGCCGTTCGCCTTTGCATAGGCGCGGTAATCGGCCTGCATCGCGGCGAACCGGTCGGGCATGTCGCGTGACAGGTCGCGCGTTTCGCCGGGGTCGGACGCGATGTCGAACAGGCGCCAGCGGCCATCGCCGGTCGGCGGCAGGTTGCGCACCAGCTTGTAACGCCCGCGAAACAGGGCGGCGTTGCCCGAAAGTTCATAGCCGAGCGGCGTGTCGCCGTGGACACTCCCCGGCCGGCCCTCGAGCATCGGGACGAGGCTGCGCCCCGTCACCGGTTCGACGGCCCGACCGTTCCAGCGCCCATCGGGCAGCGGCAGGCCCGCGAGTTCGGCGAGCGTCGGGACGATGTCGGTGACGTGTGCGAAGCCGTTGTTGATCACCCCGGCGCGGATGCGGGCATTGCCCGGCCAGGCGACGATCAGGGGGACGCGCAGGCCCCCTTCGGCCGCACTGAACTTGTAACCGGAGAGCGGCGCCGCCGCCGCGCTCGCCCAGCCAGGCCCGATCGCGCTCAGGCTGTTACGGCGGCCGATATTGGCGGTCGAGGTGTCATATTCCATCCCGAGAAAGATGCGGTTGCGCAGGCTGCTGTACGGATTGGTCGGTTCGGGCCCGTTGTCGGACAGGAAGACGAAGACCGTGTCGTTATATTGCCCCGCCGCCTTGAGGTGCGCGACGAGGCGGCCGATCTCGCGGTCCATCGCGGTCGCCATGCCGGCATAGGCTTGCATGACGCGCACCGCCGCCTTGCGCTCGTCGGCGTCGAGCTTCGCCCAGTCGGGGGTCGTCGCCATCGTCACCATCGGCAGCTTGTCCGGCACGATACCCAGCGCGGCGGCGCGCTTGGCCCGCGCGATGCGCAGCGCGGTCCAGCCGTCGCGATAATCGGCGGCGTAGCGCGCGATATCGCTGTCGGGCGCCTGTACCGGGATGTGGTTGGCGAGGAAATTGACCGAGGCGAGGAACGGCTTGCCGCTCGCCGCGCCGCTGTCGATATAGTCGATCATCTTCTGCACGACGAAGCGCGACGAATAATAGTCCTTGGGCAGGTTCGCGGGCTTGCCGTCCTCGAACCAGTTCGCCTTGTCGTACATGCCCTCGATCGGGCGCTGGTCGAAATTGTCGGCGCCGGCATCGGCGAGGCTGAAGGCGCGATCGTAGCCGCGCGCGCCGGGAAGCCGCGCCCGATCCTTTCCAAGATGCCACTTGCCGGTGAGGTAGGTGCGATAGCCCGCGGCGCGCGCCATGTCGCCGATCGTCACGACGCGGTGGTTGAGGACGGTGTCATACCCCGGCTTGCCGACATGTTCGGGCGGGATCGTCTCGGGCATGTTGCCGAGTCCGTTGCGGTGGTTCATCACCCCGGTCTGGAGCATCGCGCGCGTCGGCGAGCACGATCCCGACACGTGGAAGTTGGAAAAGCGCACGCCGACCTTCGCCAGCGCATCGATGTTCGGCGTCGCATAGCGCGCACCAAAGGCCCCGACGTCGGTAAAGCCCCAGTCGTCGGCGAGTAGGATCACGATGTTCGGATGATGCGCCGCGCCGGGTTTCGCGACGGACGAAAAGGCGGGGGCCGCCGCCGGAGCCGCAAAAAGCGGCGTCACGGCAAGCGAAGCGCATGTTGCGATGACGACCGTTCGCTTCAAAATGCCGCCTGGCGGCATCGACCCCCCAGTCGAAAAGCGTGCGGCCATCGCCCCCTCCCCTGCTATCTAATATATTGGCAGCAATTATGCCAATATATTTCGCAAAGGCAATCGGGCGGACAATTTTCTATCGTTCGCGGTACTCGGGCGGGCGTTTGGCGAGGAAGGCCGCGAGGGCTTCCTTATGATCCTCGGTCGCCGAGAGGATCACCTGCTGGCGGTCCTCGATCGCCATCGCCGCGTCGAGGCTCTGCGCGTCGATGTTGAGGTTGAGCGCCTGTTTCGACAGGCGCAGGCCCCACGGGCTGGTCGACAGCATCTCGTCGGCGAGCGCGAGGCCGCGGTCGAGCAGCGCGTCGGCATCGACGATCTCGCTGACCAGACCCGCCGACAGCGCCCGCTGCGCGTCGATGAAGCGGCCGGTCAGGATCATTTCGGACGCGAGGCTGGCGCCGACGAGGCGCGGCAGGAAATAGCTCGACGCCATGTCGCAGCCGCCGAGCCCGATGCGGATATAAGCGGCGTTGCAGCGGAAATCGGGCGCGGCATAGCGCACGTCGGAGGCGAGCAGCAGCGACAACCCGCCGCCCGCCGCGGCGCCGTGGCCGAGCGCGATGATCGGCTGGGGACAGGCGCGCATCTTGCGATAGATGTTGCCGATGCGCGTCTGGGTCCGGAGCGTCCGCAGTACCGGCGTTTCGTCGGTCGCACGATCCTCCTGAATATCGAGCCCGGCGCAGAAACCGCGCCCGGCGCCGCGCAGGACGACGACGCGCACCGCCTTGCGGTCGGCGAGGCCGCCGAAATAGGCATTGAGTTCGTCGACCAGGCTTTGGCTGAGCGCGTTCAGTCGCTCGGGCCGGTTGAGCGTCGCGATCTCGACCGCGCCGCGCGCCTCGACCAGCAGTTCGCCGCTCACAGCGTCTGCCCGTCGTCGACGGTGATCACGCTGCCGGTGACGCCGAGCGAGGCGTCCGAGCACAGGAAGAGCAACGGCGCGTGGAGGTCGCTCGGCGGGCGAAGGCGCTGGCGCGGGAAGGTCGCGACGAATTTCCTGCCCGCCTCGCTGTTGAACAGGTCGGCGGTCATTTCGGATTCGAAATAGCCCGGCTGGATGACGTTCACATTGATCCCGCGCCGCGCCCATTCGCGCGCGAGCGCCTTGCCCATGTGGCGCACCGCCGCCTTCGTCGCGCCGTAGACCGAGGTCGCGGGAAAAATCTTTTCGGCGGTGATCGATCCGATGATCACGATGCGGCCCTGCTGGCGCTCGCGGCTGCCGGCGGCTTCGAGACGGCGCGCGCCTTCGGTCACGGTCAGGAACACGCCGCGGACATTGGCGGCGAGCAGGCCGTCGACGTCGTCGACGCTGAGCCCCAGCGCGACCTTTTCGGTCGCGACGCCGGCATTCGCGACGATCGTATCGACGATGCCGAAGGCGGCCTCGGCGGCGTCATAGGCGGCCTTGGTCGAGGCTTCGTCAGTGACGTCGAGCGACACCGCGACGGCCTGCCCGCCCGCCGCCTCGATTCCGGCCACCTGCTCGGCGAGCTTGTCGGCGCGGCGCGCGGCGAGCACGACCTTTGCTCCCGCGGCCGCAAGCGCCTTCGCAAAGCCGGCGCCCAACCCCGACGAGGCACCGGTCACCAGCGCGACGCGCCCGGTCAGATCGAAAACAGGGTCGTTGCTCATGTCTCTCTCCCATCGTCACGCCCGTCGACGCCGAACAGGCGCCGGGATAATCGGCTTTCCCTTTACGTCAACCGCGCGCGGCAATAAACTTTTAATACTAAGCATTGCGCAGCTGCGCGGAAATGCGTTGACATGGCGCTTTTGTTCTCTTATTGTTCCTCTTGTGCACAGACAACCTATTCCCCCGTCGCGGCTGCGGAAGCGCGGCGGGCGGGGGATGAGGTTCAAGCGTTGCACCGCCCCCTCCCGACCGATCGCCCGACGTCCTGCGAGCCTTGCCGCACCGCATCCTGTATGCTCGCTGTTGACATAGGCCATCACCCGCACTAGCGGCTGCGAATAATTCGCAATAGCGAATCGCCGTCATGCTTGAAGGGGGTATTTCTTGTCGTTTCTCCATCCCGCTCGTCCAGCCCTGTCCGCGCTTGCTCTTGCAGCCGGTTTCGGTGCGGCGCTCGCGCCCGCCGCCGCCCAGTCGACCCGCGACGACGCCAACGACGATATCGTCGTCACCGGATCGTACACGACCAACGACAAGCTCGATTCGGCGACCGGCCTCGGCCTTTCGATCCAGGAGACCCCGCAGTCGGTCACGGTGATGACCGCACAGCGGCTCGAGGACCAGGGGCTGCGGTCGCTGAGCGACGTCGTCAACAATGCCGCCGGCGTCTCGTCGAAAGCCTTCGACACGACGCGCAACGGCTTTTCGGCGCGCGGGTTCGAAATCGACAGCTATCAGATCGACGGCATCCCGCTGAACTGGGACGCGGGCTATAGCGCGGGCGAGTCCGAGATCGATGTCGCGCTGTACGAGCGCGTCGAAATCGTCCGCGGGGCGACGGGGCTGTTGTCGGGCGCCGGCAATCCGTCGGCGTCGATCAACCTGGTACGCAAGCACGCCGACAGCGACCGGTTCGCCGCAACGGTCACCGCGGCCGGGGCGCGCTGGGATACCATATTCGGCATGATCGACATCCAGTCGCCGCTCAGCGCCAACGGCGCCGTGCGCGCCCGCGCCGTGGCCAAATATGAGGAAGGCGACAGCTTTACCGACCTGCTCCACAACAAGCGACTGGTGCTGTATGGCGTCGTCGATGCCGACCTGAACCCCGATACGCGGCTGAGCGCCGGGATCAGCTACCAGGACAACAGCCCGCGCGGCACGCAATGGGGCGGCCTGCCCGTCTGGTTCACCGACGGGACGCGCACCGACTGGGCGCGATCGAAGACGATCGGCGCCGACTGGACGCGCTGGGCCTCGACCAACCGCACCGTGTTCGCGAACCTCGAACAGGATTTCGGCGCCGACTGGACGCTGCGGCTCTATGGCAATTATTCGCGCAACAAGAGCGACATGCAGCTCCTTTATCTTTCGGGGCAAGTCGACAAGGCCACCGGGTTCGGCCTGGGGACCTTTCCCGCCAACTATCGCGGCGACCTGAGGCAGTTCGACGTCGGCGCGCGATTGAACGGCAAATATCGCCTATTCGGCCGCGAGCATGACCTGATCCTTGGCGCGAGCTATGCGCGCCAGACGCTCGATTTCTTCAGCTATGCCGCCGATTTCGCGACCGTCGCGACGCCGGGCGACTTCTTCGATTGGGACGGCAGCTACCCCGAGCCGGTATGGAGCGGAACCGCGTCGCACGACCTCGATCAGACGACGCGGCAATGGGGCTATTTCGGCGCGACACGCCTGTCGCTGACCGACGGGCTCAAGCTGATCGCCGGCGGGCGCCTCAGCAGTTGGGACCGCAGCGGCGTATCCTATGGCACGGCGGCCGACTTCGGCGACCGCAACCGCTTCCTGCCCTATGCCGGCCTGCTCTTCGACATCGTGCCGGGGCAGACGCTCTATGCGAGCTATACCAAGATTTTCCAGCCGCAGAACAATCAGGACCGCAACGGCGATTTCCTGCCGCCGGTCGACGGCGTCAACTATGAGGCTGGCCTGAAAAGCAGCTTTTTCGGCGGACGGCTGAACACCGCGCTGTCGGTCTTTCGCATCGAGCAGGACAATCTGGCGCAGGCCGACCCCGGCCAGCTCGTCCCCGGCACGATCAACCAGGCCTATTATGCCGCGCCCGGCGCGCGCAGCACCGGGTTCGAAGTCGAAGCCAATGGCGAAGTCATGCCCGGCTGGTCGGTTGCGGCCAATTATACGCAGTTCAAGGCGAAGGACGCCGACGGGAACCGCATCAATACGCTGTTCGCGCAAAAGCTGCTGCGCCTGTTCACCACCTATCGCTTCGCGGGCGGCCTCGACGGGCTGACGATCGGCGGCGGGGTGAACTGGGAAGGATTGAGCTATACCGACACGGTCAACCCGGTCACGGGGCTCGACGAACGGCTCGAGGTGCGCCCCTATGCGCTCGTCAACCTGATGGCGCGCTATCAATTGCCGGGTGGCCTGTCGTTGCAGGTCAACGCCGAGAATCTGTTCGACAAGACCTATTATTCGCAGATCGGCTTTTACAACCAGCTTGCCTATGGCGAACCGCGCAACGTGACGCTGACGCTGCGCTATCAATATTGACGCACCGCGCACGCGGTTTCTGCTTGGGGGATCGGGTGCGATCATGGCACATTGGCGGTCATGGCGGACCCCGAGATCCTGATCTGCCCGACATGCGAAGCGGCCAACCGCGTCCCGCGGTCGCGCCTGGCCGATGCGCCGCGCTGCGGCAAATGCCACGCCGCCTTGTTCGCCGGCGGGCCGCAGGCGGTCGACATGCGCCGGTTCGACCGGCTCACGCGGACCGGCACCCTGCCCGTCTTGGTCGATTTCTGGGCGGAATGGTGCGGGCCATGCAAGGCGATGGCTCCCGTTTTCGCGGGCGCCGCGCGGGACCTGGAGCCGCATATGACGCTCGTCAAGGTCGATACCGAGGCCGAGCCAGCCCTCGCCGCACGGTTCGCGATCCGCTCGATCCCGACGCTCGCCATCGTCGCCGGGGGTCGCGAGGTGGCGCGCCAGTCGGGACTGATGGATCGCGCCGGCCTGCTCCGCTGGGCCAGGGCGGCGATCGGCCAGCAGGCCGGCACATCGCCTCCCGATCGATAGACGGCGGGCGCGACGCGCAGCCGGAGGTGCGCCCTAATCCGCCTTCGCCGTCAAACGCCGGACGGCATCGACGAGCGCATGTTCGCGCAGCGGCTTGTCGAACATCATCGTGAAACCCGCTGTGTCGGCGCGTGTCGACAATCCGGGCGAGGCGAACGCCGATATCAGGATCGCCGGCCCGCCCCACCCGCTGCGGCGCAGCGTATCGAGCAGGTCGATCCCGTCCTCGTCGTTCAGCCGGTAGTCGGTCACGAGGCAGTCGGGCGGATGGAGCGCGGCATCGGCGAGTGCCTGTGCCATCGTCGAATGCGCGGCGACGTCGAAACCGCGCCCCTTCAACAAGAGGAGCAGAGAGCGGCGAGCGCCCGGATCGTCCTCGACGATCAGGATGCGGGGCCGCGCGACCGCGCCCCTGGAACTGTTCGACATCGCCGGACATCCCGATTGGCGACCCATTCGCCGTGCGAAGAAATCTTCGTCTTCGGTCGTGTCGGGGCGGGCCGGGGGCGACGCGGCGAAGGCGCGCGCCATCCTGTCCGGGCGGAGAGCATCCATCGGCGCGAACGATTCCCCGTCAGTGCGCCAGGAGCAGCGGCAGTGCGCTGTCCTGGAGCATGCGCCGGGTGACGCCGCCAAAGGTTTCGCGCAGGCGTCCGCGGCCATAGGCCCCCATCACGACATAATCGGCTCGCCACGATTCGCCTTCGCGTCCGATCAGGACGTCGGGCAGATGGCCGACGCGATCGACGATGCGGACATCGGCATGAATGTCGTGACGCGACAAATAGGTGGCGGCCTGCTCGGGATCGATCGCGTCGTCGCTCTCGCGGACCATGAACAGCTCGACCTCGCTTGCCATCGCGAGCAGCGGGACCGACGCTCGCAGCGCCGCCGCGGCCGAGCGTCCGCCGTCCCAGGCGACGAGCGCGCGATCGAAGGCAAAGCGTTCGAGCGTTTCGGGCACGGCAAGCACCGCCGCGCTGCTGCGCGCGACAATGCGGCTTGCGATACTGCGCATGTCGGGAAGCGGATAGCCGTCGAGGGCGCGATTGAGGATGATGAGGTCGGCAAGATCGGCGGCGTCGAGCACCGATTCGGCCATGTCCCCCATGACGTCGGCCCAGCTCCAGCTGACATCCTCGCGCAGCAGCCGGTCGGTCAACGCCGCCTTGTTCCGCGCCTCGCTCTCGCGCTCGTCGAGCACGACCGCTGCGTCGGCATAGCCGAGGAAGGCGTCGCTGGCGATCACCGGATAAGGCGTGACGTCGATACACGCGAGATGACCGTCGATGGCCCGGACGATATCGAGCGCCGCCTGCAGGCGCGCTTCCTGGCCGCGGTCGCCGTGGACCAGCAAAAGGACATTCTTCATCGCCGCCTCCTCGGATGGGGATTGGAGGAAAGGCCTAGGGAGCGGCGGCGGCGGCCGATATGCGCAATGATACGGATGAGCGCGGGCCGCGGCCCGGCGCGTCGATGTCGACGCCGGCATCCCGCGTCCTACTTGCCCGGCGCGGGCGCGTCCGATTCGAGCAGCGGCTGTTCGGCGGCGCTTCGAGAGAACGAATCGGCGGTGACCACGACCGTTGCACCGGGCTGGAGTACCGACAGGACCGCGGCGCGAAATTCGGGCACGGTCGCGATCCGGCCGCGCAGATCCTGCACCGCGCCACCGATCGCGGCGGGCAGGCGCACCTCGACCCAGGATTCGGGATCGGCCGCGTCGCCGCGAAGCAGAAAGACGGACGTCCCCGTCAGCGGACCCGCGATCGTCACCGGCGCTTCGCCGATCAGCGTTCCGTTGCGCAGCACCGCCATTCGCCGGTCGGCCCCGCTGATGACGACCGAAACCGGTCCTTCCGGTGCGCGTTCGGGATGCCACTCGCCGCGCGCGTCAACGCCGGCTTCGCTCCACGCGATCGGATCCGACGGGGCGAGATGCGGCACCGCCGCGGCGTCGGTCACGATTACCGTCATCCCGAGGTGCGTCACGCCGTAGAGCAGCCGCGCGAACTCGTGCGGCAGGCGAATGCACCCGTGCGAGACGGGATAGCCCGGCAGGTTGCCGCCATGCAGCGCGACCCCGCCCCATGTCAGCCGCTGCATATATGGCATCGGGGCGTCGTCGTAGAGGCTCGAATAATGCTCGACCGCGCGCTGGAGGATGGTGAAAACACCGGTCGGGGTGCGATGGCCCGGGCGCCCCGTCGACACGGTCGAGATGGCGATCGGAATGCCGTTGCGATAGAGCGTCGCGCGCTGGGTGGCGAGGCTGACGATCAGGAGCAGCGGCCCGTGCGGCGCCACCTCCGGCGCCCACAGATAGTCGCCCGGCTTCAGCGATTGCGCCGCGCCAGCAATGGTCGGCGGCGTTGGCGCCGGCTGCGCGGATGCGAGCGCCGGTGCCGGCATGACCGCCAGCACGATTGCCGCCACGCCATGCCGCACGGGTGCGCCTACCCAGCCATGCGTTCCATCGCCCGGCGATCGTGGATCACGACGGTGCGGCGCGACGGCAGATCGAGCAATCCGTCGGACCGCATCCGCGTCAGCTGGCGACAGGTCGTTTCGATGGTAAGGCCCAGAATATCGGCGATCTGCTGGCGGCCGAACGGCAGCTCGAACGCTTCGGCATCCGCCTCTCCGCCCTGGGCCGAGAGACGGTCCGAAATGTCGAGCAGGAACGACGCGACGCGTTCGGACGCGGATTTGCGGCCGAGGAGCATCATCCAGTAGCGGGCGCGGTCGAGCTCGTCGAGCGTCCGGTGGAGCAGCTTTTGCTGCAGGTGCGGATGCGTGCTGGCAAAGGCGTCGAAGCTGTTGCGGTTGTAGATGCACACTTCGGCGTCGGTGATCGCGGTCACGCTGTAGGGACTCTCCTCGCCGAACGGCCGGCCGATGAAGTCGGAGGGAAAGACGACTCCGACGATCTGCTCGCGGCCGGCCGACGATGCGACGACCAGCTTGAGCACGCCGCGCAGGACATTGGCCACGAGCGGAACGTCGTCCCCTTCCCAAAGCAGGGTATGGCCAGCCTTTATCTGTTGGCGACGGCCCATCTGGCCCAGCTCGGCCAACTCGTCGGGGTCGAGTCCCGAACAGATGGCTCGGTTGCGCACGGCGCAGGATGCGCAGTCGCTCATCGCATCCTCCCAAGGGTCGGTACGGGCGCGGCGCAGCGGCCGCCGGAAGGGATCGAGTGGGTCATGCGCCGCCTTCTAGAGAAGCGCGCCGCGGCTGTGAGTAAGGAAGAGTACGTATGAGCCGTTGGGATGCGTGCGGCATAAGGGGAATTGCGTAGCGACGCCGACGCCCATCCGCCGCATCAGCGGCGCAAATCCAGCGGGGATCCGTCCCCCAGACACAGATGGGAACCACGATGAGCGAAGTCGGCCACGACCTTCACGCCCTTTTCCCCGACGACGGGGATATCCTGCACGACATGAAAGTCGACGATGCGCAGTTCCGCGAATTGTCGGAATGCTATCACCGGATCGAGCGCGAGATCGACCGGATCGAAAGCGGACTCGATGCCGCATCGGACGATCGGCTCGAAGCGTTGAAACGGCAGCGGCTCGACCTGCTCGACTCAGTCGCCGCGCGGGTCGCGGCGCGCCGACGCAGCCGCTGACCGCCGCCACTCGCGATACGGCCTGGCGAAAGGGAGGCGGCATGTTCACACCGGCCACCCCGCTGCTGGCACCCATTCTCGACCTCGGCCTGGCGCTCGGGCTGGGTCTGCTGATCGGGGTCCAGCGCGGCTGGACGCTTCGCCACCTGGCCGACGGAAGCCGCTTCGCGGGCATCCGCACCTATGGCCTGATTTCGCTGACAGGCGGGCTGGCCGGCGCGATGGAGCGGGTCGACCGGACCGTCTCGACCCTGCTGCTCGGCGCGGCGCTGACCCTGCTCATTCTCGGCTATCTCCGCGCCACCCGGCGCAATGGCACGGTCAGCGGAACCGCGAGCCTGGCGGCGCTGGTCGCGCTGGCGTGCGGCTTTCTTGCGACCGCCGGCGAACCCCAGCTCGCGGCTATAGTCGCTGTCGCCACAACGCTGTTGCTGACGCTGCGGCCGCAGCTTCACCATTGGGTCGACGGCCTGAGCGAAACCGAGGTCGACGCGATTGCCCGCTTTGCGCTGATCGCGCTCGTCATCCTGCCGCTGCTGCCCGATGCGCGGCTCGGCCCCTATGACGCGTGGAACCCCCGGCAATTGTGGCTGGTGGTCGTCCTCGTTTCCGGCTTTTCCTTTGCCGGCTACATCGCGGCGAGACGGTTCGGCGCGACGCGCGGCACGCTGGTCATGGCGGCGGCCGGCGCAATGGTGTCGTCGACGGCGGTCACCACCGCGCTCGCGACACGGTTGCGCGACGAGCCGGCGGGCACCGCCACCTGGGTGGCCGGGATCGCCGCTGCGTCGGCGGTGATGCTCGTCCGGGTCGTCATCCTCGTCACGCTGCTCGCGCCGGTCGCGCTCGGGACGCTGACCGCCCTGGTCGCGCCTGCGGCTCTCGTCAGCGTGGCCGCCGCCGTCGCGGCGATGATCGTTGCCCGCCGCGCCCCCGCGGGTCCCAGTCCGGCGCCCGTCCTGCGCAACCCGCTCAACTTCGCCGCGGCGCTCGGACTGACCGCGCTGGTGATGGCCATGGCGCTGCTCGTCCGCTGGTTGATGGGCCGGCTTGGCGAGGATGCGATAGCGGTGTTGCTCGCGCTGTCCGGCATCGCCGACGTCGATGCCGCGATCATTACCATCGGCGGCCTGCCGAGCGGCGTGCTGGACCCGCGCACCGCCGGATTCGTCGTCGCGGCGCCGGTCATGGCCAACACGCTGTTCAAGGCCGCAATCCCGATCGCGGTCGCACGGTCACGTGGCGGCTGGCTGGGCGCAATGCCCTTGTTGGGCAGCGTGGCGGCGGGCCTGGCCATGCTGCCCTTCCTGCTTGCATGACGCAGGCCAGACGCGGTGGTCAGTCGCGCAAGGGCAGTTTGGCGCGTTGCGGCAGGACCGTCGTCAAAAGCGCAGCGAGGGTCGGCGTCCCCAATTTGCGCATCGCGCGGCCGCGATGAATTTCGACGGTGCGGTGGCTGATCCCCAGTTCCTGGCCGATCTGTTTGTTCGTCAGGCCGCGAACGAGACCGGCGACGACATCGCGTTCCCGTTCGGTCAGGCAGTCGACCGAAGGGCGCGGGGCGAGCCGGCGGCTCATGCGGGAAAGGGCCGTTGTGACATGCGCCTTTCCTTAACGGCAGGCGTTCGCACGGGTCGCTACGTATTGGTCCCTATATCGTCGCCCCCCAAGCCCGCGGCGAAGGCGAGACGAAGCGCATCCGAAAGGCTGCGCACGTCGAGCTTCGCCATCAGGTTCGCGCGGTGGACCTCAACCGTACGGGGCGAAATGCCAAGGTCATAGGCGATCGTCTTGTTCGGCAGGCCCTGCGCCAGCCCTTCGAGCACTTCGCGCTCGCGCGGGGTGAGGACGCCCAGCACGACATTGGCTTCGGCGGCGCGCGCGGCGGCGCTGTCCGACGCCGCCATCCGGTCGAAGGCCGCTTCGATCGCCCCGATCAGCGCGGTCTTTTCAAAAGGCTTTTCCAGGAAATCGACCGCCCCCGCCTTCATCGCACGCACCGCGATCGACACGTCGGCGTGGCCGGTCAGGATGATCACGGGCATCGTTACCCCACGGTCCAGCAGGGCCTGCTGCACGTCCAGCCCGTCCATTTCGGGCATACGGACATCGAGCAGGATGCAGCCTTCGGGAACGTGCCGCACCTCCTTCAGAAAGGCTGCACCGTGCGGCCAGGTCTGGACCGCATAGCCCGATGTCTTGAGCATGAAGCTCGCCGAGCGGCGAATCGCCTCCTCGTCGTCGACGATATGAACCAGTTTCCTATCCGTCATCGCGTTCCCCCGCTGTGGCGCTGACCAATGTAAAATGAAATTCGGACCCGCCGTGGGCGCCGGGCCGCATCCATATGCGTCCGCCGTTGGCCTCGACGATCGTCCGACAGATCGACAGCCCCAACCCCATGCCATCGGTTTTCGTGCTGACAAAGGCCGTAAAAAGCTGCTCGGCGACCGCGGGCGTTACGCCGGCGCCGGTATCGGCGACGACGACCCGCACGAATCCCGGCTGGTCGGGGCGGCTCGAAACCGTCAGCCGCCGTACCGGACTTTCGGCCATCGCTTCCACCGCGTTGCGGATCAGGTTGATCAGCACCTGCTGGATCTGGACCCTGTCGACGAGCACCGGCGAGGCATAGGGGTCCAGGTCGAAAACCGGTTCGACCCCGCGTTCGCGCGCGCCCATCAATCCGAGCACCGCGGCTTCGTTGATAAGCGCGGGCAGTTTCTCGATCGTCTTCTCGACCTCGCCGCGCGCGACGAAATCGCGCAGTCGCCGGACGATATGCCCCGCGCGCAACGCCTCTTTGGCGGTGTCGTCGAGCGCCTCCCGGATCATCGGCATGTCGTCGGGATCGGGCGCCGCGAGCATATCGCGAATCGCCTCGACATAATTGGCGACCGCGGTCAGCGGCTGATTGAGTTCGTGCGCCAATGTCGACGCCATCGTCCCCATCGCGCTGAGCCGCGACACATGGATGAGTTCGGATTGCAGCGATTCCAGCCGCGCCTCGGTCTTCTGTCGTTCGGTCAGGTCGCGAATGAAGCCGGTGAACAACGGATGCGCCTCGCCCACCGCTTCGCCGATCGACAGCTCCATCGGAAAGGTCGATCCGTCCTTGCGCTGACCGAAAACCACGCGCCCGATCCCGATGATCCGCTTTTCGCCGGTTTCGAGATAGCGCCGGATATAGCCGTCGTGACGTTCGCGGTCGGGCGACGGCATCAGGACGCTGATATTGGCGCCCAGCAGCTGGTCCTCGCTATAACCGAACAGTCGCTCGGCGGCCGCGCTGAACGAAAGGATCTGGCCGCGATCGTCGATGACGACCATCGCATCGGGGACCGTCGACAGGATCGAGCGCAAATGGCTTTCCTGCGAACGCAGCGCATCCTCGGTCGCCCGGCGATCGGTGATGTCCGACACGACCGTCGCGAAGCCGCGCAGATTGCCGTCCTGATGATACAGGGCCGTAATCGAGACGTCGGCCAGAAATTCGGACCCGTCCTTGCGAACCCGCCAGTCCTCGGCCTCGAACTTGCCGTGCAGCGCGGCTTGCGCCAGGTCCCGGGCGGACCGGCCGGCCTGGACCGCGTCGGCGGGATAAAAGACCGACGCGTCGCGTCCCAGGATCTCGCCCTCCTCCCAGCCGACGAGGCGAAGCGCGCCATTGTTCCAGATCGCGACCCGGCCTTCGGCATCGAGCAGATAGATCGCATGCCCCTGTGCGCCGTCGATCAGCAGGTTGAGTTCCTCCGCCAGCCCGCCAGCCCGCGCCGCTTCCCGCGCGCGCCGCTTTTCGCTGTCGGTGACGCGGCGCCGGATCGACTGGCGGCTCCGCGCAAGCAGGATGATCCCCGCCGCGGTCGCCAGAAACAGGACGGCGACCAGGATTTCGAGCGCGTCACGCTCGCGGGGGGCCGCGAAATGGAGACCGAAAGCAAGCGCGGGAAAGGTCGCCACAGCGGCTGCCCGCGATCCCGCGACCACGGCCGCGGCGAGGATCGCCAGCGTGAAGAGGAGAAACGGTGCATGGCCGCCCAGCCAGGGCCCGAGTGCCAGGCGAACGAGCGCCGCCGAACAAACAATCGCTGTCGCGGCCACAACGCGCACGAAAAAGGATTGATCGATTATCGCCATGAAATAACCGCCCCGTTCCGCACCGCCCCACGGCACGAATTCGCCATATCATAGCATGACGACTTGAGGACGGGGACAGAAATACGGAGGGCGGCAGGCACCGTAGCGCGCGGCGACCCGCGTCGAACACCCTAAGGATTTCGGTCCAGGCGGCAAAGGGCCGGAACGATGGAGAGGCGCGATGGACAATCGGCCTTGCGAATAGGCGCGTGGCCGCGCGCCCGGCATCCGTAGATTTTCGGACAGCCGGCACGCCACCGGCCGTCTATCCTCGCCCTCCAGCCGGTTGAAGCAAAGGATGGCCGATGACCCCGCTCGCAGCAAACGACAGCGAACCGCAAGACGGGGATGGCTATCTCGTCTGGGCGCTGGCGGTCAGTCTCGGCGCACTGGTGCTGATCCTCTATCTCCAGTTCGCCGCGCGGCCCTTCATGCTCACGATCGCGGCGGTGCTCTGGATCATTTCGATGATCGGGGTGGCGGGGATAGTCCAGCTTCACGAAGCGGCACGAATGCGGCGTCGGACGGTGCGTGTCGGATGGGCCGCGGGCGGTGCCGGATACCTGGCCGCAGCGGCGATGCTGATTGCGAACCCGCTGCTTGGCAATGCCGCGATCGCGCTTGCGTTGTCGGCGGCCCTGGTCTTTGCGGCTTTCGCCCGCGGGGTCGTCGCCGCAACCACCAGGCGGGGGCGTCCCTGGCTCGCCCTGTCGAGCGCAGCGACGGTCGTCGTCGCGCTGGCCATCGGTTTCGGCTGGCCATTCCCCCTGACGACGAGGGCGGTCCAGCTGCTCGCGCTCGATCTGCTGGTTTTGGGGACCGCGATGATCCTTTCACGCGCGAGGCGGGTCGACCCGGCCTCGTAACATTACGCAATGCGCCGCGGGCCCGACCCCCTAATATCGGCGCGAAAGGAGTTTCGCGATGACCGTCCCCTCCGAATCGTCGCCCCGCCGCCGCCCTCCGTCGCGGGCGCCGAAGGCCGCATCGTCATCGCATCTGCGAATCCGCGGGACATTGTCGCTGCGCCGCCCGCCGCGTTTCCACCAACCCGAGCCAGGACATACGCCATGACCGAACAGCTGCTGGATATCTCGCTCTCCGAAGCCGGCGAGACGCACCTCGTCACGCGCGATGGCGTGGAGTTGTCGTTGCGGCCGGTTTCGGACGGCGATGCCGACCGGATCGCGCGCTTCTACGACGGCCTGTCGCCCGAGGACATGCGATTCCGCTTCCTGAGCGCCCAGTCGCACCTGTCGCCCGCCCAGCTTGCCGCCATGACGAACGTCGACCACCGTCATCGCGAACATCTGCTCGCCTTCGACCGGAGCGACGGAGCCCTCGTCGCGAGCCTGCTGATCGCTGCCGACGACGCCTTTGAACTGGCCGAGGTGGCGATTGCTGTCGCGCCTTCTCACAAGGGCCGCGGGATCGGCTGGAGCCTGCTCCGCCACGCGGTCGACCTGGCCCGCGAACGCGGCGTGTCGCGCCTCTGCGCGATAGAAAGCCGCGCGAACCGAGGGGCGATCGAGGTCGAGCGGACGCTGGGCTTCACCTCGCGCGACTATCCGGGCGACGCGACGCTGGCGATGCTCGAAATCGACCTGCGCTGATCTCCGCCCGCCGCCGGCGCGTCATCGGCACCCCATGTCGCGATCCAAGCGACCGCCGGCTCCGAACCGGCGAGCGCCCGCACGCTATGGCTGGCAGGGTCAGAAGCGGAACCGCACCCCGACGCGATAGACGCTTTCCAGGAAGCGCGTCTGCCACGGATAGCTCTGGCCGTCGGCATTGAACTGGCGCGAATTGCGCAGCGCCGCGCCGAGCAGGTTGGTCGCGTTGAAGGTGAAGGTGATGCCCGGGGTCGGCGAAAGCGTGCCCGCGAAATCGAGCGTCCCGCGTCCCTTGGCCGTAACCGGCAAGGTCGGACCGAGGACGCCCGCACCGAGCGCGGGGTCGACCACGCGGCCATAGCCGTCGACATAGCCCGACCGATAATTGTACGACAGGCGCGCCGATCCCCATTTGGCGTCATAGAAGCCCGACAGGTTCAACAGATGGTCGGACACGCCCGCGATCGGTTGCTGCCCCGGCAGCGTCTCGGCAAGCGAGGGCGCGAGCTGCGTCGAATGGTCGAGATAGGTGTAGTTCACCATCGCGCCGAAATTCGCCATCCAGTCGGGAAGCCACGACGCCCGGAAGAAGGTGCGCGCCGAAAATTCGATCCCGTTGATCTTGCCGTCGCCGCCATTTTCGGGGCGGGTGATGCGCAGACGGTCGAATTCGGCATCTTCGATGTCGGTCGTGAAGCTGTTGATGAAGCCTTTGAGGTCCTTGCGGAATACGCCGAGCGTGATCGACCCGCTGCGGCTGAAATAATATTCCAGCGACGCATCATAGTTCGTCGACTCGATCGGCTTCAGATCGGGGTTGCCGCCCGAGGCCGGACGGATGCAATCGGGATTGTCCGGGCCGGCATCGGGGTTGCTCGGATCGGGCGTACAGATCGTCGGCAGCGCGCCGATCGTGACCGAGGGGTTGAGGTCGCCAAAGCCCGGCCGCGTCCGCGTCTTGGTAAAGGCGAGGCGCAGCTGGAGCTTCGGCGTGAAGCGGATACGCGCACTGACGTTCGGCAGGAAGTCGGTATAGCTGTTGTTGCGGATCACCGCTTCCGATGCACCCGCGCCCTGCGTCGCGCGCACGCCTTCGATCGAATCTTCCGTGCGCGACGCGCGGAACCCGATCAGGCCGTCCACCGGCGTCGAGCCGATATCGAAATCGTACCGCGCCTGGACATAGCCGGTGTAGGTCTTTTCATTGCTGGTATAGACGCGCGTCCATTCCGGGCGTCCCGTCGCCTGCCCGGCCAGCGTGCGCAGCGTGTCGAGATTGTCCTCCAGACTGTCGCGGGTCGGGGTCAGCCAGGTAAGGAGCGAGGTCGCGTCGTCGTTGCGGAAGCCCGCGGGCGCGCTGACGTAATCGAGCGGCAACACCGACAGGAACTGCCCGGCGGGGGCGACATCGGTCTGGGTATAATTATAATTGGCGGCATCGCGGGTCGAATAGCGAACCCCGGCCTGGATGTTCGAAATCCCGAAGCGATCGACCTTGTAATCGAGGTCGAGGCGCGCCTGGATGCCGCTGCCGGTCCCGCGACTGCCGTTCTCGACCATGTTGGTCCAGCGATATTGCGAAGGATCGAAAAGGTCGAAGTTCGACAGCGTCACCGTTCCCCCGCCGACGCCCTGCGCCGTGTCGAACTCGAAGTGACGCGTCGGCTGACGGATCGTCGTGTAGTTCATGTTCGCGGTGGTGTTGGTGAAGGTCGAATCGGTGTAGGCGATATCGCCCGAAACACGCAGCCCGTCCCGTTTCCAGATGAAACCGCCGCCCGCCTGATAGGTGTCGGTCTTTTGGTCGTTCACCTGTTGCTGCGCGGTCGACTGGCCCCCGGCGGAGGCGTCGACGCTGGCGATCTGGTTGGTGTCGGGGATCAGGACGACATTGCTCAGGATCGCCGCGGCCCCCGAATTGACCAGGAAGTTCCGCGCCGAATTTTCGGCACGATAGCCCTGGAACAGGCCATCGAGGTAGAATTCGAGGTCCGAACTCGGACGCCACTGGAACGACGCCGCGACATTGGGGCGCCAGCGCTTGCCGTTGCCATAGGCGGTATTGACGAACGACGGCAGACGGATCGATTCGCCCTCGTAGCCGGGGACATTGGTACGATTGAGGATCGTCTGGCTGACCGCGCGCGTCGAATCCATGAACTTCGTGTCGGCATACGAGCCTTCGATCAGCAGGCCCATGTCGCCGATGCCGGTTTCCCAGCGCGTGCTCGCCAGCAGATTGGCCTCCACACCCAGCCGCTGCGACTGGTACCAGTGCAGGCCGGTGATGGCGCCCGCGACCCGCGTTCCCTTGAAATCGAGCGGGCGGCGCGAGCGGACGTCGATCAGGCCGGCAAGGCCGGGCTCAAGAAGGTTGGCGCTCGCCGCCTTGTAGACGTCGAGGCGGGCGATGCCGTTCGACGGAAAATCCTGAAGCGCGACCGAGCGCCCCTCGGCCGTGAAGACTTCGCGGCCGTTGTAGGTGGTGGTGAGATCGGGCAGGCCCCGGACGCGGACGCCCTGCGCCGCCCCGGCATTGCGATCGACCTGTACGCCGGTGATGCGCGCGAGCGATTCCGCCGCGGTCACGTCGGGCAGCTTGCCGATATCCTCTGCGACGATCGATTCGACGATATCGTCCGAATCGCGCTTGATGGCCTGCGCCGATTCGATGCTCTGGCGAATCGCGGTAACGACGATCGCATCCGCATTATCGTCGCCCGCCACCGTGGCGGTCGCGTCCTGCGCCAGCGCGGCACCCGGAACGACGGCCAGCGCCATCAGCGAGCTACCCACCAGCAGCGCACACCGATTGAAACTCATATCTCTCCCCCCTGTTGCAATTCGGGCCTGTTCTGAAGGCGGATTAGCGACGCGCCTTCGGACTGGCAATATAAATCATACATATGTGATTATGGGCATCGGCGAAGCCTGTCATCCCAAGCGGTTAGGCATCCCTTCGCATCGGACTTCGGGCCGAAATCTCGCCGGCTCAGTCGGCCGCGCCACCGATTCGCGGGACGCCGATCGAGGCCGGATCGCCGATGTCGATCGGCACCAGCCCGAAGTGCATCCGCCACGGCGCCGTCGGGTCGTTCCCGAACATCGTGTACCAGTACCGCCCCTCCCTGTCGCGGAAGGCGGTGCCGTGCCCGCCGTGCGGCGCCCCCATGCGGCGCTGCGAATAGGGTCCGAACAGACTGGTCGAGGTCCCGTACATCATGTCGTAGGTTCCATGTGTGCGCAGCGGTCCGTGCCATTCGGCACCGGTCAGGAAGTAGACCCCGTTCACCATGATCAGGCCATTGCCTTCATAGCCGACATGGTCGCCATCGACATCGACGAGCTGGCGCACCGGCCCCTCGAACCCGTCGCGCGCCGCGTTCAGCTTGCCGATGCTGCCGCCACCCCACAGGAAATAGAGGCCGTCGTCGTCCTCGAAGGGAAATCCGTCGATGCCCTTGACGAAATAGCTGTCGGTCACATTCTCGTAGGGGCCGTCCGCCTTGCCGCTCTTCGATCGATAGAGCCAGGTCTTGCCGCCGACGCCGCGCTCCATCACGGAAAAGGCGAGATAATAGGTCTTGTCGCGCGCAACCCACTTGATCTCGGGCGCCCAGAGTTCGGCGATATTGTCGCCGAAATCATAGCCCATGTCCTCCCAGCGCCAGACGAAGCCGACCTCGTCCCACCGCTTGAGGTCGGCCGAGCGCCACAGCTTCACCCCGCCATCGGGGCGGTGATAGCCGTAGCCATCGAGCGTACCGACAAGATAATAATAGCCGTCGCCGCCGAGCGTGACCGACGGATCGCGCATCGTTTCGCTGGTGATGAGCGGCTGTCGTGCCGCGACTGCGCTGTCCTCGGTAATCACCGACGCCGCCTGTCGCAGCCGGCCGTCGGGCGCGCGCTCGAGCGGGACGAGTCCGACCTGTTCGCAGAACATCGCGAACGCATCTTCGCATTTCGGATTATAGGTCGCGGCGAGGCGGCCATCGTCAAGCCGCACCAGCGATCCGCCGCCCGCATGCGGCACGGCAAGCATCCGCATCGTGAAGGGGCCATAGGGCGTCGGCGCCTCGGCAACGAACAGGTCGTCGGTCGCGGTCCGCATCCGCCCGGTCACTTCGCTTGCCGCGAGCAAATATGTGTCGCCGTCGCGAACCATCGTTGCGCCGGCGCGGCCGACGCGGACGCGGACCGGCCAATCCTTGCCCACCGGCGGATGCTTCGCGAACAGCGCCTGGTCGGGCTTCAGGAATCGCGGCGCTTCGGCGAGCGCCGAAAAGCCGGGACGAAGGCGGGCGATATAACCGCCGCCCCACAACAGATAGCCCGCGCCATCCCGATCGACGAATAGCGACGGATCGGGCGCATCCTCGACGAGGCATGGCGAGGCGGCAAATCCTCCGTCGGGTCTGGCCGCCGATCCGGTGGCGATGCGCGCGCACCCGGTCTCGTCCGCGAAGGCGAGATAGAGCGCGTCGCCCGCGACGGTCACCGACGGCGCGAGATAGCGTTCGGACACGTCGCCCGGAACGACGCCCTCGCCCGAAATCCGGGCCGGGCCCAGGTTTTTCCAGCGCTTGCCATCGGGGGACGTCCACAGCTCGACACCGTGGCGGGCGCCGCTGCGCAATTGCGTTCCGGTCAGGATCCATCCGCCGCCGGGCAGCCGCGCCATCGAGGCGTCGCCGATCGGGCGCTCGGCGAAGACCGGCGCCACCGGCTTCGCATCGGCGGCGGGCAAGACGGTCGCGTTCCGGTCCATCGAGGGATGGTCGGCGAAAATATCGTCGGCAACCGCCTTCTTGGGCGCCGGCTGCGCCGCCGCCGCGCTCGCCATCGCGAGCGACAGGAGCGCGAGTCCCTGGAATCCCTTCCGAATCAACACGGCATCAATCCTTCTGAAGCGCCTTGAAATCGTCGATCCAGGCATAATTGGCCGCCGCACTTCCGTCGGGGTTGGCCTTGACGGTCCGCGGGGCAAAGACACTGTTGAGCAGCCACGGCGACTTGTCGGGACCGAAATGCGCGGACATGGAGCTGCCCTGCTTGAACCCGTAGGTCGCGACCGCCAGGCGGCCCGTATCGCGGAATATCTTCATCTGGTTGCGCAGATAATGTTTCCGGCTTTCGAACCACGGGCTTTTCGCCAGATACTCGTCCCAGATCGGCTTTGCGAAAGGCTCTTCGAGCGCGGCCTTGACCACCTGCCAGTTCTGGGCGGTCTTGGGGAGGCCGTATTTCTCTGCAAAAGCCGGCGCGACCGGCTTCGTCATATTGGTCTTCCACCACCAGACCAGCGAAAATTCGGTCACGAGAAACGTCTGGTCGGGACGCATCCGCGGCAGGATGTAATCGAGGAACGGCTTCGAATCCTCGATCCGGTTGATATGCGGATGGATGTCGACCCCGGCGAGTTCGGGCGTCGCCTTGACGAAAGCGAGCCAGCGATCGGTCGACGGGGTAATCCGCTTCCGAAGGTCGAGACGGTTCAGCGCCCCCATATAGAGACGCGTCTTGCAGCCGGCACCGCAATGCGCCGTGCGATAGGCAATCACGCGCGCCGCCATCGCTTCGTAAAAGGCATTGAGGTCGAGGTCGCGGTCCTCCTCGCGGCTCTCGATATAGGGCTCGTTGCCGATGACGATGATGTCGGCCTTGCCCATGACGAGCGGCAGGACCGCGTCGAGGCGCGCCAGTTCCCTGTCCATCGCGTCGCTGCCCGCCTTGGGAAAGTCGCGGTTCAGATAGGGCCATTTCAGCGACAGGATCGTTCGATACCCATGCTCGTGGAGGTCGAGCGTGGTGCGGACCGCGCCATGTTCGGCCGCGCCCTTGTCGAGCTGGGGCATCGGCAGGAACAGGCGCACCCATGTCGCATCGGCCTTCGCGAAGTCGCGATAGTCCACATCTTCATAATGTTCGTTGAAATTGGCGCCGAGTGCCTGTTGCGCGATGGCGGCACCGGGCAGGCCGGCGATCGCCGCGCCGGCGGCCAGAATTGCTGTCTTCATGTCTCTCCCCTCGATCGATTGTCCGCGCCTGCGGTCAATGGCTGGCTCGCGCGTCGTGCTCAGCCTTCAGATTGACGCTCGCCGGTGCCGGCTGCGCATCGAGATAGGCCTCGAGCCGCGCCTGCACCTCGGGACGCGTCCCGGCGAGGTTGCGCGTCTCGCCCGGATCGCCCTGAAGGTCGTACAATTCATAGACGCGCTGGCCCGTCGCTTCCTGCGTCCAGCGCACCAGCCGGTAGCGATGGGTGCGGATCGCCTGCCCGATACGCCCCGGCCGGTTGAACGAATGATAGGCATAGGGCCGCGTTTCCGCCGTCGCATCGTTCAACGCCGGAACAAGGCTCATCCCGTCGAGCGACTGCATGCCCGCCGGCAGCTTCAGCCCCGCAAGTGCGACGAGGGTCGGATAGATGTCGACCGTCTCGGCGATCTGCTTCGGCGCGCTGTCGCGGGCGCCCGTCCCCGGACCGGCAAAGATGATCGGCTGGCGCACCGCCTGTTCGAAATTGGTGTGCTTGGTCCACAACCCGTGGTCGCCGAGGTGCCAGCCGTGGTCGCCCCACAGGATGACGATCGTATTGTCGGCCAGCCCCTCGCGGTCGAGCGCGTCGAGCACCTTGCCGATCTGGGTGTCGACATAGCTGACGCCGGCATAATAGCCGTGGATCAGCTTGCGCTTCAGCGCCTCGGGATAGTCGGCGCCCAGAGCCTTTGGCGGGACCGGGCGATAGGCCGCGATCTCGCCGCCGACCTTGCCCGCGAAGGTCGGCGCCCCGTCGGGAAGCCGCTCGAAACCGGGCATCGGCAGCTTCGCCGGATCGTAAAGATTCCAATAGCGTTTCGGCACCGAGAAGGGCAGATGCGGCCGCGCGAACCCCACGGCCAGGAAGAAGGGCTGCCCCGCCGCCTTGAGTTCGCCTAGCCGTTTCGAGGCGCGCTCGGCCGTGCGGCCGTCGGCATAGGCGTCGTCGGGAACATCGGGATCTTCCCACGCCTTGCCGCGGGCGAGGGTCGAGGCATATTTGAAGATGTTCACATCGCCCGGCACCGGTATTTCGTTGAACAGCGCCTCTTCGCGGGTCGGCTTGCCCTCGGTGCTGGCAGGTTCGAGATATTCGACAACCTTGTCGCGGCGCGACGGCACCGACCAGCTCGCCGGATCGTCGTGCGAGCCGTGCCCGACGTGAAACACCTTGCCGATGCTTTCGGCTTCATACCCCGCGCGCTTGAAGAGCTGCGGCAACGTGACCGCGTTCGGGATATAGTCGCGCAGGTCCATGCCGAAATTATAGATGCCCGTCGATGTCGAACGCCGGCCGGTCATCAGGTTGATGCGGCTCGGCGCGCAGACCGCCTGGTCGGCATAGGCCTGTTCGAACCGCGCTCCGCGCGCCGCGAGCCGGTCGATGTTCGGGCTGATCGCCACCGGGTCGCCGAACGAACCGAGCGTCGGCTTGAGGTCGTCGACCATGATCAGAAGGATGTTCGGCCGCGCGGCCGACGCTGGAACCGCGGGCGGCGTCGCGGCGGCCTGCGACGCCGACGCCGGGGGCGTATGACTGCAAGCGGCGAGCGCGGTGGCGGCAACGATGCCCGCGATCCTTGCCGCGGCACCCAGAAACTGTTTCATAAATCCTCCCGATGCGATCCCGGTTTGTCCGTGCGATGATTGGCGTGGGTCAGGGCCGACTGCGGCCCGCGCGTTCGACGCGGTCGAGCCAGCCGGCGAGCCTGTGCGCGACCTCCGGCCTTTCGGTCGCCAGATCGTGCCGTTCGCCCGGGTCGTTCGCCACGTTGTAGAGCTGGTCCCGGGGCGACGTGCCGATCGCGTTGCCGTGAAACTGCTGCGGCTCGACGCTCGCCCGGATCAGCTTCCAGTCGCCGGTGCGCAGCGCGAGGATGCGCGCGCCGCTGCTCGCCACCTTGCTGCCCGTGGTGACCATCAGCTTGGTATCCTCGATCACATAGTCGCGGCCCTGTTCGCTGCGCCCGAGCAACGGCGCCAGCATGTCGAGGCTGTCCACCGCCGCATCGTGCGGCAGCCCCTGCTCGACGAGCGCCGCGAGCGAGGCGACGAGGTCGACCTGGTCGACCAGCGCCGTCGAGACCCTTCCCTCGGGAACGTGGCCCGGCCAGCTGACAATCAACGGAACACGGGTGCCGCCTTCGAATATGCTGTATTTGCCGCTGCGGAACGGCCCGGCGGGCCGGTGGTCGCCCGCGCGCTCGACCGCTTGGTCGTCATAGCCATCGAACAGGATCGGGCCGTTATCGCTGCTGAAGACGATCAGCGTATCGTCGGCGATTCCCAGGCTTTCGAGCCGGTCCATCAACGCGCCGACGGTCCAGTCGAGCTGGACGATCGCATCGCCGCGCGGCCCCATTCCCGATTTGCCGACGAAGCGCGGATGCGGTGCGCGCGGCACGTGCGGTTCGTTCATCGCGAAATAAAGGAAGAAGGGCGTATCCTTGTGCTCGGTGACGAAAGCGGTCGCCTTGCCGAGCAATTCGTCGGTCAGATCCTCGTCCTTCCAGCGCGCCGCGTGGCCGCCCGTCATATAGCCGATGCGGCTGATCCCGTTGACGATCGTGTTCGAATGTTCGGGGTCGCCGCGAAACTTGAGCAGCTCTGGATTGTCCTCGCCGGTCGGCTCGTCGCCGATCTTGTGCTTGTAATCGACGCGGATCGGGTCGGCGGGGTCGAGGTTCACGACGCGCCGGTTTTCGATCAGAACCGTCGGGACGCGATCGAGCGTCGCCGGCATGAAAAAGCCATAGTCGAAACCGATGTCGAGGGGCCCCGGGGCGATTTCACCGTTCCAGTCGACATGCCCGCTGCCCAGACCGAGGTGCCATTTGCCGACGACGCCGGTGGCATAGCCCGCCTTGCGCAGCATCGACGGCAGAGTGAAGGTGCCGGGACGAATCAGCGCGGGCGCGTCGCCGGGCAGGATCTGAGTTCCCGACGCGCGCCAGGCATAATTGCCGGTGAGCAGCGCATAGCGCGACGGCGTACAGGTCGCCGACGGCGCGTGGCCGTTGACGAAGCGCGTCCCGCGCGCCGCAATCCGGTCGATGTTGGGGGTATGGATCGTCTTCGACCCATAACAGCCGAGGTCGCCATAGCCGAGGTCGTCGGCATAGATTACGACAATATTGGGCCGGGTTCGGGAGCGCGCGATCGCCGCCGCCGGCAGGACGGCCGCTCCAGCGCCCGCCAGCAACAACGCGCGTCGCGACAATGCGAAAGCCACCAGCCTCTCCTATATCCTCTTCCTCGACCGAATCCGTCCACTATAGTATTTATCATACAATGCAAGCGCGCTGCGACCGGACCCAGCGATCGAACGCAATCAGCCGCCGCGCCCCCCGGCACGGCGGCTGACCCGTGACCAACCTAGGCTGGCTGCGGGGGCTCGCGATCAGAAAGCGACGCTGAGCGACACGCGCGCCGAGTAATCGACGCTGCTGTTCGGGCTCTTTTCGGCGCCTGCCGCGAGTTTCCATGTATAGTCCCAGCCACCGGCAAGCAGCCGCAGTTCGCCGGTCCACGCATCGTCGAGCGGATCGGGCGTGATCGAAAAGGGATCGCCGTCCGCGAAATTCGCCTGCGTAACGCCCAGCTTGCCCGACAGGACCGTGCGCCGGCCCGCCTCGACTTCCAGCGTCAGCGGGCGATAATCGCGATGCCGCGGCGCAAAGGCATAGGAGACGGCGAGCGATGTGGTCCCCGACAGCGACGAACTGTTGCGTGCGTCGACGGTCAGGTCGACCGCATCGCCGCCGCCGCTTTCGGTATAGCCGCCCTCTTTCAGCCGATACCATTCGAGCCGCGCCTTGGGCTGGATCATCAACTGGCGCGACGCCGCAATATCATAGGACACGCCGCCCATCCCCGAAAAGAGCCACCCCTTCCAGTCCCCGGCGCTCGCATAGCTATAGTCGGTGTCGTTCGCGGTAACCGTCAGCGCACGCGTGCTCGAAAAGCTCATTCTTGCCGCGCCGGCGCGGGCAAAGGCATAGAGCGGCCCGTCGCCGCCGGTACGCCAGAATGCCGCCAGATCGTGCTGCGTGGTGTCGATCGAGGCGGTGCCCCCATTGTCGTCGACCGTGCCGCTCAGCCACGCATAGGACCCCCCGACGAACCCGATCCCGGTGCGCCATTCCATGCCGCCCGACAGCCCCCAACCGCTCGTCTTGTACCCGCTGGTGCCCGTGGCGTCGCGGTTGCTGCGCCAGACGACCGGCTCGAGCCAGGCGGCGGTATCGCCTTCTTCGGTCACGTCGAAAATCGAATCGCGATCCATCACATGCTGCGCGACGAGGCGCGAGGCACGCGTCGCGCTGTCGAACAGGCCCCCGGCATGATCGGGCAACATCTGCGCCACCTGCGTCTGCAACGTGTCGCCGTCCATGATGTCGAGAAAGCTCTGTGCGATCACATCGTCCTCGACTGCGGCGGTCAGGATCGCGTCATAGGCGCTGCTGCCGGCGCCGTTCAGCCCGACCTCGTCGGCCGTCTTGCGCCGGATGTCGAGGGTCAGCGCATTATCCTTGACGCTGACCGACCCCGCGGAGCCGGTGGCCCCGCGCGCGCGCCGCTGGCTGCCCTACGCCGCCGCCGCATCGGTCGCCGCCGCCGGCCTGATCTCGGCAGCGCTGCTTGCGGGCCGCACCGTCGTAGAGCGCCGCACGCCGGAGATCGCCGAACAGGCCCCCACCACCCCCGCGCCGCAAGCGCCCGCCGCTGCGACGCCGGTTGCGGCCGAACGGCCTGCGCCGCAAGGCCCGGTGCTGGCGGACGCCCGGCCCGAGCCGGACACCACCCCCGTGGCCGCGCCGAAAACGGCGCCGCCGAAGTCCTCGACCGCGGCGCCCGCCGCCCCTGTCGAACTGGCGAGCGACGATCCCGATCGGGCACCGCCCTCGCCGCCGCAGCCCGACAAGGCTGCGGGGGAAACGAAGATGGCGGAGGCCGGGCCACAGCTTCCCGAAGATACGAACACTGTCACCGGTGCGGTCTATGGACCTCCGGCGCCATCGGGGCTGGGCATTGCCGGATCGGGGGGACGGGGCGTCTTGCCGCCGGGCACGGCATCGCCGGGCGGCCATCCCGGCGGGCCGCCGGGCGGCGGACCGCGCTGAAGCCGCCGGCTTGCGGTCCTGCACGCCGCAAGACCGAGGGGCCGACCGCAAACAAAATGGGGCGGTCCTTGCAAGGATACCGCCCCAGTTGTGGTGTCTGCCGTGGAGAGGGAGAGAGCGGCAGACCGGAGATTTGGTGTCGAGACTTAGCGAGCAGCCATCTTGCTGTCGGTTTCGACTTCGGCGACGCCGGCGATCTTGAGCGCGGCGCGATACTGCTTGGCGGCGGCGCGTTCGTTGCCCGCTTCGCACAGCTTGTTGCCCGTCGAGACGAAGCGCTGCGCGCTCGACTGCTTGCCGCCGGCCATGTCGTCGGCGGCGGTACGCGCCTGGTCGGCGAGCGCGGTGCAGCGGTAATCCTGGCTGTCACGCGCATAAGCCGGCGAGGTCGAGGCGATCAGGCCGGTAAAGGCAAGCGCCGAAGCGGCGACGATCGCGAAGGCGGAAGGGAAGCGGCGGAAAGAGGAGAGCTGATAGGTCATGGGAGAGGTCCTTTCGTTTCGTTGTGCAACCTTTTTAGATGCGATTGCGCACATAGATAATCCTCTATAATCTGCAAGTGCCTTGAAGCAGGATTTAACAATTCCCCACGGGGCGCTCGACGGGATCGAAGCCTTCCTGCGTGTCGCGGAAAGGCGGAGCTTTTCCGCCGCCGCGGCCGATCTGGGCGTCTCCCCTTCGGCGATCAGCCAGACGGTGAAGGCGCTGGAAGCGCGCGTCGGCGCGCCGCTGTTCATGCGCACGACGCGCAGCGTCGGCCTGACCCAGGCGGGCGAGATGTTCCTCGAACGCGCCGCGCCGGCCTATGCCGGGCTTGCCGATGCCTATGAAGCCGCCCGCAATCTCGGCAACCGGCCGGCGGGGCGGCTGCGCATCAACCTGATGCGCGGAGCGGTCCAGCCGCTGTTCGAGCCGATCATCGCGGGCTTTTGCGAAGCCTATCCAGAGATCGAGCTCGAAATCTTCGCCGACGATGCGCTCGCCGACCTCAGCGCCGACGGCTTCGACGCAGGCGTGCGGATGGGCGAATCGCTCGAGGCCGATGCGATCGCGGTTCGGCTGACCGGCCCGTTTCGCTTCGTCGCCGCCGCCTCGCCCGCCTATTTCGAACGCCACGGCCGGCCCGAAACCCCCGAGGACCTGCGCGACCATCGCTGCGTCCGGCTGCGCATGTCGACGGGCGCGATGATGCCGTGGACCTTCGAGCAGGGAAATCGCGAGTTCGAGGTCAATGTGACCGGGCCGGTGATCGTCAACGATTTCAGCGCGATGATGGTCGCCATGCGCGCCGGCGTCGCGATCGGGATGATCGCCGAGCCGACCGCGAAGCTGCAAGTCCAGACCGGCCTTCTGGAACTCGTGCTCACCGACTATGCCGCGTCGACCTCTGGCCTGTTCCTCTATTATCCCAGCCGCAAGCAGGTGATGCCGAAGCTGCGCGCCTTCATCGATTATGTTCGCGAACACCTGCCCGACGACGTGACCGGCTGACCGCACGCCCCGGCGCGCAAACCCCTCCCTTCGGCGACCGCAGAAAAATTGCTCTGGCCGACGGCATGAAACCACGGCATCTATATCTCAACTAAAACAGTTGGAATAATATCATGTTCGATCTATCGGCGCTCGATGTCTCGGCGCTCCTGCCCTTCATCCTGATCGGCTTCGCAGCGCAACTCGTCGACGGAGCGCTCGGCATGGCGTTCGGGGTCATCTGCAACACGCTGCTGGTGGCGGTGATGGGCGTACGGCCCGCCGCCGCATCGGCGCGCATCCATATCGTGGAGGTCTTCACGACGGGCGTGTCGGGAATCAGCCATCTGCTCCACCGCAATATCGAATGGCCGCTCTTCTTTCGCCTGCTCGTGCCCGGACTGGTCGGCGGGGTGGCGGGCGCCTATCTGCTCAGTTCGATCAGCGGCGATCTGGTGAAGCCCTTCGTCCTCGCCTATCTGGTCTGCGTCGGCGCGTGGCTGCTCGTCCGCGGGCTGCTCTATCCGCCGAAAATCAGGACGCCGACGGTGATCGCGCCGCTCGGGCTGGTCGGCGGCTTCCTCGACGCGGCGGGCGGGGGCGGCTGGGGGCCCGTCGTGACCTCGAACCTGCTCGTCCAGGGCGCCGAGCCGCGCAAGGTCGTCGGCACGGTGAACAGCGTCGAATTCTTTCTGACCCTTGCCGTTTCGGCGACCTTCGTCTGGCACCTCGGCTTCGCGGATATCGCCGGGGCGACGCTCGGCCTGCTAATCGGCGGAGTGATCGCGGCGCCGATGGGCGCATTCATGGCGAAACGCTTTCCGCCGAAACTGATGTTGATCCTCGTCGGAACCGTGCTGACCGCGACCAGCGCGTTCAGCCTGTGGCGGGTCTTCGCGGGCTGACCCGTTGCGGGCCCGTCCCACAGGAAAAGGGCGGCCCGTCGCCGGACCGCCCTTCCTCTTTCCACCCGTCGGCGGAAAAAGCGATTAGCGCTTCGAGAACTGGAAGCTGCGGCGGGCTTTCGCCTTGCCGTACTTCTTACGCTCGACGGCGCGGCTGTCGCGGGTCAGGAAGCCCGCGGCCTTGACCGTGCTGCGCAGCGCGGGCTCGTAACGGGTCAGCGCCTGCGAGATGCCGTGCAGCACCGCACCCGCCTGGCCCGACAGGCCGCCGCCCTTGACGGTCGCGACGACGTCATATTGGCCAACGCGATCGGTCAGACCGAAGGGCTGATTGATGACGAGGCGCAGCGTCGGACGCGCGAAATAGACTTCCTGGTCGCGGCCGTTGACGGTGATCTTGCCCGAACCGGGCTTGACCCACACGCGGGCGACGGCGTCCTTGCGGCGGCCGGTCGCATAGGCGCGGCCCTGCTTGTCGAGCTGCTGCTCGCGCAGCGGCGCCGACGGCGTTTCCGGGGTCTCGACGCCTTCGACGGCGCCGGCGAGATCCTTGAGATCGGTCATGGTCTGTTCGTCAGCCATTATGCACCCACCTTGTTCTTGCGGTTCATCGACGCGACGTCGATCACTTCGGGGTTCTGCGCGGCGTGCGGATGATCGGTGCCCGCGAAGATGCGCAGGTTGCGCATCTGCTGGCGGCCGAGCGGACCGCGCGGGATCATGCGCTCGACAGCCTTTTCGAGCACGCGCTCGGGGAAGCGGCCTTCGAGAATCTTCTCGGGGCTGGTTTCCTTGATGCCGCCGGCATAGCCGGTGTGCTTGTAATAGCGCTTGTCGGCCATCTTCTTGCCGGTGAACTGCACCTTCTCGGCATTGATGACGATGACGTTGTCGCCGCAGTCGACGTGCGGGGTAAAGCTCGGCTTGTGCTTGCCGCGCAGGATGTTGGCGATGATCGTCGCGACGCGGCCCACGACCAGGCCGTCGGCGTCGATCAGCACCCATTTCTTTTCGACCGTGGCGGCATTGGCCGAAGCGGTCGTCTTGGTCAGCGCCTTCATGGCACGCTCCTTGACAGAGATGGAGTGGGCATGGGGTCGTTACGGCCCGCCGCCCGGAAACAAACCGCGCCGCCTGATCCGAAAGGACGCGGCGGCGCTTCGATGCGGCCCAATGACGATTGGGGCACCGAAAGTCAAGCATGGCGCGCGATTGCTGACGGGTAATATGATACCCTTAACGAGAAGTCAGCGCCCGCACCCGCTCCTCGACCAGCGTTTGCGGGCGCTTGTCCGGCCCGATCGTCCAGCTTTGGCGCTGTTCGCGCAGCACAAGGCCGGAGGCGGCGTCGATTTGCCAGCGCGTCCGGGTTTCGACGGGCGTTCCCCCGATGTCGGCCGTCTCAACCGTGGTCACCGTGCCGACGGGATCGTTCGGCCCCGCGGGCGCGGCCAGCGCGCCATTCGCCGGCGCGACCAGCGCACGGATATCGGCGCTGGCAAGGACGGCACGCTCATCCGGCGACATCGCGCCCAGCATGGCGGCGATCGCCTTTGCCTCGGGCCGGCCGGATTCGGCGGCGAAGGCCTCGGTGCGGTCGATGACCCGGTCCGACAGCGCCTTTGGATCGGCGAGGTCGACCGTGCGCCCGTCGGGCGAAACCAGATAGGCGACGCGTTCCCCGACCAGCGGCTGAAGCACGGCGGTCAGGGCGCGCACGAGTTCGGGCGGAGCATCGGATTCGATCCGTTGCAACGTGGCGTCGAGCCGGTAGCCGCGGCCGAGACGAGTCCATTCGAGCGCATAGACCGACGAAAAGGCGATCATCGCACCCTTGCGCCCCAGCCGCCGCGTCGTCACGCTCCAGGTCAGCGGGGCGCCGAGCGGCGGGGCGAAGCGAACCGACTCTGCCGCTGGGTCCGACGTCGTCGTTGACTCGGCGGCGACGGGAAACGGCAGCCCGAGCAACAGCGCCGCAGCCGCCGGGCGCCACCCCGGCTTCATCCGATGCGCCCGAGCCGGTGCAACGCCGCCGCCGTGGTCGCGACGAGCAGCGCCCCCGTCACCTGATGCAACACCGCAATCCACATCGACACGCCGGTCACCACCGTCGCGATGCCGAGCGTCATTTGCGCCGCGACGACGAGCAGCAGCAGGCGCGCCTCTGTGCGCCCGCCGCGTCGCCACAGCGCGCGCGCGACGAGCAGCATCGCCAGGGCCGCGACCCACGACCACCAGCGATGAAGGAAATGGATGAGGAACGGATCGTTGGTGATCGCTATCCATGCGCCCGACGACCAGTCGATGCCTTCGGGGAAGAGATGGTCGTTCATCAGCGGCCACGTGCTCGCCACATAGCCCGCGTTAAGCCCGGCGGTCCACGCGCCGAGCAACAGCTGGACGACGAGCACCGCGATCACCGCGACCGCGCCGACGGTCAGCCGGGCCGGACGCGCGGCGGGGTCGCGTACGAGCTGCGCCAGGTCGCGCGCGGTCCACACCAGCCCCGCCAGCAGGAACAGCGCGGTGAGCAAATGGGTCGCCAGCCGAAAATGGCTGACGTCGGTCCGCTGGACGAGCCCGGAGGCGACCATCCACCAGCCGATCGCGCCCTGCAGCCCGACGAGCGCGGCGAGCGCGAACAGCCGCCAGCCATAGCCGGCGGGGACGGCGCGGCGAAACGCATACCAGGCCAGCGGCACGAGCAGCGCCAACCCGACCAGCCGACCGAGGATGCGGTGCAGCCACTCCCAAAAGAAGATGCCCTTGAACGCTGCCAGCGACATGCCGACGTTGATTTCCTTATATTCGGGGATCTGCTTGTATTTCTCGAATTCTTCCTGCCACGCCGCGTCGCTCAGCGGGGGCAGGATACCCGACACCGGCTTCCATTCGGTAATCGAAAGTCCCGATTCGGTCAGGCGGGTAATCCCTCCCACCGCGACGATCGCGATCACGAGCAGGGCGACGGCCCACAGCCAGCGCGACAGCGCGGCGGGGCGGGGTTTGGCGGGCGGAGCCTGGGTCATTGCCGCCCTATCGTCGCTTGCCCCGCGATAGGCAAGAGGGCGGTGCGTCCGCCGCGGGTCGACGGACCTGATCCGGGGTTGCGATGGCGTTGGTCGGGCGGCGTGACCGGCGACGGCTGGCTCTGGACGTCACCCCCAAGGAACAGGCCGCGTCCCGCCGCAACCTGGTCGCCTTTCGTGCCCGAAATTCATGGCCGCGACAGGCGGGGCTTGATAAGCCGGCGCCGATGTCGCCGCTCGCCCGCTCCCTGCTCGCCTTCCTGCCGCTCGCCTTCGCCGCGCCCGCCGCCGCCGAGCCGGCCGAAGCCGCGCGGATCGACGCCACCCCGCCGGTCTCGCCCTATCGGACGCTTGCGACCCTCGAAGCCCGTGTGGCCCGGGTCGGCTTTCGCCTGACGACTGCCAACGCCGGCTGGTGCGCGGTACACCAGGCCCAGTTCGGCTGGATCTGGGGCGATCCGCGCCTCTACGACGAAAGGAACCGCGACGCCGCGCGTGCAGCTTATGGCGCGGGGGCCGCCGACCTGCCTTTCCTTGCCGCGGTCGCACCGGGATCGCCCGCCGCGACGGCCGGTCTCCATGTCGGAGATACGATTGCGGCGATCGACGACATGCCCGTCGTCGTGCCCGAACAGGACGAGGATCCTTTCGCCCGCATCGCCGCACTCGAAACGCGCATGGCCGCGGCGCCCATCGGCGGCGCGGTATCGGTGTCGGGTCCTGGGCGCCGGTTCGACCTTCATCCCGTCGCGGGGTGCGTCAGCGATTTTCGTGTCGAGGCCGACGATTCCGAAAGCGGCGGCGCCGACGGCCGGCTCGTGCTGATCAGCGCCGGGCTGGCGGGGTTCGCCGCCGATGACGACGAGCTTGCTGCCGCGGTCGCGCACGAGCTGGCTCACAATATCCTGCGCCACCGCGCGCGGCTCGATGCCGCCGACGTCGATCGCGGCTTGTTCAAAAATTTCGGGCGCAGCGCGCGACTGTTTCGCCAGACCGAGGTCGAGGCCGATCGGCTGTCGGTCTGGCTCATGCAGGGGGCGGGCTATGATCCACAGGCCGCGATCCGCTTCTGGCAAAGGTTCGGCACGCGCAACGGCCCCGTCCTGATCCAGCCGGGCACCCACCCGCGCTGGCGCGACCGGGTGAGCTCCTTCGAGCGGGAGATTGCCGCCATCCAGGCCGCACAGGCCGCCGGAGCCGCGCTCCACCCTCCCCTGATCGACGCCCCCCCACCCTTGGAATAACGACCCCGCGCCCTATTTTGGACACCGGACGATCATTTCGCTGAAGGATGACAGGATGACCCGTGAAACCGCGATCTTCGCCGGTGGCTGCTTTTGGTGCACCGAGGCCGTGTTCCAGTCGCTCGCCGGGGTCGAAAGCGTCGAAAGCGGCTACATCGGCGGGACCGTCGCCGACCCGACCTACCGACAGGTGTGCGGCGGCGATACCGGCCATGCAGAGGCGATTCGCATCACCTATGACCCCGCGGTCATTTCCTATGACGACCTGCTCGACGTCTTTTTCGCGACGCACGATCCGACCCAGCTCAACCGGCAGGGCAACGACATCGGGACGCAGTATCGCAGCGCGATATTTCCGCTCGACGCTGCGCAGTCATCGGCGGCTCGAGCCGGAATCGACCGGGCCCAGCCCGATTGGCCGGCGCCGATCGTGACGAGCATCGAATCCGCGTCGGATTGGTACCCGGCCGAGGATTATCACCAGGCCTATTGGGACGGCGAGGGCCAGCGCAATCCCTATTGCATGGCGGTGATCCCGCCGAAGCTCGCCAAGTTGCGCAAAGGATTTTCGGACCGCCTTCGACAGGGGTGATGCCCGGCCCGCCCGTGTGCAGCGAGTGTGGCAAATTGGCCGCATGACGTCACTTATCCTTGACTTTCCCACGCTTTTCTCTAGCGGACGCCGCCGCGTTGGGGCAGCTTGATCCCCGGAGCAACGTGGGGGTCTTTTATAGCCGTGTTGGCATCCTTGTTCCTGATCGGGGCGACGTTCGCGACGCCGCAGATGTCGGTGCAGGCCGCCAGCCAGATGATCGTGGAGGACGGCGCCGGGGGCATGACCGGCGCGGTCAACCGCATGATCGGTGGCATCATCAGCTATGTCACATGGCCCGACCGCGCGCAGGCGACGCCGCTGACGCTTTGCCGCATCGGGACGCCCCGCCTCGCCGAAAACATCGCCCCGGCCGTCCCCGGCATTCCGTCGATCACCGTTCGGCGGACGACGGCGAGCGACGCGATCGCGAAGGGGGACTGCGACATCCTGTTTCTTGGGCGAATGCCCGTCGCCGACCGGTCGCGCCTGATCGAATGGGTGCACCGCCGCGCCGTCCTGACGCTGACCGACGACGATCCCTCCTGCCTGTACGGCGCCATGTTCTGTCTCGCCGGCGGCCCTGCGGGGCTCAGCTTCGCGGTCAATCTGGACGCCATCGCCCGTGGCCCGCTGCGGGTGGATCCCCGCGTGCTCAAGATCGGCGCGGCGCCATGACCGATCGCAAGCCCCCCCATACCACGCTGCAAAAGCTGCTCTCGCGCTTCCATTTCGGGATCACGCTCTTCGCGGTCGCGCTGTCGGGCCTCACCATCCTGCTCGCCGGGGTCACCGCGCTGCGGGGCTATGCCGACCGCAATCTCGAGCTCGCGGCCCAGCTTGGCGCCTATGGGGTCGAACCCGCGCTGGTGTTCAAGGACCCCCAGGCCGCGCGCGAAGGGCTCGCCGCGCTGACGCGCATGCCGGGCATCGCCCATCTGCGCGTGCTCGACGACCGCGATCGGCTGTTGACCGAATGGCGATCGCCCGAAAGCGATCCCGCGCCGCTGCTGACCCGCATTTTCTTTCCCGAACCCTTCGTTTTGCCCGTCCGGCGCAATGGGTCGCGTATCGGAACCGTCGAGATATGGGGCGATTCCTCGACGTTGATCGACTATGTCCGCATCGGACTGCTCGCCGGCCTGACCTGCCTTATGATCACCGCGCTCGGGACGATCATGCTGGCGCGCCGGTTCGAATATGAGCTCGTAAAGCCGCTGAACGAGATTGCCACCGTGGCGCACGACGTGCGCCTGCACCGCCGGTTCGACAAGCGCGTTCAGGGGTTGGGCATTGCCGAACTCGACCGGCTCGGCAGCGATATCAACGCCCTGCTCGACGAACTGGAAGGCTGGCGGGGCCATATGGAAGACGAGCGCGCAATGCTGGCGCACCAGGCGTCGCACGATACGCTGACGGCCCTGCCGAACCGCGCCGCGTTCGACGAACAACTCGCCGCCCGGATGAAGAGGGCTGCGCACGGAGGCACAGGCTTCGCGCTGCTCTTTATCGACGCCGACAATTTCAAGGCTGCGAACGACGGTTTCGGCCATGCGGCCGGCGACGCGGTTCTGGTCGCGCTTTCGGATCGCATCAAATCGGCGCTGCGCAAGGATGATTTCGCGGCGCGGATCGGCGGCGACGAATTTGTCGTGATTGTCGAACCGGTCGAGGCGCGAAGCGATGCCGACGACCTCGCGGACCGGATCCGGACCGCAGTCGCCGACCCGATCGACCTCCCCGGCGGGGAAAGCTATCGCGCGGCCATCAGCATCGGCGTCGCCGTTTATCCCGACGACGGTGGCGACGGCCAGGCGCTGCTGACAGCCGCCGACGCAGCCATGTACGCCAACAAGCTGTCCCATCGAACCTGACCAGATACGGAGCCCCCCACCGTGACCCGACATACCCCCTTCCCCATCCGGACCGCCCTGATCCTGGCATTCGCCGCGCTGCTGGCCGCGTGCCAGAGCATGCCGCGGCCATCGGGCTTTACGGCGGAACAGGTCGCCGCGCTGAAATCGGAAGGCTTCGTCGAAGGCGCCCCCGACTGGTCGCTGACGCTCAACGAGCGCCTGCTCTTCGGATTCGACCAGAGCACCCTCGCCCCGGCGCAAGAGGAGCGTATCCGCGAGATGGCCAGCCACCTGCTGTCGGTGGGGATCACCACGGCGCGGGTCGAAGGCCATACCGACTCGGTGGGAACCGAAGACTATAATCTGAAATTGTCGCAAGAGCGGGCCGAAACGGTTGCGCGGCCGATGGAGGCGGGCGGCATGCACTTCAGCCCCGACCAGATCGTCGGCCGCGGCGAAGCGGTTCCGATCTCGAGCAACGCGACCGCCGAGGGCCGTCAGGACAACCGCCGGGTGGTCGTCATCGTCACGCCATAATTATCCCCAAGACAATATTCCGGGTCGCATGTTCGCTTGAACGCAAGAGGAAGGAATTTCGTCGCGCAGCGCCGGTCTTTCCATTGATTTCCAAACCATGACCAATAGGACCCCAGTATGAAACCGATCCGCAAAGCCGTGTTCCCCGTCGCCGGGCTCGGCACCCGCTTCCTGCCTGCCACCAAGGCCATTCCCAAGGAAATGTTGCCAATCGTCGACCGCCCGTTGATCCAATATGCGATCGACGAGGCGCGCGAGGCGGGCATCGAACAGATGATTTTCGTCACCGGCCGCGGCAAGAACGCGATCGAGGATCATTTCGATATCGCCTTCGAGCTCGAAAAGACGATGGCCGAACGCGGCAAGGATCTGTCGGTTCTGGAGCCGACCCGCCTTGGCCCCGGTAATTGCGCCTATGTCCGCCAGCAGGAGCCGCTCGGGCTCGGCCATGCGATCTGGTGCGCGCGCGACATCGTGGGCGACGAACCCTTTGCGATCTTCCTGCCCGACGAGTTCATGCACGGCGCGCCCGGTTGCATGAAGCAAATGGTGGATGCCTATGACAAGCTGGGCGGCAACCTGATTTCGGTGCTCGAGATTCCGCAGGACCAGGTTTCGAGCTACGGCGTGATCGCGCCCGGTCGCCGCGACGGCGCCATCACCGAGGTAACCGGTCTGGTCGAAAAGCCGCCCGTCGCCCAAGCGCCGTCGAACCTGATCATCTCGGGCCGCTACATCCTCCAGCCCGAAGTCATGCGGGTGCTCGAAGGACAGGAAAAGGGCGCCGGCGGCGAGATCCAGTTGACCGATGCCATGGCGGCGATGATCGGACAGCAGGCGTTCCATGCTGTCACCTTCGACGGCAAACGCTATGATTGCGGATCGAAGGCCGGATATGTCCAGGCCAATCTGGCACTCGCGCTCGATCGACCGGACCTGGCCGACGCCGTACGCGCTTTCGCGGTCGATCTGCTCAAATAGGCTTGATGCGCGCCGGTCGGAGTCCGGCCGGCGCGCATCCGTTCACTCGCCTTCGATATTGGGCTTCGGATAGGCATCGGCGCCCACGCTGCGGTACAGCCAGCCGCCAAGCGCGCCGCCGATCAGCGGCGCAAGCCAGAACAGCCACAACTGCTTGAACGCGAGCCCTCCGACGACGAGCGCGGGGCCGGTGCTGCGCGCCGGATTGACCGACGTGTTGGTCACCGGGATCGAAATCAGGTGGATCAGCGTCAGCGCGAGCCCGATCGCGATCGGCGCGAATCCCGCCGGCGCGCGGCCATCGGTTGACCCCATGATTACCCACAGGAAGCCGGCGGTCAGCACGATTTCGATGAGCAGTCCCGACCAGATGTCGTAGCCGCCGGGCGATCCTTCGCCGAAACCGTTGGCCGCAAGGCCGTTGGCAATGTCGAAGGCGGGGCTGCCCCTGGCGATGTAATAGAGAAGGAAGGCCGCGACGATCGCGCCGAGCACCTGTGCCACGACGTAGAGCGGGATGTCGCGGGCATCGAAGCGCCCGCCCGCCCACAGCCCGACGGTCACCGCCGGATTGAGGTGGCATCCCGATATATGGCCGATCGCATAGGCCATCGTCAGCACGGTCAGCCCGAACGCCAGCGACACGCCGAGGAGTCCGATCCCGACATCGGGAAAACCCGCCGCGATGACCGCGCTGCCACAGCCCCCGAACACGAGCCAGAACGTGCCGATAAACTCGGCCAATCCCTTTTGCATATTGTTCATATGACCCTCTCCTACCACCGACGGTCACGGGCGCCGCCGGCGCACCGGCCATCCTAGCGCCGGCTTCGCGGGCGGCAAGCGAATTGGGGCGCGACCCCGCGCTCAGGCAGCGGCCACGGTATCGACGAACAACCGCGCGCAGCGATGCAGAGAATCGGCCGTGTCGGCCAGTCCGGACGAAAGCCGCCCCAGTTCCTGCGCGCCGCCGTCGACCGCCGCGGCGCCCGTGCTGATGTCGAGCACCCGCCTGTCGACCTCGCGCCCCGCGGCGACCGCCTGTTCGACATAGCTCGCGATCGTCAGCGTCGTCGTGCGCTGCCCGTCGATCGACCGGTCGACCGTGGCCGAGAATCGGTTGTTGGCGTCGACCGCGCGCTCGATCTCGCGATATCCGTCGGAGACCTCTTCGACCGTTTCGCAGATCTGCCCCACTTCGCGCGCAATATCGTCCGCAGCCGAGCGCGTGCGCGCCGCGAGCGCCTTGACCTCCGACGCGACGACGGCAAACCCGCGCCCCGCCTCTCCGGCATGCGCCGCCTCGATCCCGGCATTGAGCGCCAGCATGTTCGTCCGGCGCGCCATATCGACGATCAGCCCCAGCATCTTTTCGATCGACTGGCTTGCCGCGCGAAGCGCGTGCGCTCGATCGCTGGCGTGGCGGACCTTATCGACCGCTTCAGCCCGAACGGCGCGTGCGCGGGTCCCGTCCTCAACCATACGCGCCATGGCGTCCGCCAAAGCGTGACCGCGCTCGCCCAGTTCGTGCAGCCCGGCCACTGTCTGGGCCGTCGCGCCCGCGACGGACATCGCATCCTCCCCCGTCCGCTGCGCGCGGTCGGACAGCCGGGCGGCGACCGCTTCGACCTCGCGCGCCATATCTGAGAGCGCGGAGGTCAGCGCCGTCATGTCGTCGCGGAATCCCCGGCTCGCCGCGTCGATCCGGGCGGCGCGCGCCACGCCGTCCTGCGCGAGTTCGACCTCGCGGAGCATCGCGAGCCTGGCGAGATGGGCGCTGTCGAGCGCTTCGACGAAACGCCCGTCTTCGACGAGCAGGAGCGCTTCGTGGTCCGCGGCTTCCGCAACGATCTGGAGCAGCCGCGCGGTGGGCTCCGCAACGTCGGCCGTCAGGCACGGCTCGGTCAGCGTCGCGATCGAACCGCCGATCGTCGGGTTCTGCATCAGCGAGAACCAATAGGGACAGAACAGTAAGTCGCGTACGCGCTGTTCGCGAACGATGCCGACCGGGCGATCATCGGCATCGACCACCGCCAGGACCCGCAGCGCCGAATGGGTACGAAAAATGTCGATCACGTCCGCCAAACGGGCGTCGGCGCCGACCCAAGCGGCGGAACCGGATGTCGGGGCGAAGGGAGTGTCTGAAGGTGTCATGCGAGCTCGGGATAAAAGTCGGAGGGGACAAAAATCGCCTAGCCAGTCGGAGTAAACGAGGCTTTAACCAATTATTTCAAAGCGATGACAAAGGCCTCTTTTCCGGACGGATCGTCGCAATCGGCTGTTCATGGGGGGCCGCCTGTGCGAAGACAGGCCGAGGGAGAATGACGATGCGTGCGACGATCCTGATGACGCTGGCGATGCCGATCGTGCTCGGCGGCTGTGTGAGCACGGTGAAAAGCGTGGTCACTGCGCCCGTCAAGGCGGTGGGACAGGTTGCCGACTGGTCGACGACCAGCCAGGACGAAGCCGACCGCAACCGGGGCCGCGAACTGCGCAAGCGCGAGGAACGCGTCGGCAAGCTCCAGCGCCAGCGCGACAAGGCGGCGGAAAAATGCCGCTCGGGCGACCAGGATCAATGCCGCCGCGCCGAAGTGCTCGACCATGAGATCGAAGCGGTGATGGCCGAACCTTACTGACGCCGGCGCATCGGGTGTCGCGGGTCAACGCACCCGCCGTCCCGTCCAGACCACCCGCCCGACGAGTTGCACCGACGCCATCGGCAAGTCGGGATAGCTTGGATATTGGGCATTGTCGCTGAGCACCGAGATCCGCCCCGCCCCCGGCGCCCGCGCGATTCGCTTCACCATCAGCCCATCGTCCATCCGCAGCACATAGATGCCGTCGCGCAGCCGCGCGCCCGAATCGCCGCCGTCGACCAAAATGTCGTCGCCGTCGTTCAGCGTCGGCGCCATCGAATCGCCCTCGACGCGGATGATGCTGAGCGCGCGCGGGTCGGCACCCAGATCGCGCAGCCATTTGGGATCGAACGCGACAGCCCCCTCGACCGGCTCGCCGTCGATGCTGGCGCCCGGACCCGCCGAGGCGCCGACCGCCAATTTCGGCACCAGGATCATGTCGCGGCCGCGCGGACGCGGCGGCGCCGCGACGCGCCGCTCGGGGCCGCCCAACATCGCCTCGGTCACGCCCAGATAGGCGGCGATCCGCGCCCGGTCCTGCTCGGCAAGAGTTCGCGGTGATCCGCGCTTGATATATTGCTGAATATAGGCGGCGTTGCGCCCGATCACGCTCGACAGCCGCGCATAATCGATCCCCTTGTCCTGCAAGAGGCGATCGAGCGTCGCCCGCGGATCGTCAGAAAAGTCGGTCACGGTCGGTCCTTCCTGCTCCCGCATTACCAACAGGATTTTTCCTAGACAAGTAGGAAATCGACATTCAGATAGGAAATATCCTATCGGGCGACTCGCCCACCACTCGCCAACGGGAGAGACTGCCATGGAACGCAGACTGTTGCAGAAGATCGAGAGCTTCCTGAAGGAAACGCGCATGGCGCCGACCGCGTTCGGCCGCGCCGCGGTGCGCGATCCCCGGCTCGTCGCCGATCTGCGCGCCGGACGCGAGCCGGGATCGCGCATAATCTGCCGCGCAGAACATTTCATGAACATCTGGAGCGCCGATCTTCGAGAGGGCCGATTGTGCCGTCAAACGGCTTCGCGGGATGACCGGCGATGACCGCCCAGCCATCCGCGTCGCGGGCCCGGCCGGCCTGCCCGCATCGGCGCCTGCGCCGCCTGCTCGCCCGCGAACTTCCGTCCGGCGTCTCGCTTGGCGCCTCGACCTTGCGCCCGTGGGCGAGCGCCAGCTTCATCGGCGCGCGTCACAGTTTCCTGTGCGGCGTCGGGGCCGGCGATCCGGCGGAACTGCGACGATCGCTCGCGGCGCATCTGGAACGCGTCGAGTGGTGCCTGGCCGGGCATATCGTCGCCGATTTCGCGGTGGAGATCGCCGAGAGCGGCCGATCACTCTGCGTTGAAATGCTGAGCGTCGAGGACTGACGGTCAGCGCGCGGCGTCAGCCCGCGGGCAGGCGATTCATCCGCTGCAACGTGCCGAGAGCGGCTTCGAGCGCGAAATCGACCGGGCCGATACCCGCGTCCGGATCGCTTTCGCGATCGCTGAATTCGGGCATGTCCGAGCTTTGGCGGCGGCGGGCAAGGCCGGCCTCGAGCCGTGCGACCATCGCGCCCAGCGACCGGTCGGCCGGGTCGAGCGGCGGCGGCGATGTCAATTCGGCAGGTTGCAGCCAGGGTTCTTCACCTTCCGCAGGTTCGGCGGGCGCAAGGTCGGCAAGGACCAGCGTATCGTCGTCCTCCGCTTCCGCGTTGTCGAGCGAATCGTCGACCGTCGCCGGGGCTCCAAGCGGTCCCAGCCCCTCGGCGGGAAGGTCGCGGCCGGCGCGGATCGGTGGACGCGGCGGGTCGTCGGGGTGGAAATCCGCCCGGCGACGCGGCAGCGGATCTTCGGTCGCCCCATCGTCATCGGTCGAGGCACGGCGGCGCAGGCGCGGCAGAACCGCGTCGGGCCGCGCCAGCGCGAGCGCGACAAGCCCCGCGATCAGGGCGGCGAAGGCGGCCATGCCGAGCGCCAGCGCGAGCCGCGCACCATTGCCGATGGGCGGCTCGAACAGCGCCGAAAGGCGGTCGAGATAGAGATTCCAGCTGATGCCCGCGATCCAGGCGAGCGGCATTACCGCCGCGAACAGAAAGGTCAGCGCCGCGGCGCCGATAACCGCCGGCAGGGCCGGGCGCAGAGCACGCACCATCGCGATCGCCAAAGCCTTTCCTCCGCTTTTGTTGCCGCGTCTCATATCGTCCCGGTTTCCGTGCATCGCAAGGGTGCTGATGATCGTGCCGTCAGGCCGCGAGCGACGCGGTGCCGCGTCCCAACAGCCGCTGGTAAACGGGTTCGTAACGCAAAATGTTTGACGACCAGTTACGATCGGCCTCGACGAAATCGCGTGCGACCCGGCGGCGCTCGTCCCACATGGCGCGGGCGCCGAGCAGCGATTTCAGCGCCTCGGCAATCGCAACCGGGTCGTCGGGCGCGAACAATGTGCCGGTGACGCCATCCTCGATCAGTTCGCGATGCCCGCCGACGTCCGACGCCGCGACGAGCTTGCCCTGCGCCATCGCCTCGAGCGGCTTGAGCGGGGTGACGAGATCGGTCAACCGCATTTTCTTGCGCGGATAGGCAAGGATATCGACAAGCGAGTAATAGCGTCCGACCGCTTCGTGCGGCACGCGACCGACGAAGTGGATATGCGCCGCCACCGGCGAAGCTGCCGCCTGCGCCTTCAGCGCCGCCTCGCGCGGCCCGCCGCCGACCAGCAGCAATTGCGCATCGCCCTGCGCGGCGACCAGCGCGGGCATCGCCGCGATCAGGTCGTCGATCCCTTCGTAGTCATAGAAGCTGCCGATAAAGCCGATCACCGCCGCGTCATCGGGCAGACCCAGTTCGTGCGCCAACGCCGCGTCGCGCGGCGGCGGGCTTCCGAACAGGTCGAGGTCGACGCCGTTGGGAGAGACGATGATCTTGGCCGGATCGACCCCTCGCGCGATCAGGTCGCCGCGCAGCCCGTCACAGATCACCGCGACGGCATCGGCCGACTTGACCGCGTGGGTTTCGAGTTGCCGGGTGACGAGGTAGCGCGCGCTCTTCTCCCGTCCCGTCCCGTTGCCGACCGCCGCATCCTCCCAGAACGCCCGGATCTCGTAGAGTAAGGGTAGGCCGCGGCGGCGCGCGACGCGCAGCGCCGCGAGCGCGTCGAGCACCGGCGAATGCGCGTGGAGCAGGTCGGGCTTCCATTCCTCGACCAACGCGTCGATGCGCGCAGCGAGTGCCCCGATCTCGCGCCATTCGCGGATCGGCGACGGGGCGGGTGCGATCGGCTCCGTGCGATAGAAAGTCAGGCCGTCGACCGTCTCGACCGCCGGTCCGGGAACCGGATGCCGGATGCCGGTCACGCCCGCCACCTGCCATCCCCTGGCCGCCTGCGCCTTCATCAGCGCACGGGTCCGAAAGGTGTAGCCGCTGTGCGCAGGCAGGCTGTGATCGAGGACGTGCAAGATGCGGGTCATGGGGCGGGTTCCTGCCACACAAGCCTTAACGCGGCGTCAACCCCGAGAGCGTAGAGCCACCGCGACAGACCCTTGTGGTCGCAGGTAAAGCTAGGCATTCCGTCCTTCATGGTCGACAATTTTTCCATTGGCCTGACTCATGCGCTGATGGCGGTCGCGCTCTGGCGCCTGCTCTACCGCGACGACCTCGATCATGAAGTAAGCCCGCGCAAGCTCTGGCAGCAGCGGCGCGACGCCGAAGCGGCGAAGGAGCGCGGCGACGATGCGTGACCTTGCGTTCGTAGCGTTTCTGTTCGCTTTCATCGGGGTCGGCTTTCGCAAGCCGTTCCTGTTCATCCTCTGCTATTGCTATATCGACATCGTCGCGCCGCAGCGCCTCAGCTATTTCCTGATCAATTCGATTCCGATCTCGCTGATCGTGTTCGGCCTGGCGATCCTCGGCTGGTTCGTCGCCGACGACAAGAGCGATACGCGCTGGTCGGGGCGTCAGACGCTGATGGTGTTGCTTCTCATCTATTGCGGCATCACGACGATGCAGGCCGATTTCCCGGTCCAGGCGCTCGTCAAATGGGATTGGGTGTGGAAGGCGCTCGTCTGGGCGATCTTCCTGCCGCTCACCCTGCGCACCAAATTGCGGATCGAATCGTTGATCCTGATCATGCTCCTGTCGGCGGCAGCAATCGCGATCGCGGGCGGGATCAAGACCGCGGCGGGCGGCAGCGGCTACGGCTCGCTCCAATTGCTGCTGGCGGAAAATTTCGGGCTCTACGAAGGATCGATCATGTCGACCGTGGGGATTGCGATCATTCCGCTCATCCTCTGGTATCGCAACCACGGCACCATATTCCCGCCCGACTGGCGCGTTTCGCTCTTTTGCTTCGCGCTGTGCTTCGCCTGCATGTTGCTGCCGGTCGGGACCGAGGCGCGCACCGGTCTCGTATGCCTCGCGGTGCTGGCGGTGCTTTCGCTCCGCGCGGTCCAGCACCGTTTTCTCTACATGATCGGCGCGGGGCTGCTTGCGGTCGCCTCGATCCCCTTCCTGCCGCAGAGCTTCACCGAGCGGATGGAGACGATCGAGGGGTATAAGGCCGACCAGTCGGCGTCGACCCGGGTCGCGGTCTGGAAGTGGACGTGGGACTATGCGAAAGAGCATCCGTTCGGTGGCGGCTTCGAGGCCTATATCCAGAACCATGTCGTCGTCGAAAAGGCGGCGTCGGCCTATGATCCCGACAAGCCGCAAGAATCCGAACCGACCATATATGAGGAACATTCGCGCGCCTATCATTCGAGCTATTTCGAAATGCTCGGCGAACAGGGCTATCCCGGCCTCGCCCTCTGGCTGTTGCTTCAGGCGGTCGGGCTCGTCCAGATGGAGCGGGTGCGCCGCCGTTATCTGAAGACGCGGCGCGGCGAGGAGCAATGGATTGCGCCGCTCGCCACGGCGCTTCAGCATGGTCACATCGTCTATCTGATCGGATCGCTGTTCGTGGGCATCGCCTTCCAGCCCTTCATCTACATGATGCTGGCGCTCGAAATCGGCCTGACCACCTATTGCCGCAGGCGCGAACGCCAGGCCGGCTGGCGGCCGCTGACCGCACGGCCGGCGCAGGTTCCCCCGCGGCATCCCTCGATCCCGGCCGCTCGCTGAGCTTCGCCGCGCCATCAGGCTCTAAGGAACCATCGGCGGGTCCGGACGCTATTGGGGCATGCCCGCCCGCCTGATCCATGTCGACGACAGCCTGCCGGGCATCGGCCGCGAACGGGTCGGGGATCGCTGGCGCTACCGCGATGCGAAGGGCCGGGTGATCCGCGACAAGGAGGAAATCGCGCGCCTTGATGCGATCGCCCTGCCCCCCGCCTATGAAGACGCCTGGTTCTGTCCCGCCCCCAACGGCCACATACTCGCCACCGGCCATGATGCGCGCGGGCGCAAGCAATATCGCTATCATCCCGATTTCCGGGCCGCGCAGGACGCCGACAAATACGACCGCTGCGCCGCGTTCGGCCACGCGTTACCGCTGCTGCGAGCTCGCCTTGCCGACGATCTGAAGCGCCGGACGCTGTGCGCGGAGCGCGTCGTTGCCGCCGTCGTCAGGCTGCTCGACCTCGCCGCGCTGCGTGTCGGGAACGAACAATATGTCGCCGCGAACAAGAGCTTCGGCGCGACGACGCTGCGCCGGCGTCACGCGAAGCTGACGGGTCAGCGCCTGCGCCTCGCCTATCGTTCAAAGGGCGGCGCACGGCGCGAAGTGACGATCAACGATCGCAGTCTCGCGACGCTCGTCCGCCGGCTCCAGGACCTGCCGGGCCAGCATCTGTTCCAGTATGAGGACGACGATGGCGTGTGCGCGGTCGCGTCCGACGACGTCAACGCCTACATCCGCGAAGCGATGGGCGGGGACTTCAGCGCCAAGCATTTCCGGACTTGGTCGGCCAGCGTCGAGGCCTATGGCTTCCTGTACGACGCCGGAGAGCCGCCGACGCTGAAGCGCCTGCTCGCGCATGTCGCGGACCGGCTCGGCAATACACCCGCCGTGGCGCGCCGCGCCTATGTCCATCCGGCCATGATCGCCGCAGCGCAGGCGCGCGCCGATTTCGCCGCCGCGGTGGGATCTCTGCCGCGCGCGACGAAATATCTTTCGCGTTACGAACGCGGCTTTTTGACCTATCTGGAGCAGGCGCCCGACGCTGCGGCGCTGCTCCGTTCCGCCTGATCCAGCAACCAGACAAGAGGATAGACGTGATTTTTTCCATCCTGGCCTCCGCAACGACCGCCGCGCCGAAGACCGAACGGGCGAGCGACCCGCTTGCCGATCTGCGATACTGGTGGGAGAGCAGCGTCGCCTGGGTGAACAGCCATTGGCTCCAGATCGGCATCGCGATCGCCGCCGGCCTGATCATCTATTTCCTGCTGTCGCTCGTGCGGACCTTCGCGCTCAAACGCGCGCAGGCGGCGCCGGGTCATTTCACCCTGACCGACATCGTCGGCCGGGTGATCTACAAGACCAAATCGATCGTCCTCGCCCTGATTTCGATCCGCCTCGTCGCGGGCTATGCCCAGCCGCCGGCGATGGTGATGCAGACGATCCAGTTCCTCTTCACCGTCGCGGTGGTGCTCCAGGTCGCCATATGGGCGCGCGAGATCGTCGTCGGACTGATCCAGCGCCGCGCCGCCGACGGGCACAACGAGACGCTGACCAATGCGATGGGGATCATCCGCCTGCTCATCAGCATCGCGTTGTTCGCGGTCGCGGCCGTGGTCATCCTGGACAATATGGGGGTCAATGTCACCGGCCTGATCGCCGGGCTCGGGATCGGCGGTATCGCCATAGGCCTGGCGGCGCAGGGCATTTTTTCGGACCTTTTCGCTTCACTCTCGATCATCTTCGATCGTCCGTTCCGTGTCGGCGAGGCGATCAAGTACGACAACAGTGTCGCCACGGTCGAGCGTATCGGCCTGAAGAGCACGCATCTGCGCTCGGTCAACGGCGAGTTGCTGATCATTTCCAACACCAACCTGCTGTCGAAGGAGATCACCAACTACGCGCATCTCGACCGCCGCCGCGTCCAGTTCGCGATCGGGGTTATCTATCAGACGACGCCCGCGATGCTGCGCGCGCTTCCCGACCTGCTGAAGACGCAGGTCGAGGCCGAGGGGCACAGCTTCATCCGGTCCAGCTTCATCGGCTTTGGCGGGTCGAGCCTCGATTTCGAGCTCGTCGCCGACATATTGAGTGCCGATTACAGCGAAGTCATTGCCGCGCGCACCGCGATCGGCATCCGCGTCTTCGACGAAATGACGAAGGCGGGCTACGACTTCGCCTATCCGACCCAGACGACCTTCACCGCAGCGCCCGACGGAACGATGATTCTGCCCTATGCCGAAAGCGTGACGATGAAGACGCCGAAGCCCGCGGCGGGGTGACGCTACGGCGGCGGGGTCGCACGGCTTGGGCCTTGTGCAACCCCGCGCAACCGGCCTAGAACGCGCCCCGCAAACCAGTTGAGGGGATGAAAAATGGCCGCGATTCCGCCGCAGGAAATGAAAGACCTCGTCGGCAAGCCGCTCGGCACGTCCGAATGGGTGCTCGTCGATCAGGACATGATCAACAAATTCGCCGACGCGACCGGCGACCATCAATTCATCCACATCGACGAGGAAAAGGCGAAGTTGACCCCGTTCGGCGGCACGATCGCGCACGGCTTCCTGACGCTGTCGCTCTTTCCGCTGCTGATGGCCAAATCGGACTGCCCGCGCCCCGCGGGTGTCAAGATGGGCGTCAACTACGGCGGCAACAAGGTCCGCTTCCTCGCCCCCGTCCGCTCGGGCAAGCGCGTGCGCGGCCATTTCAAATTGCTCGAGCTCGACGAGAAGCGTCCGGGCCAATGGCAGCAGACGCTCGAATTCACCGTCGAGATCGAAGGCGAGGAAAAGCCTGCGCTGATGGCCGAATGGATCAGCCAGTTCTTCGTCTGACGACATTATCAAGGGTAGCCGGCTGACCTCCCCCGAAAAGACACCGGAACCAAAGAGAAGGACCTACATCATGCGTGACGCCGTCATCGTTTCCACCGCCCGCACCCCGCTGACCAAGGCGGGGCGCGGTTCGTTCAACAACACCCCCTCGCCGACGCTTGGCGCCTGGTCGGTGAAGGCCGCGGTCGAGCGCGCCGGCCTCGAAGGCGGAGAGATCGACGATGTCGTCTTCGGCGCCGCGATGCAGCAGGGATCGCAGTCGCCGAACGTCGCGCGCCTGATCGGCCTGCGCGCCGGCCTGCCCGTCACCGTCCCCGGCATGTCGATCGACCGCCAATGCTCGTCGGGCCTGATGACGATAGCGACGGCGGCGAAGCAGATCATCGTCGACCGCCAGGATATCTGCGTGGCGGGCGGCGTCGAGTCGATCTCGAAGGTCAGCGGCAGCGGCAAGGTGTTCATCGAGCCCGACGCCGAACTGCTCGCGATGCACAAGGACACCTATATGCCGATGATCGGCACCGCAGAGGTCGTCGCGAAGCGTTACAATATTGCCCGCGAATATCAGGACGAATATTCGCTCCAGTCGCAGCAGCGCACCGCCGCGGCGCAGGCGGCCGGAAAATATGACGACGAGATCGTCGCGTGCCAGGCGACGATGGCGATCGTCGACAAGGAGACCAAGGAGGTCAGCTTCAAGGACGTCGTCGCCGACAAGGACGAGTGCAACCGTCCCGACACGACGCTCGAAGGGCTCGCGAGCCTGAAGCCGGTGATGGGCGAAGGCCACACCATCACCGCGGGCAACGCCAGCCAGCTGTCGGACGGTTCGTCCGCATGCGTCGTGATGGAGGCGAAAGTCGCGGAGAAACGGGGCTTGCAGCCCCTGGGACGCTATGTCGGCATGGCGGTAGCGGGCACCGAGCCCGACGAAATGGGCATCGGCCCGGTGTTCGCGATCCCCAAGCTGCTCGAACGCTTCGACCTCAAGATGGACGACATCGGCCTGTGGGAACTCAACGAAGCGTTCGCGGTGCAGGTTCTCTACTGCCGCGACAAGCTGGGCATCCCGAACGAACTGCTCAACGTCAACGGCGGCTCGATCTCGATCGGCCATCCGTTCGGCATGACCGGCGCGCGCTGCACCGGCCACGCGCTGATCGAGGGCAAGCGCCGTGGCGCCAAATATGTCGTCGTCACCATGTGCATCGGCGGCGGCCAGGGCGCGGCGGGCCTGTTCGAGGTCTTCTGATTTGCGCCTGAACGCCCCGCGTATCGAGCCGGTCGCCCTCGACCGGCTCGATGCCGACCAGCGTGCCGCGCTGGCGCCGTTCCTCGACACCGACGGCGGCAGGGTCGGCGGCGGGCGGGTGCTCAACATCTTTCGCACGCTCGCCCACGCGCCAAGGGCGCTCACCGCCTTCCTCGGCTGGGGCAGCTATATCCTGTCGAAGCGCAACACGTTGAGCGCGCGCGATCGCGAACTGGTGATCCTGCGGACCGGCTACATGTGCCGGTCCGGGTATGAGTGGACACAGCACAAGCGTATCGGACTCGAATGCGAGCTGACCGAAACCGAGATCGAACGGATCAAGGCGGGACCCGACTCCGACGGCTGGAGCGCGATCGACCGCGCGATGCTGCGCGCGGTCGACGAACTTGTCGCCGATCATTTCGTCACCGATGCGACCTGGGCCGCGCTTGCGCCGCTGGGTGACAAGGGCCGCATGGACCTGGTGTTCACCGTCGGTCAGTACACGCAGGTTTCGATGATATTGAACAGCTTCGGCGTCCAGGTCGAAGCGGGGTGGGAGGTCGATCGCGACCTGAAAGCCTGAATCGAAAAGGGAGAGCCAGAGATGAGTGCCATCGGTATAATCGCGACATTGCGCGTCCAGCCCGGCAAGGAGGCCGAATTCGAGGGTGTTTTCGCCCAGCTCGCCCCGGCCGTGCACGCCAACGAGCCCGGCAACAGCTATTACCGGCTGTTCAAGACAGCCGAGGCCAGGGTCTACAAGGTTCTCGAATGCTATGACGACGAAGCGGCGACCGAAGCGCATCGCGCGTCGGACCATTTCCGCACGCTCGGCGCCCAGCTCGGCCCCTGCCTCGCCGGCGCGCCGGAGATCGAGCGATTGACCGCGGCCTGAACCGGTGGTCGGACGGCTAGCCGGCAAGACCGCGATCGTCGTCGGGGCGGGGCAGCAGCCCGGCGACACGATCGGCAACGGCCGCGCGATCGCACTGACCTTCGCGCGCGAAGGCGCGGACGTGCTGTGCGTCGACCGGCTCGCCGACCGCGCCGAAGAGACCGCGTCGATGATCGCTGCAGAGGGTGGCCGCGCCGCCGCCCACGCTGCCGACATCACGCGGCTTCCCGACATCGAGGCGCTCGTCGCGGCGGCACTCTTGCGCTGGGACCGGATCGACATTCTGGTCAACAATGTCGGGATCGGGTCGCCCGGCGACGGCCCCGCGCACAAGGCGACCGACGAAGCGTTCGACCGCGTCTTCGATATCAACTTCACCGGCGCACGGCGGTTGACGCGCGCCGTGCTGGCCCCGATGCGCGCGGCGGAGAGCGGGGTCATCGTCAACATCTCGTCGCTCGCAGCGATCGCCGGCGCCAACATGATCGCCTATGAAATTTCCAAGGCGGCGCTCAACCGGCTGACCACCGCCACCGCGCAGGGATCGGCTTCGAAAGGCGTACGCTGCAACGCCATCCTGCCCGGGCTGATGGATACGCCGATGGCGATCGGCGGCACGGCCGCGCGCGATGGCCGCAGCCTGGAAGATCAGCGCGCCGCGCGCGCCGCGATGGTTCCGCTGAAGGGCGGCATGGGCAGCGCGTGGGACACCGCCAAGGCCGCGCTCTTCCTCGCGTCCGACGAGGCGCGCTTCATCACGGGCGTGTTGTTGCCCGTCGACGGCGGCGCCAGCGTGCGCGTCGGTTAGGGTTCGCGCGCCTCAGGGTCATCCGACTTCGGCAATCTCTCCCGACCGGTCGCCGAGCAGATAGCGTGGCCCCGCCCCCCGTTGCGCCGCCTTGTCCTCGCGGTTGTAAAGACCGCATTTCTTCAGCGACAGGCAGCCGCAGCCGATGCACTGATCGAGGAGCTCGCGCGTGCGTTGCAGCGACGCGATCCGCGCATCGATCCGCGCGCGCAGGTCGGTGCTGATCCGCGTCCAGTCGGCGGCGTTCGGCGTCCGTCCGGCGGGCAGCCGCCCGAGTTCGGCGACAATTTCCTCCAGACTGAGGCCCAGTTGCTGTGCGATCAGGATAAACGACACGCGGCGAATGTCGGCGCGCAGGAAGCGCCGCTGGCCGCCGCGCGTGCGCAGCGCCTCGACGAGCCCTTTCGCCTCGTAAAAGCGGATCGCCGACACCGCGACCCCGGTGCGCGCCGCCAGCTCGCCGATCGCGATCAGGTCGGTTCGGTGCATGGTATGATCTCCCGTCCTTGCGCGGAGCGAAGCGGCGCGGCGACCGGCTCTCGACGAGCATCGGTTCGGCCGCCGGGGTGGGTTCGCTCCGCCCCCAGGACTGGCCCTTCCGAAATCGCCGCGTCATTCCTCCTTGATCTAAACCTTACTTCAGCTTTCATAAAGGGCGGCGTCAACCCGAATCAGGAGCGAACCCGCGTGACGTCCCCCTTTATCGAGCATGTGAACCTGACCGTCAGCGATCCCGACCGGACCGCCGGCATATTGTCGGCGATCTTCGGCTGGCACGAGCGCTGGCGCGGCCCGGCCCGCGACGGCGGCCGGGTGATCCACCTCGGCAGCGACACCGCCTATGTCGCGCTTTACGCCGGACCCGACAGCGGGCGCGACGGCACGCCCTGGCCCAAGGGCGAACCACTCAACCATGTCGGCGTACAGGTCGACGACCTCGACACGATCGAAATGCGCGTCAAGGCGGTGGGGCTGGCTCCGTTCAACCACGCCGATTACGAACCCGGCCGCCGCTTCTATTTCTTCGATCCCGACGGCATCGAATATGAGGTGGTGAGCTATTCCGAACCGCGGCGGCGCTGAGGCCGTGCAACATTGGTAGCCCTCCCGCGTTGGTCAGGCAGACCCGATCACACAGGAGATTGTCCGATGAGCGACGACATCAAGACCCGTTTCTGGAAAGAATTGGCCGACCATGCGACCCTGATGGTCGCAATCGAGGGCGCACACCAGCATGCGATCCCGATGATGGCGCAGCTCGACAAGGACAATCGGGGCTATTTCTATTTCTTCCACAGCACGCGCGGCCGGCTTGCCCGTGGCGGACGTGCAATGGCGCAATATGTTGCGAAGGGTCACGACCTCTTTGCCTGTATTTCGGGGACGCTGACCCCGGTGACCGACCGCGCGCTGGTCGATCGCTATTGGTCGAATCCGGTCGAGGCGTGGTACGAAGGCGGCAAGGACGATCCCGATCTGCTGATGCTGCGCTTCGACCTCGACGATGCCGAAATCTGGACCGCCGACGTCGGCGTAAAAGGTCTGTTCAAGCTGATGACCGGAACGACGATGAAGGAAGGCGATGCCGGCCGCCACGCGGAAGTGGCGCTCTGACGTCCACACTGGACAGCCTTCACCATAGCACCGATAAGGCGTGTATGGGGGCGCTGGCGCGACATTTTTCCTGGCATGGCAGGACCAGCAGAGCCGAATACCGGCGCTGGCTATGGGCGATAATTCCCATCGAAACGGTCATTTTGGTTATGACGTCCCTATATGGGGAAAATGGAACAATCCATTTTCCGACATCGCCAGTTGGCCTTGTCCTTTTCGTCCTGTGCTTTGCGTTCGTCATGGGTGTATTACTTATTACCGCTCGCCGATTTCGTTCGGCGGGATTGTCTCGCGGTTGGCTGGTGCCGACCCTTTTTTCGATCAATATCCCCGTCGGTGCCTATTATTGGAATGTATCGGCGACGGTAATGCTGTTGGCGATTTTTGCAGGCGCAGCGGTTCCTGACGTCCCCGAAAGCCAGCGCACCTACTGAATCGGTGGCGGTCCCACCATGCCGTCGCGAAACTCGAACCCGTCCTCGCGGTCGCGCGCCAGCAGCGCGGGGCCGTCGAGGTCGACCCAGCGTGCGCGCTGCGCCAGCACGAAGGCGGGCGCGATCGCGAGGCTGGTCGACAGCATGCAACCGACCATGATCGCGAGCCCCGCGGCATCGGCCGCGTCGGCGAGCCGCAGCGCCTCGGTCAGCCCGCCCGCCTTGTCGAGCTTGATATTCACCCCGTCGTAAAAGGCGCCGATCCGCGCGACATCGGCGGCGGTATGACAGCTTTCGTCGGCAACGAACGGGATCGGGGCATAGACCCCGTCGAGCAGCGCGTCAGTGCCCACCGGCACCGGCTGCTCGATCATTTCGACGCCCAGCTCGGCGAACGCCTCGGCCTCGGTTAGCAGGTCGACCTGTCCCCAGCTTTCGTTGGCATCGACGATCAGCCGGGCGTCGGGCGCGCCCTTGCGCACCGCAGTGATGCGCAACCGGTCGTCGATCCCGGTCAGCTTGACTTTGAGCAGGCGATAGCCGTCGGCGGCGGCGGTCGCCGCCTGTTCGGCCATCGCGCCCGGTGTGCCGAGCGAGATGGTATAGGCGGTCAGGCGCGCAGTGGGTGCGCCGTCGCAGCCGACGAGCTGCCACAAGCGCAGCCCGCGCTGCTTCGCCTCGAGATCCCACAGCGCGCAGTCGAGCGCGTTTCGCGCCGCGCCGGGACCGAGCAATTCCTGCACCGCCGCCCGCGCGTCGGCGGCATCCATCGCCGCAATATAGGGGACCGTCGTCAACAGCGCGTCGCGGCACGCCGCGGCATCCTCGCCCAGATAATAGACGGGCGTGCCTTCGCCGCGTCCCACGGTGCCTTCGCCCTCGATTTCGGCGACGACGACGTCGACATGATCGGCCGCGCCGCGGCTGATGACGAATTGCCCCGCGACCGGCCAGCGTTCGACGCGTGCGCTTTTCAGTTGGATAGCCATGCAACCGGAGTAATGCTGTCGGCCATGCCGGGCAAATCCCTTTCCGAACGCATCGCGGACCTTGGCCATCGCCTTGCCGTCGAGGCGCATGCGGCGTGGCTCGCCGCGCGCGACCCGCGCGTTCCGGGCCTCGCGCGCGTGCTGGCGGTCGCGGTCGCCGCCTATGCGCTATCGCCGATCGACCTGATCCCCGACTTCATCCCCGTGCTCGGCTGGATCGACGACCTGATCCTCGTCCCGCTCGGCCTGTGGGCGGTCCGGCGCCTGATTCCCGACCCGCTCTGGACCGACCTTCACGCCGCCGCCGAAGCTGCCAGCGAACGCCCGTCGAGCCGCGCGGGCATGATCGCCATCCTGCTGATCTGGGCGGCGCTGCTCACCATCGTCTATTGGAGCGTCCGCACATCGCCCTGGCATTGAACCGACCGGGGTTCGCAAGGCTGGCGGCGACCTTGGGGCGGGGAGCATGCTGTCCCTATCCGAGGTAGAGCTCGTTAGCCGCCCTCTCTATCCCGTGCGCGTCGAGCCCATCGACTGCCTTGGCAGGCGCTCAGGATAAACTTCGGCTTTCGGCCGAAGTCGAGATGCCCGTCGCTCCGCGCCATCACGATCGGCATCTCGACCAGGCGGATCGCCTGCGCGCCTACCGCGCCGGCATTACCCGCCGTTGCCGCGGATCCACGCTTCGACCACGGGCGCGATCTCCTCGCGCCATTTGCGGCCGTTGAAGATGCCGTAATGACCGACGCCCTCGGCCATCAGATATTTCTTCTTTTTCGCAGGCAGCGTCTTCGCGAGCGTCAGCGCCGCCTTGGTCTGGCCGATTCCCGAAATATCGTCGCGCTCGCCTTCGATCGCGAGCAGCCCGATATCGGCGATCGCGTTCGGATCGACCTTTTTGCCGCGATGCTCGAATTCGCCCCTCGGCAACAGGTGGCGCTGGAACACCGCATCGACCGTCTGAAGGTAGAATTCGGCGGTCATGTCGCACACCGACCGATATTCGTCATAGAATTCCTTGGTCTTGTCGGCGCTCTCGCCGTCGCCCTCGACCAGATGTTTGAACATCTCCCAATGGCTCATCATGTGGTTGCCGAGATTCATCGACATAAAGCCCGCAAGCTGGAGGAAGCCGGGATAAACGCGGCGCCCCGCGCCCGGATACCAGGCCGGAACCGTCGCGATGACATTTTCCTGGAACCACGCATAGGGCCGCGTCGTCGCGTGCTGGTTGACCGCGGTCGGGGCCTTGCGCGTATCGATCGGCCCGCCCATCATCGTCAGAGTCCGCGGGCGGCACCGATTCTTTTCGGCCGCCATCACCGCCGCGGCGGCATAGCAGGGCACCGACGGCTGGCAGACCGCGAGCACATGCGCGCCCGGCCCGATATGCTCAAGCCAGCCGACCAGATAGTCGATATAGTCGTCGAGATCGAACTTGCCGGCTTCCAGCGGCACGTTGCGCGCATCGCGCCAGTCGGTGATCCATACGTCGTGGCCCGGCAACATCCGCTCGACCGTGCCGCGCAACAGGGTCGCATAATGGCCCGACATCGGCGCGACGATCAGCAGCTTCGGCGCATCCTTGCTGGCTTTGTGCTTGAAATGCTTCAATTGCCCGAACGGTTTGCGCGCCTCGATCGCTTCGGTCACGCGGACCGTCTCACCGTCGACCTCGGTCTCGTACAACTCGAAACCGGGCTTGCCGCGCGGCGCCGCAGCGTGGGCGAAGACCTCCAGCGCCGAAGCGAACATCGGGCTGCCGCTGAAATAGCCGAGCGGGTTGGCGGGGTGCTGCATGACCTGTGCACCGGCGGTCGCGAGCGCGCTTGCCCCGGCGAGCCAGCTCTTCTGCATGTCGAAAGCGTGATAAAGCATGTATCGAAAATCCTTGCGTCCGGCATGGACGCTCTGACGGCACCCTTGCTCGTGGGCATGTTAAGCCATCGGTGTCATTGTGCAACGCATCATTTTGTCCCGCTTCAAGGCGCTTGAAGGCCCGCGACATTTTGCGGCGTTGAGCGCCGCCCCCGCGACTGCTAGGGCCGTGCGCGATGGCGACCTCATCCGACCAACCCGCCCCGACCGATCCCCAGGAACCGCGCCGACGCAAGCTCGGCAGCCTCCGCATGATCTGGCGCTACGCCAGCCGCTACCCGCTGCAACTGCTCGTCGCGGCGATCGCGCTGGGCGTAGCGGCGCTCGCGACCCTCGCGATACCGTGGCAGTTCAAGGCGATGATCGACAGCGGGTTCGTCGCCGGCGGCGGCGATGTCGCGCCGCACTTCCGACTCTTCTACGTCATCGTTGTCCTGCTCGCGCTGGCGACCGCGCTCCGCTTCTATTTCGTCAGCTGGCTCGGCGAACGCACCGTCGCCGACATCCGCCAGGCGGTCCAGCGCAACCTGCTACGGCTCGCTCCGGGCTTCTTCGAGGAAAACCGGCCATCGGAGATCGCCTCGCGCATGACCTCGGATACCGCGATCATCGAGCAGATCGTCGGCTCGACGGTATCGGTCGCGCTGCGCAACCTGGTGATGGGATTTGGCGGCATCATCTATCTCTTTACCCTGTCGCCCGCGCTGACCGGCGGCATTCTCGTCGGCATTCCGCTGATCATCCTGCCGATCGTTCTGCTCGGCCGACGGTTGCAGACCGTGTCGCGTACCAGCCAGGACCGCGTCGCCGACATCGGCGCGACTACCGCCGAACAATTGGGCGCGATGAAGATCGTCCAGGCCTTTGGACAGGAAGCGCGCGAGGCCGAACGCTTCACCACCGCGGTCGAGAATAATTTTGCCACCGCAAAGCGCCGCATCCGGCTGCGCGCGATCATCACTGCAACGGTCATCGGCCTGCTGTTCGGCGCGATCACCACCCTGCTCTGGTACGGCGCGGCCGGGGTTGCCGCAGGGACAATCACCGGGGGCACGATCGCCGCCTTCGTCCTGACAGGCGGCCTCGTCGCCGGGGCGTTCGGGGCGCTTACCGAGGTCTATGGCGACCTGCTTCGCGCAGCGGGCGCCGCCGAGCGGCTGAGCGAACTGCTCCATGCCGAACCCGACATCGCGCCGCCCGCGCACCCGCGGCCGCTGCCCGATCCGGCGACCGGCACGCTCGAATTCGCGGACGTCGAATTTCGCTATCCCACGCGTCCCGACACCGCGGCGCTGCACGATTTCTCGCTGACCATCCACCCCCGCGAGACGGTCGCGATCGTCGGTCCGTCCGGCGCCGGCAAATCAACGCTCTTCCAGCTCGCCGAGCGCTTCTACGACCCGCAGGCAGGCGAGATCCGCATCGACGGCGTCGCGCTGACCCAGGCCGATCCCGCCGACATTCGCGCACGCATCGCAATGGTGCCACAGGAAACGGTGATCTTCGCCGCGTCGGCGCGCGACAATCTGCGCTATGGCAATTGGTCGGCTAATGACGAGGAGCTATGGGCGGCAGCCCGCGCCGCCAATGCCGAGGAATTTCTGCGCAAGCTTCCGAACGGGCTCGACACCTTCATGGGCGAGGGCGGCGCGCGTCTTTCGGGCGGCCAGCGCCAACGCGTCGCGATTGCGCGCGCGCTCCTTCGCCGCGCTCCCCTGTTGCTGCTCGACGAAGCGACCTCGGCGCTCGACGCCGAATCCGAGCGGCTGGTCCAGGATGCGCTCGAAGCGCTTATGCACGACCGCACGACAATCGTGATCGCGCACCGCCTTGCGACCGTTCGTGCCGCCGACCGGATTGTCGTCATGGATGAAGGCCGCATCGTCGAAGAGGGCCGCCACGACGATCTCGTTGCCGCCGACGGCCTTTACGCGCGGCTCGCGCGACTTCAGTTTCAGGACAATCCGACCGCCGCCTGACGGCCAACAATCGAAAAGGGATCGACGGATGCTCTACGACATGACGGTACCCGCCTATATCAACGGCCTGAAGTCCCTGTCGGGACAGCTGGAGCGCGCGCTTGCCTGGGGCGCCGAAAACAATGTCGGCGAGCTCCAGCTCGTCGCTGCGCGGCTTGCGTCCGACATGTTTCCGCTCGCATCGCAAGTGCGCTTCACATGCGCACAGGCAAGCCAGGGCCTCGTTCGGCTCGGTGCGTCGGGCGCCCCCGAATTCGCCGAGGACGCCGCCGATTTTTCCGGTTTGCAGACGCAGATCGCGCAAACGATCGCCTGGCTGGAGACAATCGATCGCGACCCGGTCGATGGCGATCCCGAACGGCCGGTATCCTTCACCCTTCCCAACGGGATGGCGTTCGACATGACCGCCGCCGCCTATGTGCGCGACTGGGCGCAGCCGCAATTCTATTTTCATGGCGTGGCTGCTTACGCGATCATGCGCCACATGGGCGTGCCGCTCGGCAAGGTCGACTATGTCAGCTATATGATGGCGTGGCTGCGCCCCGGAACCGCGCCCGCGAGTTGACCCCGCGGGCGCGCTGCGCAGAGGCTCAGATCAGCCCGCCATAGTGCGCGATCCCGGGAAAGGCGATGCGGGTCCCGCCATTGCGGCGGATCGCGCCGATCGCCGCGTCGACGCGCAGGTAGCGTGCCCGCGCGTCGGGTTCGAGCATCAAGGTCGCGGGCGTCTCGCCTTCGGACGCGCGCTTCACGAGCAGGCCCAGTTCCGCCAGATCGACTGCTTCACCGTTCCAGCGAATGACGTCGGCGGTATCGATGGTGATCCGGTTTTGATCGAGGACGGGACCCGGCAGCACGCTATCGGTCGGCAAGGTCACGTCGACGCTGTGCGTCGGCGGCGGAACGGTGATGATGAACATCACCAGCATGACGAGCATCACGTCGATCAGCGGCGTCGTGTTGATCATCGGGTCGGCGTTGGGGTCGGTGCGAAAAATGCTGCGGCGTCGGCGCATGGCCTCTCTCCCTTTCGGGCGGCCGACGCCGTTCCATCGCGAGCCCCGGCCGCGTCCTGAACCGGCGCAGCCAGGCGCAGGCTCATTTGTCATGGTATAACATTATTTCGAAATCGCAAAGAAAAAGGCACGAGGCGGAAAGCCCGGCGCCGTACATAAGGAAAGGGCGGCACCTTGCGGTACCGCCCTTCCTTTTCGTCCCATCCCTGTCGGGAATGGAAACCGGTCTTACATGCCCGAACCCGGACCGTAAGTGATTTCCACGCGACGGTTCTGGTCGTTGCGGACGCCATCGGCAGTCGCAACGGCCGGACGGGTTTCGCCGAACGCTTCGGTCGAGATCGAGCCGTCGGCAACACCGCGAGCGGTCATGTAAGCCTTCACCGCATCGGCGCGACGCTGCGACAGACCGACGTTGTACTTGGCCGAACCCGAACGGTCGGCGTGACCGGCGAGCATGACCTGCTGACCGCTGCAGCCCTGGTTGTAGGCGCTGATCGCGTTGTCCAGCGTCGAAGCCGCTTCGGGCGTGATCGCCGACTGATCCCAGTCGAAGTACACGATGTACGGCCCAGGCGAGCACACCGGCGGAGGCGGCGGCGGCGGCGGCGGCGGGGGAGGCGGCGGCGGCGGCGGCGGAGCCGGCGGCTCCGGCGGCGGCGGCGCTTCGGCTCCACCGAAGTTGTACGTCAGCGTACCGAGCAGCGAGTGCGAACGGAAGCGCGTCGAAACGTCGCGACCAGCCTGGTCGACGAGGTCGAGGCCGCTGGCATTGAAGAAACGATACTTGATGCCCGCGTCCCAGTTCTTGCTGATCGGCGCGCGGATGCCCGCAATCGCCTGCCATGCAAAACCGGTGTCCGAGTCGTCCAGGAACGGACCGGCATAGACCGGCTCGACCGAAACGCGCGCCACGCCGGCACCGCCGCCGACGAAGCCCTGAAGGCCGTCATCGTCGCCGAAGTCGAACATGCCGTTGACCATGAAGCTGAGGGCGTTCGAGTCGCCGTTCATCGGGGCGGTCCCGGTGAACGTGCCCGTGCCGTCGGCCTGCGACGGGATGCCGGGAGCGGCGAAGCGGCCCGACTTGATATCGGCTTCGCGATAGCCGACTTCGACTTCCGCGCGGAATCCGCCGAAGTCGTACCCGACGGTACCTTCGGCGTCATAGCCTGCGCGGTGATCGAGCGTACCGGCATTGTTGATGGTAGCGATGTCGAGATCCATATCTTCGACAAGCATCACACCAGCGCCCACTCCTACGTACCAGGAGTTGTCGCGCGCCATGGCTGGCGACGACGCAAGGGCAGTGGAGGCCAACGCCACAGCGACGGCAAGCTTCCTCATAGTAGATTCCCCTTTCAATTGAGATTTACGTCTCGTCAGACGTCCTACTCGTCGCTTTGGTTCCACGCAAGCGAACAAATCGCCAATCTGTTGCCAAAAAGCCGCACTTTGCTCGTCGATACCCCAAAAATCAGCCTGTAATCAGAAGGCCATGGCTTGCAAGACAGGATATCAGCGCCCCTATCGCGACGCGGGCCTCTTCGTCGATCGTCGCGCCGCCGGCCGGACTTTCGACCGCTGCGGGGACGAGCCAGCCGCTGCCGTCGAACCGCAGGCAAAGATTGTCGGACAGGCGCGCGATCGCCATTCCCGCCCGCGGTACGACGAATCGCCAGCCTCCAGCCGTCCAGAACGCGATCGTTCCGGCGGCGTCGGCCCATACGCCGGTCGGGCTGTCGTTGACCAGCCAGGCCTGGCCCACCGTCGGCAAGGCGGGCGGATCGGATTGCGGCCCGGCTTCGACACTGGGCGCAACCAGCGCATCGAGCAGCGTCAGGGCCTCATTGTGCGTGACCTCCTTCTGCGCCTGGGCGACCGCGAGCAGCGGGAGGGAAAAGCGAGCGGTTGCAAGGATATCGGTCATCTTGGGCCTTTCCGGATTGTCAGGTCAGAGCGATGGTCAGCGGGTCGGACGGCGCAAAGGTGCCGACTTGCCGTATGTGCACCTGCGTCCCGGGCGGAAGCGACGCGAGCAATGCTGCATCGGCATGCCAAGACGGCGCGGCAACCTCCCACGGACCCGCGGCCGCAGCGGAGGAATCGAGCGCGACACGGTATGATTCCCTGTCTTCGCCGAGCGGCAGGTCGACGCCGTCGCGCCACCCGGGATCGAAGCGGCTCCGGCGAATCCATGACAGGGTCAGGCCGCCCTCCGCGTCGAACGACCGCCGCGGATGGGTGGGTGTCAGCGGGCGGAGTGCGCGGGCCTCGGGCGGAACCGCGAGTTCGCCGACCTCGCTGGCGTTGCGATCGGCCCATTGTACCGCGGCGGTGCCGCTGCTGGCCCAACCCGCCAGCTCCGACGGCACCGCCAACACCCCGCCGTCGTCCAGCAACACGAAGGGGGTGCCCGCATCCCGCGGATCGGACGCGATCGTCCCGGCGCGCCCTCGCAGCAGGCGCGACAAGCGCCAGAGGCCCGGGGCGAGCGGGCTCGCGGACCCGAACTGGATCAATTCATCGCCCACCATCGCGCGGTTGGCGCCGCCCAGCAGCATCGCGTCGCTCACCGATTCCAGCGCCATCGACGGATTGTCCAACGCCACGATCGCGACATTCGCCTCGTCGAACAGAGCGCTGCTTCCCGCGCCGAGCGGCGCCGACAACAGACCCATCGCGCGGGCGCCACCCAGCGAGCCGAGCGCGACCGGTTCGGCGTCCGGCGCCGGCACGAACCAGCAATCTGCGCCGCGCCAGCCGTCGTTGCTTCCGGCCCCCGCGACCACGATCCGCGGCGCCCCGGCCGGAGTTTCGACCGAAGGCAGGTCGAACAGGCGTACCACCCCGGTCGCATCGGGCCAGTCGGGTGCCCTCACCGGCACGCCGGCCTCCGCGGCCACCGCTGCGACACTGGCCGCCCGATGTCGCAGCAGGTGGAGCGCGACCCCGTCGCTCTTCACCGTCCGCCGCGCGAGGCGCCACGCACTGCCGTCCGCAAGCGCGATCCGGCGTCCCACGGGCAGCGCCATAGCCGCCAGACCAGCCTGCCACACATGGGTTTCGCGGCCATCGCCTGCGCCGGCCGCCAAGTGCCGAGCCAGCCCGCGCGCGGCACCGGCGGACAGCACCGCGGGCAGGTCGATGCGCTCCTCGCGGACCCCGCCCCCGGCAACCGCCATCGCCTGCTGTCCCAGCTGATAGTCGCGCTCCGGCTCATAGTGGCGCAGCCGGATCACGCCGGGAAGGTCCGAAAGCGGCAAACGGCGGCGCTCGATACAGTCCCGCGGGGATTCGGCGCGATCGACGGGACGAAAATCGGCCAGCCGGACCGTATCGCCGCTCTCGGTCGGTGCCAGTCTCCACCCCGCGCTCGAACTGACCAGCCGCGTTGCATCGACCTCGAACAGCGGGGACAGCGCCTCGCGGGCGCGGTCGCCCGACGCCGCATAGCCCGAAATCGGCCAACGCCCCGTGCAACGTCCCGTTTCTCCCAACAGCACTTCGCCGATCAGCCCCGCATCCACATCGCCCGCATCGGCCTCGACCTCGAAGGTCAGCGACGGGATGCGATTGCCGAAGCTTGCAAGTTCCAGTTCCTCGAACACCGCATAGGCCAGCCCGCGAAACGCGCTTGCCGACCCGCCGCCGACCGCCGACCCGATCAACGGATCGACCGCCTGATCCTCGCTGCCGTCGTACCAGCGAAAACTGCACCGCTCCCGGAACGTCCCGCTCGCGCCGCGCAGCAGATTGCCGTCGGCCCAAATGCGCCGGATCGCCCGCACCCGCCGCGACGACAGCGCGACCGCCAGCGACACCGCATAGCTATATTCGGTCACCGACGGCCGCCCCTTGCCGCCGCCGCTCTTCGCTCGCCGCTCGATCAGGTCGGTCGCCCAGATCACGCTGCCGGCGACGCGCATCGTCCCGAACAACTGCGGAATCTGCTGGCCATAGGTCGATGCCTGCACCTTCAGGTCGGCCAGGCGCGGTCCCTCGCGGCCCTTCGGCGCAAAGATCGCCGCGTCGGCCTGCCGCCCGATCGCCGCGCCCAGCGCCGCCCCGACCGGCCCGCCCACGATCCCGCCGACCACCGTCAGCACCAAAGTCGCCATGACACCGCTCCTGAATATACCCCCGTCCCTTCCGCTTGCGGGAGGGTCGGAGAGACGTGGACGCCCGCGCCCGAATCGCAGCGGGACGAGCCAATCCTCAGCCGCCACCGTGGCCTTGCGCCCGCCCCTCCGCCGAGCGGCGTCTCCACCACCCGCCGCAACCCCGCATGGGCGTGCACGAAACTCCGCTCGCCGATCAGTCCCAGATGGAACTGCCCCGCCGGCAGCTCGAACAAGGCCACATCGCCCCGCCGGGACCCTTCGCCTTCGGAAAAGCCGGCCCCGCGCAACGCCGCTTCGACCTTTTCGCGTCCCCAGCCGCGCAGCGGATAGTCCGTCGGCCGTACCAGCCGGCACCCGGCGGCGGCATAGGCCGCCCACACAAGGCCGACGCAATCGAGCCCCGTCGCCGCCTCGTGTCCCTGGCGCCGGAAACGCACCCCGACCATCGTTCGCGCGGCGGCAAAAGCGCGCGCGCCGGCATCATCCACCGGGATAGCGCGTCAGCAAATCATTCCCCGGCAGATGCGCCTCGCCGCGAAAATTCGCTGCATTGCCAAAGCGGTCGCGGCACGTCGCGAGTTGCTTGTCGCATCCTTCGATCAAGCGCACCCGCACCGGGGGGCCGACGTCGAAGGGTGGCATCTCGGCGAGCGTCAGCACCGCCCCAGCCTCGTCGATCACCGGGCTTGCGAGCCCGCACGCCGCGCCTTCCATCCACAGCAGCTCGCCGAACGCCATCGCGCCCGCCGGCGCCGCGCTGTCGAGCGTCACTGCGCGCCCATCGACCGCGACGACGCGCCGCTGTTGCGTGCGCGGCGCCAGGTCGACGCGGCACGCCCGGTCGCCGAGCATCGCCCGGCAAGAGGGCGCGGTCGCCGGGCACACCGGCCGGTCGAGCGCGCGCGTCACCCCCTGCAACTCGGCGGTAAAGGCCGCGCCGCGCCGCTCCACCGCCCCCAGCACCCCGCGCGCCACCGTCACCGGCGCCGCCTCGGGCGCGCTCCAGTCCGTCACGAACAGCGTCAGTTCGGCGCCGTCCCAGCGCCCCGCATCCAGGTCGCGCGCGGCAATCGCCTCGCTCGCGATCGCGCCTTCGAGGTCGAGCGTTTCGACGTCGAGCACATCGCTCGTCTCCAGCGCCGAGGGCTTCATTCCCGGCGCGGCGCGATAAACCATCCCTTCGACGACCATATCGCGATCGTGCGATGTCAGCCCGATCACCACGCCGTCGCGCCGTGACAGCCGCCAGCACCAGGCCAGCGTCACCAGTTCGGCGCGCAGCCAGTCGGGTGCCGCCGCCGTCATGCCGACGTCCCTCGCGGCGCCCGCACCTCGATCAGCGGCACGCTCGCAAGCTCTCCCGCGAGGAAGGTCGCGCGGCTGATTTCAAGCCTGTCCTCGGCAAAGCGCACCGGCACGTCGAACCGGAACCCCGCGCGCACCAGCGCCCCCGCCGCGGGTGCCGTATCGAACAGCACCCCGCCGTCACTCGTTATCTCGAACGCGGCGGTTTCCACCCCGTCGACCGATAGCCGAACGCTGTCTTCGACCGGCAGGCGGATGATCCGCTCCTGCGCCGCGTCGCCCTCGCCATAATGTTTGACGAGCGCAAACTGCCGCCGGCTGCCGTCGCCATAGCCAAGCGGCTGGTCGGTCGCCGTTGGCGGTCCGTCATCGGCGGCCGAACTCTGGTCGAACGGATCGCGAAAGCGGAATGCCCGCGCCGCCCCGCGCCGGGCGCGGAAGAAGTCGGCGAGCGCCCGCACATCGGCCTCCGACCGTATCCCCGGCCCCGCGTCATAGCGCATCCGTGCCTCGGCCCATTCGCTCGCGCGCTGCTCGTGACCCGACGGCGAGCTGACGATCTGGGTCGAAAATTCGGTGATCGCCAACGCCTCGCGCCCGATCGCCAGCGGGAAATCCACCGCATCGAAAGCCTGCACCTCGCCCTCCTCTTCCTCGCCGTCGAACGCCACGAAGCCATCGCGCGCGACCTGCGGCAGGGCCCAGACGAACGCCCGCGCCACCCCCGCGCGCCGCGCTGCGCCGGCCGCATCCGCGATCGGCGCCCACAAGGCGCGGTCGGCGCCGTCGAGCACGAAGCCCGCAAAATAATGCTGGTCGCCGGCCGGATAGCCGAGCCGCACGGCCATCGCCTCGCGCGCGCCTGCCGTTTCCGCCCCGCGCCCGCCGGTGACCCAGTCGTAATCCTCGAGCTGCAGCACGTCGAACGCCGGCGCCGCCCAGCCGGCCGGCACATTGGCACGCCGCAGCTCGGGCGCGTCGGGATCGAGCACCGTCGGCAGGAAAAGCAGCAAATGACTCGTAAACGCCGCCGCCCCCGCCGCGCCGCGCGCTGCGTCGACCAGCGCCGCGGTCGATGCAGCGAGCAGCACCCCCAGCGCGTCAAGCATCGCCGCCTGCGCCGCGTCGATCGGCCCGCGCACGTCGGGAATCGCGACGCTTGCCGCACCCAGCACCGCTGTGGCCGCCGCATCATAGGCGCAGATCCGGCCCGCCGGATCGACCCACCACCACGGCTCGCCGACTTGGAACTTGACGTCGTGCCCCGCTGCCACCGCAAGGCCCACGAAATCGCGCGCCGCGCCCTGCAACCACGCCATCGCCTCGACGCTGGCGGGCGAGAGCAGGGTCGACGGCGGCTCCCATCCGGTCAGCGCCGGCGCCCCGTCCGCATCGCGCTGCTTCCAGGCGTCGGGGCAATAGGCGTCGAACAATTCGTAGGACAGCGACCAGATCAGTCCCAGCCCCGCCGCCTTGCACAGCGCCGCGAACGCCGCGTGCCATGCCGCCGCGGGCGCATTGATCGCTCCCCCCGCGGCGTCGACCTCGAACGCCTCGCCCGCCGCCGCAAGCCGCATGAAATGGCTCATCCCGACATAATGGACGACATCGCCCCGATAGCCGAGCCCGACGACCTGCCGCACCACCCGTGCCGGCGTCAGGTGATAGCCGTCGTCATAGCCGTTCGCGATGCCCAGCCCATGTTCGGGCAGCATCGCGTCGCCGATCGCGAGCACCGACCCCGACCCGGTGCAGACGATGTCGCTCATTTCCACCCAGTCCTCGGCGGGCGCCGCCAGCGTCCCTTCGCCCAGGCCGTAATCGGGCGGCACCAGCGACACGAACATCCGGTCGACATCGCCCGCCCACACCGGATCGGCCTCGGCGGGCAACAGGAAGCCCCCGTCCAGCGCATCGAAATCGAGGCTGACGACGGCATCCTCAGCCGTCCCCACCGCATGGTTCCACAGCCGCACATACCAGGCGCGCGCATTGCCTGCCGCATCGCGTCCCTCAATCGTCAGGGTCGGCCCGTGCAGCGCATCGAGCGGCTTCACCCCGCCCGAGCGCCAGCGAAAGCTCAGTTGCGTGTTCCGGAAATCGCGCCGCGTCTCATAGGCGAGCAGCGGATGGTCCCAGCGGTCCTCGGCCTCCCAGATCAGGCCGGCGAGGTCCTGCCTGTTGTAGAACACCGCCTCGACGCGCAGCGCGTCGGGCGCCGTCGTCACCACGCTCGCCATCATCGGCCGCGCGAAGTCGACGGTCCAGAATCGCGGATCGAACCGCTTGATCCAGCCCTTGCGGTGATGCGGCTCGGCCGCGACGAGCGCCCAGCCCATCAATCTTCTCCCCGCGCCACCGCGCGCCGCACCGCGCGCGCCAGTTGCCGCCCGGTCTGCGCGAGCCGCTGCGGTTCGCCGGCACCGCCGCCCTGTACATTCACCGTGATCGCGATGCTGCGCGCGCCGCCGCCGCCCGCGGCCTCGACGCGCCCGCTCGCGGCCGGCACGAACAGTTCGGGTCCATTCTCGCCGACGCGATAGGCGCGCCCGGCACTGACCGGCCCGCCCGTCGCGCGCCCCGGAACCCCGAGCAGCGAGAGCAGCGCCCCCTGCCCCACCGACACCAGCCCGCCGCCGCCCAGCAGCGTCCCGAGCCCTCCCGAAATCGCCGAGCGCGCGATGTCGTTCATCACCGACAGCGCAACCCGCTTCAGATCCTCGAACCCCAGCTTGCCGGTCAGCACCGCGCGCGTCAGCGCCCGCTCGATCCCGCGCCCCGCATCGTCCGCCGCGGACACCAAGGGTCCGGCGAGTTCGCTCCGCATCATGGCGACGTCGCGCCGGAACTCCTCGGTGTCGGCGCGCACGGCGACGACCATTTCATCGACCTCATCCATCGGGATATTGCTCCATCATCGCCGTCAGGCCGCCGCGGTCGACCCCCGCCGCTTCGGCCTCGGACCGCCACCCCGCGAGCACCGCCGCGACATCGGTGGGCGTCGCCGCCCAGAATTCATCGGGTCGCCAACCCGCAACTCGCGCCATCACCCCGACCAGTCGCAACGCGGCCGTCCCAATAAACCCTTCGCCTCCAGGGGAGGGGTTGCGAGCCTTGCAAGCTTGCTCGCTAGTCGCAGCGGGGTGGGCCGCTCGCCCGTCGCCCGCCACCTCATCGTCCTTGCAAAATCTGTCCGAGCAGCACGCGCAGCGCCGGCGTCGCCGCCGCCAGCCCCTGCGCCACCACTGCCTCGCCGACCGCCTCGCGCGTCAGCCCGACCGGCCGCTCGCGCAGGCAATGCCAGAACAGCGCCGCAAGCTCGGCAAGCCGCAGCCCGCCGTCGGCGGCGCGTTCGACCAGCGCGACCAGCGGCCCCAATTCCTCTTCGGCGGCGACCAGCGCGGCAAAGCTCGGCCGCAACGCATGGACCTCACCGCCCAAGCGCAGCTCGGCCTCGCCACGCAGCGGATTTGCCGCACTCACAGGCTCACCACCGGACCGCTGGATTCCAGGTTCAGCGTATATTGGCGCTCGCCATTGTAATCGCCGGCATAATCGAGCCGCGTCACCAGAAAGCGCCCTTCCATCCGCTCGCCGCTCTCGAAGCTCAGCTGGAAATCGTCGATCGCCCCGCTCAGCGCCTTGCCGCGCAGCCGTATCTCGGCGTCGGACCCGGTAAAGAGGCCCGCCGCGCTCACCGACACCGACCGCACCCCCGCGCCCGACAGCAGTTCGCGCCACCCGCCCGACTCCTTGGTCGTGACGTTCACCGCCTCTCCGTTCACCGACAATTGCGTCGTGCGCAAACCGGCGACGGTCCGGTATGTCGGCGGCACCGACCCGTCACCGATCTTGAGCAGAAAAGCGCTCCCATTTTCGATTGCCATCGTTTATTCTCCTCACCACAAATCATCCGCAAAAACGGGGAGAAAGAGGATGCTCATCACCAGCCTGCTACTGGTCGCCATGGCGCCGTCGCCGACCGCGGCGGTCGACACCACGCGCGTCGCCTTCACCAAATGCCTGCACGCCGACTTGAAGAAGTCGCTCGAGGACAAGAAGGCGCCGGCCGATTACGAAGCCGCGCTCAAGACCGTCTGCCAGATCGAACGCGACGCCTTCCGCAAGGCGGTGATCGCGCTCGACAAGGCGAGCGGCGATTCCGACGAGGACGCGACCGACGACGCCGACATGCAGGTCGACGATTATCACGAGAACTTCCTCGAAAAGTTCAAGGATTACAGCGAAACGAACACGCTGCCCGCGGCCTGAGTCATCCGGCCAGGCAACGGCAGCGGACAATCATGTCCTGCTGCCAGCCGCCCGCGCGGCGAAGGCTGAACCGGCTGCGCAGCGTCCGCACCGCCGCGATCGTCCAGCCTTCGCCCGCACCGCGCAGCATCGGCGCCAGCGCGCCGATCCGCGCCCCGGCATCGCCCGGTCCACCGGGATCGACCCCGACCAGCGTCACGGTCAGGCGCACCTCACGCCCCGGCTGGTCCTTGGTTCCCCAGTCGCCCGACTCGGCTGCGCCCACCACGACATAGGGCGCCGATGCGCGCCGCGCCGCGCCGTCGAAGATTCCGTGAACCCGCCCCGCCAGATCGCTGTCGCCTGCCAGCACCGCCAGCGCCCGGGCGCGCACCGCCTGCTCGGCGGTCATTGCGCACCGCCCAGCCCGACGCGCCGCCACGGCTGCCACAGCGCCGCGACGACCGCGGGCGGAGCCCGGTCGGCATCGTCGCGCGCCTCATGCAGATGCTGGACCAGCCGGACGATGCCCTGCCGGATCGCTTCGGGGATGTCGTTCGGACCGGACGCAAGTCCGGCGCGATAGCCCACGCGCAGGCGCGTCGCGGCGCCGGACTCGACCGGCGCGACCCATCCGGTACCGTCGTCCCTGGTCGCCAGACGCCAGCCGTCCGCCGCCAACGCGGTTTCCTCGCCGTCGTCGTCGATCGTCGCCACTGCGTCGACCGCGACGACCGGCCGGATGCGGAGCCGCGCGCGGCCCGCCTCCAGCCCCACCTCCTCTTCGGCCTCGCGAATGACCAGCCAGCGTCCGATGAACGCCTCGCAGATATTCGTCGCGGCGCGGATCAACTGCGCCACGACGGCGTCGTCCAGCGTCGTCCCCATCCGCAGCCAGCCGCGCGCTTCGTTTAGCGTCACCGCCGCGGCGCCTGGTGCCATGCTCTCGCCCATTATCGCTCCTCCACCCTCACGCTCATCGATCGCTCGTCGACCTGCCCGTCGCTCAGCGTCACCCGGTTGGTCACGCGATAGACGCGACCGGCGACCCCGCCGGTCAGCGTCGCGGTTGTCTGCAACAGGCCGTGGGCGGCCGCGACGATCGCGACGCCCTCCGCTTCGTCGGGCACCACGTCCCAGTCGCTGCCGGTCACCGCCTGCCCGGCGGGATAGGCCGCGCTCCAGTCGAAGGCGTAGTCGATCCGCGTCGCTGGATCCTTGACCGTCATGGTCATCGCCGATTCTCCCCTCTGCTTTCCATCCTCACGGCTTGCGCAGCGTCACGCGGCGCGCCGGTCCGCGCGCGACGTGAAGCCTGCGGGTGGGCAGCACCGGTCCCGGCCCGCCCCATTCGCTCGCCAGCGCGCGCGGACCCGCATCGCCGATCGCCCGCGCCGACAGCGCATCGCCGGTCATGCCGCCGCCTCCAGTGCCGCGATCCGGGCCTCCTGTCCCGCGATCAGGAACAGCGCGAGCTGGTCGGGGCGAATGCCGAACCGGTCGCCCGCCTCGGCACCCTCCGCGCTTTCGTCCCAGCGGTCGTGGCACAGAAAGGCATAGCGGCTGTCGGGCTCGACGCCCGGCGCGATCGCTTCGACCAGCCCTTCGTCGGCCATGATCGCCCACACCGCCTGCGCCTCGACGCCGAAATGCAGACGCGCCGCCGCTTCGCCTTTCGCCGCGATTGCATCGTTCCACCGGAAAAAACCGAGTTCGCAGGCGATGCGCCGCGCGGCCCGCAATTCGGCCGCGTTCGGCGCGTCACGCCAGCTCTTGTCGCGCGCGTCGGATGTGTTGATCGCCCCGGTGCCCGCATAGACGGTGGCCCATCGCCACGCCGCCTGCCCCAGCGGAACGCTGTTGTCCGCGCCGGCGCGGACATGGCTCGCGCCGACGCACAGCGTCGGGGTGCCGCCGATCCCGATCCGCGTTTCGGCATTCAGCCAGTCGAATTTCAGATAGTCGCGATAGGTGCTGCCGTCGGACCCGAAGAACAGCAGGTCCATATTGTTCGACCGGTGGCTCATCGTCCACTGGATCGACGCCGGCGATGGCCCTCCGGGCTTCTGCATCCGCAAACCGCCATTCCAGCTGGCCGGCGTGGTCATCGTGGCAAGGTCGACCGACAGCCGCCACACCTCTTGCCCGCCGACCGCAAAGCCCAGCATATTCGTCCCGGCGCGATAGGCGCCGGTGTCGGCGTCGCCCGCAAAGCACAGCGACGGGGCCGCCGCGCTGCCCGTCGGTGCGCAGAGCGGGCCGCTCAGCACATGTCCGCCGTCGGCGCCGCGATAGGCCAGCGCCGACAGCGGCAGGTTCACCCACCCGTCGCCGCGCCGCAGTGTTACCAGGTCGCCGGAGACGCCGCTTGCGGCGACGTCGTGCAGCGTCGACACCGGTTGCTTGGCGTCCAGGGCCGTCGCGGCCGCCACGGCCGCCGCATCGCTCGCACCGAACCAGTCCGCCCCGACGGTCAGCGCCAGCGTCTTCAGCCCCGGTGCGAAATCGACCGGCTCGCCGTCCGCCGAAGAGGCGGCAACACTGTCACGCTGCAGCCGGCCCTCGCCGTCGATCCGGCCCTGCCCTACCTCCCACTGACCGGGCAGCGCGACCCCGGCGATCGCATAGTGAAAGGGCGTATCCGCCGGCACCGCGTCGGCGAAGCGGCGATGACCGGGCACGGCGCCCGCGGGCGTCAGCGCTCCCGCTCCGCCTTCGTCGCACATCTCGCGCACCAGGTCGGCAAAAAACAGATTCGGCATGGCAGGGCCATCCTTTCCGGAATAGCTGTCGGAAAACCAAGCCACGCCCGATTTCGTTCGCAGCGCGCGGCCGCACATAAGCGGCGGTCGCGCCGGACATGGCTCTTTGCGGGCCGGAACGGGCGGAATTGGACGTCGATTCGTGGGCGCCCGACCCTCCCCCGAAAGGGTAGGGAGCGCGGGCCGGACGCCCCGCACACCAGCCGCTTAGCTGGCGGCGAACTTCATCAGCTTGATCGCGTTCGTATCGATGATCGCACCACCGACCCTTTTGGTTGCATAGAAATGCACGAAGGGCTTGTTGCTGAACGGATCGCGCAGGATGCGCGTCTCGCCGCGGTCGGCGATCAGGTATCCGGCGCGGAAATTGCCAAAGGCAACCGACAGGCTATCGGCGGCGACCGCCGGCATGTCCTCGGCCTCGACCACCGGATAGCCGAGCAGGCTCGCCGCCTGCCCCTCGACCAGACCCGGCTGCCACAGGAACGCACCGTCGGAGGTCTTGAACTTGCGGATGCGCGCCAGCGTGTCGCTGTTCATCACCCAACAGGCCCCCTGCCGATACGGCGCGCGCAAGCTGTGCACCAGCTCGATCAGCCCGTCCTGCGGGCTCGCCGCCGCGAAACCGCCCGCGGTGCCCGACGCGACATATTGCAACGTCCCGAACGCACGGCTCGCATCGTCCTCGTCGCTCGCGGCATAGGACAGGAACCCCTTGGGGCGGTTCGTCCCGTCGCCGGTCACGAACGCCGCACCTTCGGCGACCGCGAATTCGCGCGCGATCTCGTCGGCCAGCCAGTCCTCGACGTTGAACATCGCATCGTCCAGCATCGCCTGGCTGGCCGCCGGATTGGCATAAAGCTCGCCCGACGGCGGCGCGATCTCGGCAAAGCTCCGCGTGCCCGTTTCGGGGCGCGCGGCGGTCTCGCCGACCCAGCCCGCCTCGGTCGCGCCGGTCGCGACCAGCTTGCGATAGCCGCTCGTTCCCGTCTGCACGACCGTCGCGATGCGCCGGATCGGCGACAGCGACGTCAGCGTGGCCGCAATCGCTCCGTCGATCTCGCGCGGCACCGCATAGCCGCCTTCGGCTCCGCTCGCGCCCGACAGGCTCTTCATCTCGACCCCCGCGTCGATCCCGCGCCTCAGGTATCGCTCGACAAAGGCGTCACGCGCCGGATCGGCCGCCTTCGCCCCGTCGAGCGGCAGCCGCGACGCCGCCACCGTCTGCGCATCGACCTGGGCCTTCAGCGCCGCGACCGACGCCTTCAGCTCGTCGACCGCCTCCGCCGCCAGCACCGTATCGAACGCGCCTTCGAGCGCATCGGCCTTCACTTCCATATCGTCCATGCTCGTCACTCCTTCCATGATTCCACCGCAATCACCCGCGCCGCCGGTTGCATCGGCATCGCGACCAGGCTCACTTCGGCCAGGTCGAGCGCCAGCAACTCGCGCGGATTGCTCCCGCGCGCGCCGCGCACCCGATATCCGAACGACAATCCCGTCAGCGCCCCGCGCGAGACCAGCCCCGCCGCGGTCGGGTGCGTTACCCGCGCGACGACGCGCAGTCCGCGCGCATCCTCCGCCAGAGTCTCGATCACGCCGACGACCGCGCCCGGCCGATGCTGCCACAGGAGGGGCACCGCACGGCGCTCGCGCAAACTCGCGGCAAACGCCCCGCTGCGCACCACATCGCCCCCGCGATCGACCCGATCGAACACCGAGACATAGCCCGCAAAGCGGACCCCAAGGGGTTCACGCGGAGACGCGGAGGCGCGGAGATTGAAAGAGGGCGGCAGGGCCGCCCCTTCGCTTTCCGCTATCACGGCCTTGAATGATTGCAGGTTGGGAGCCGAACCTGGGCGCACCGGGCCGTCTCTCCGCGTCTCCGCGTCTCGGCGTGAACCCTTTTCAAGCCGAGCCGCCGTTCTCACTTCAGCAACCCCGGCAGCCCCAGCTTCACAGCCAGTCCGACGACGAGCAGCGCCAGCACCCCGCGCACCGCCCAGTCGACGACCGCCGCCCACACGCTTTTCTTCGCGTCGCGCCACGCGCCGAGCAGCTGGCGCAAATCGCCGATGTCGTCGCGCGCCGCCGCGTCGGCGAGGCCGAGCCGCGCGAGCGCCCGCCGCGCGCCCAGCTCGCTCGCTTCCTCGACCACCGCGCGCAGCAGCGCTGCATCGGGCGCACCCGTCCCCGCCAGCGCGATCAACCGCGCCAGCGCCTCGTCCTCGTCCATTTTGATATTCCCCTTCGTCATCCCGGACGCGATCCGGGATCCACAGCGGCGCCCAGGCCCTGACCCCCGGATCGAGTTCGGGGTGAACGGGGGGTAGCTAAGAGCCCACCCCCAGCAGCGCCTTCTTCTCCTCGGCCGTCAGCCAGTCGGCCCCCGACACCTCGCGCCACAGCGCCATCCGGTCCTCGGCCAGCGCCGGCACCCGGTCCATGTCGACGCGCAGCGCGGCATCCGCGAACCAGCCCGCCAGCCCCTGCGAAATCGCCCCCAATATCTTCGCGCACAACGGCAGCACGGTCAGCCGCCACAGCGCGCGATTGGCCTCGCGATAATTGGCATAGGTCGCATCGCCGGGCAGCCCGAGCAGCATCGGTGGCACCCCGAACGCCATGGCGATCTCGCGCGCCGCACTATGCTTCAGTTCCAGGAAATCCATCTCGGCGGGCGACAGCGACAGCGCCTGCCACTTCAATCCGCCTTCGAGCAGCAACGGCCGCCCCGCATTCGCCCCGCCGGCAAAGCTCTCGGCGAGTTCGTCGCGCAGCCGGTCGACCTGCTCGGCCGACAGCGGCATCCCTTTGTCGCCCGGATCGTGCACCAGCGCCCCCGACGGCCGCGCCGCATTGTCGAGCAGCGCCGCGTTCCACGCCGCCGCCGCATTATGCGCCGCGATCGCTCCCGAGGCCGAGCCCAAACACCCCGCGCCATAATGATCGTCGAGCGGGTGTAGCGCCTTCACATGCACCACCGCCACGCGCCCCGCACCATCCTCGGCCGGCAGCACCGCCGTGCTCCCGCCCGCCTTGTAGCGATAGGCGACCGGCCACCCGCGCGCATCGGCCTCGACCGTCACCCGCTCGGGCCGAAGCGCGAAAAGCTCGGCCGGCGCCCCCGCGCCGTCGGCCAATATCTGCACATAGCCATTGCCGTGCAGCAACAACTGCGACGCCAGCGTCTCGACCAGACCCTGCCCGCCCGAGGTCGCCCCGACGAGCCGCAGCAAAGCCGGATCGCTCGCCGCCAGCGGCGCCGACCCCGCCGCCTCGGCGACGAGCCGAACCGCGCGCTGCACGATCGCATTGCCCAGATAACCGGCGCGCACCTGCGCCTCCCACGACAGCGGCGCGGGCGCACTCCAGCCCCCATACACACGCGACAAAGCCGGCCGCGCAGAAGACTGCGCAGCCTTGCGGCCAAACCAGTTCATGATGTTCTCCCATTGGACAGCGCCGCGACGCTGCAATCCCAACCTCCGTCACCCCGGGCTCGACCCGGAGTCCCGCTTCTTCCTCACGTCAGCAGATCGAACAAATCCAGCCAGTCCGGATTCCCACGCTCGATCAGGTCGAATTTCCACTGCCTATGCCAGCGCTTGACCCGCTTTTCATGCGCGATGCAAAGCGCAATGTCGTCGCTACGTTCCGCCCACACCAGCCGAACCAGCCCATAACGCGCGCAAAAATCCGAACCGCCTCCGCTGCGATGTTGGTGGATGCGCGCCGCGAGATGCGCCGTGACCCCGACATACATCGTACCACGATAGCGATCGGCCATGATATAAACCCAACCGCCCTTGCGCTCGCGTTCCATTCGCTTGCATTCTGAAAGCGGGACCCCGGGTCAAGCTCGGGGTGACAGCGCTGGCCCCCGAAGCATCCAAAACGGTTCCGACAGTATAGGATGAGAGGCGAAACCCCGCTCGTCACCCCGGACTTGATCCGGGGTCCCGCTAGCCAGGATCAAGCCAGGCCGGAAGATTTTCGCGCCCATCAAACCACCCGCACCCCCGGCTCCCGTCCCTTCCTTATCCCCTCCAGCAACTCCGCCAGCGCCCACACGCACGCGTCGCCTCGATCCGGCGAGCGCCCCGGCCCGGCATAGCCGCCGCCTGTCTGGAACCCGCAAAGCTGGTCCTCCAACGCCGCGAACACCCCCGCATGCACCACCTGCCCGCGCTCATAGGCCAGCGCCGCCGGCTCCGCCCGCCGCGCCTTGCCGACGCTCGCATGGACCGCGCGCACCGGCAGCGTCACGTCGGCCTGCGCCAGCGTGCCCGCGACCATCTCGCCGCCCATATTGCTTTCGGCGATCACCCGGTCGGCGCCCCAGCGCGCCGCGGCGGCCGCGACCGCCTGTGCCCAGACGGACGGCGGCGCCTTTTCGACGCTCGCATCCTCGACCACCGCGATCCGGCGATCGCGCAGCAGCGCCGCGACGACGATCCCGCACGCATCGCCGGTCGCCGTCGCTGGCGGGTCGACCCCGATCACGACGCGCACCGGTTTGCCGACCGCATCGGCCCCGACCCGGCATCGCTCGACCAGCGCGCGCGTCCACAGCGCCCCCTCGACATCCTCGAGCATTTCGCCTTCGAGTTCCTGCCGCCCGAGCCGCGTTCCACCGTAAATCCGCCGCATCGCCGCGAGCCACGCTCCCGACAGGTTGAACCGGTTCGCCCCCGTCGCGCCGCCGGTCGGCGTCACGCCCGCCTCCTTCATCAGCCGCCGCACCAGCGGCACCGCGCGCGGCGTCGTCGTCGCGACGACGCGCGGCGCGTGGCCGATCCGCATCGTCAGCATCAGATTGTCCCACGCGACCTCGCCGTGCGGCCATTTGGCGATTTCGTCGCACCATGCCGCGCCATGTTCGGGGCCACGCAGGCTCTCGGGCTCGGCCGCCGAAAACAGCGTCGCCACCGCACCGTTCGCCCAGGTCAGCCGCCGGAGGCTGCTTTCATAGACCGGGCGCGCCCAGCCCGGCGCGATCGCCAGCAGCCCACTCTCGCCCTCGACCATCACCTGCCGCGCCTCGTGGAGCGACGCCGCGACCAGCGCGATCCGCGCGCCCGGCGTCGCCTCGGCGAGCGCGCGCACCCATTCGGCCCCCGTCCGCGTCTTGCCAAAGCCGCGCCCCGCGAGGAGCAGCCACACGCGCCAGTCGCCCGCGGGCGGACGCTGATCGTCGCGCCGCCAGAAATCCCAGTCGGCGAGCCATCGCTCGGCCTTCGCATCGTCCAGCCGCCGCAACCACGCATCGAGATCGCTGGACGACCCCTCCGCCCATTCGATCGCGCGCTTCAAAATCCGTCGTCCCCATCCTCGTCGGCGCCCGACGCGCGCTCCTCCTGCACCCGCGCCTGCATCGCGCGCAGCTTTGCCGCGAGCCGCGCCTTCGCATCGCCCGCCCCGACCGTCGCCGTCCCGCCGGTCGGCGCCGCGCTTCCGCGCACCGCCGCACGATGCGCGGCGAGCAGCGACAGGCCGAGCCTGTATTTCTGCGCGCGCGACTTCAGCGTCGCCTCCTTCACATTGCCGTTCGGCGCCACCAGCGCCTCGGACAAAAGCTCGGCTTCCAGCCGCGCATAGCCCTCGCACAATGCCTCGTGCCAACGCTTGGCAAAGGCGACGTTGCGCCGGCGCTCGCGATACATGGCGTTGGCCGAAACCCCCGCCGCGCGGGCCGAGGCCGCGACGTTCGAGCTTGCCGCGAGTTCGTCGAGAAAGACGTCCATTTGCGCGCGGTCGGGACGCCCCGCCCGCTTTGCTTCATCCGGCTTCGTGCGCCCCATCCCGCATTCCTCCAAAAGCCGTCGGGCCGCACGCCCCGAAAGGCGCCGGCCCGACTCGCAATTCCGCATGATGTAGCCCTTGTGCCATATCAGCGTTACGATGTCAAGGTAAAATAACCCATATGGTTATGCGTGTCCGAACGGCGGTGCTTGGGCTCTTTGCGCCTCGGCCGTTCGGCCCCCGCTTGCGATGAACCAGGATCAGACCCGACGATCCACTTCCGAAACGCCCGGCAAGATTGCCCCCTTGAAACCTTCCCGCCCGGAGCCGATGTAGGGCGGCAGCATGGCTCGCCCGCCGGTTCTCGGCGGCGCATTTCAAGATAAGGACGAAATTCAGATGATGGACCCGCTCGCCGCCCTGGTTCCCGTGGTCGTCGAACAGACGAGCCGCGGCGAACGCAGCTTCGATATCTTCTCGCGCCTGCTGCGCGAGCGGATCGTCTTCGTGACCGGCGAGGTCGAGGACAATATGGCGTCGCTGATCGTGGCCCAGCTGCTCTTCCTCGAATCGGAAAATCCGAAGAAGGACATCTATATGTACATCAACTCGCCGGGCGGCGTCGTCACGGCGGGCATGGCGATCCACGACACGATGCAATATATCCGCCCGCGCGTCGGTACGGTGTGCATCGGGCAGGCGGCGTCGATGGGCAGCTTCCTGCTCGCGGCCGGCGAACCCGGCATGCGCGTCGCGCTGACCAATGCGCGCGTCATGGTCCACCAGCCGTCGGGCGGTGCGCGCGGCATGGCGTCGGACATCGAAATCCAGGCGAAGGAAATCCTGCGCATCAAGAAGCGCATGAACGACCTGTACGTCAAATATACCGGCCGCAGCCTGAAAGAGATCGAGAAGGCGATGGACCGCGACACCTTCCTCGAGGCCGATGAGGCCAAGGAATTCGGGCTCGTCGACCATGTCTACGATCGCCGCCCGGGCATGCCCGACACGGCCGAGGCGACCGGCGAACAGAGCGAGGGCCCGACGCCCTGATCGCGGTCCGCCGCCCGCTCGGCAATATCACGCTAACCGCGTTTCTTGACGGTCGATTGGCCGCGAGTCCCTAGTCGGGGCATTGCGCCGATGTCACCCAATTGCCATATTGTAATTGGAGGCACCGGGGCTAGGATATGACGAGACGCGATCAGCGGGGGTCGCGTCAGGACCGGCCGCACGACGATTCCGTGCGGTCCGAAAAGGAATTTTATGACCAAGCTCTCTGGCTCAGACAGCAAGAGCACCCTTTACTGCTCATTCTGCGGAAAATCGCAGCACGAAGTCCGCAAGCTGATTGCCGGACCGACGGTGTTCATCTGCGACGAATGCGTCGAACTGTGCAACGACATCATCCGCGAAGAGATCAAGGGCGGCGTCGCCGCGCGCAAGGACGGCGCGGTACCGACCCCGCTCGAAATCTGCCAGCATCTCGACAATTATGTGATCGGCCAGAATACCGCCAAGCGCGTACTGTCGGTCGCGGTGCACAACCACTACAAGCGCCTTGCCAATTCGGGGCGCGGCGACGACGTCGAACTGGCGAAGTCGAACATCCTGCTCGTAGGCCCGACCGGCAGCGGCAAGACGCTGCTCGCGCAGACGCTCGCCCGCTTCCTCGACGTCCCCTTCACCATGGCCGACGCGACGACGCTGACCGAGGCGGGCTATGTCGGCGAAGATGTCGAGAATATCATCCTGAAGCTGCTGCAATCGTCCGACTATAATGTCGAAAAGGCGCAGCGCGGCATCGTCTATATCGACGAGATCGACAAGATCAGCCGCAAGGCCGAGAATCCGTCGATCACCCGCGACGTGTCGGGCGAGGGCGTGCAACAGGCGCTGCTCAAGCTGATGGAAGGCACGACCGCGAGCGTCCCGCCGCAGGGCGGACGCAAGCATCCGCAACAGGAATTCCTGCAGGTCGACACGACCAACATCCTGTTCATCGCGGGCGGCGCCTTCGCCGGCCTCGAAAAGATCATCGGCGACCGCCTGCAGGGCAAGTCGATCGGTTTCGGCGCGCATGTCGCCGGCCCCGACGAGCGCCGCGCGGGCGAAGTGCTGAAGCAGATCGAGCCCGAGGACCTGCTCAAGTTCGGCCTCATCCCCGAATTCGTCGGCCGCCTGCCGGTCATCGCGACGCTCGAGGATCTCGACGTCGACGCGCTGGTCAAGATCCTGGGCGAGCCGAAGAATGCGCTGGTCAAGCAGTATAAGAAGCTGTTCGACCTGGAGGAGGTCGCGCTGACCTTTACCGACGACGCACTCGTCGCGGTCGCCAAGAAGGCGATCGAACGCAAGACCGGCGCGCGCGGGCTGCGGTCGATCGTCGAGGCGATCCTGCTCGACACGATGTTCGACCTGCCCGACCTGACCGACGTGGTCGAGATCGTCGTGGACAAGGACGTTGTCGAGGGCCGCAAGCAGCCGGTCCGCGTCTATGCCGACAAGGCGAAAGAGGCCGGCGACGCCGCCTGACCCGAGTCGCGGCGCGTTCCGGCGCGCCGCCCTCGCCTCCATGTTGCATTGCAGCAACAGTTGCGGGAAAAAATGACCCGCGGCGCGGCGCCGTTTTTTCGCGATCAACGGAAATCAGCCGATTTCAGGTCCGCGCGCGATCCGCACCCGGCGGTCCCCTTGCATTGTCACATTTGCTGTCACAATCGTGCCACACGCGAGCTTCAGGGGCGCTCGCAGGTGACGCGTGCCCTGAGTTGCACGCCGCCGATTGTCACACAAAGGGGACACCCAAGATGAAATTTCGCTATACTCTGGCAGCCAGCGCCGCGCTCGTTCCGGTCGCGCTGCTTTCCACGCCGGCCTTCGCCCAGTCGACCGGTTCGCAGGACTTCGAAGACGCCATCGTCGTCACCGGTTCGGTGTCGCGCGACGTCGGTGGCGTGGTCGTTCCGGAAACGCCGAAGGCAAAGGTCACGCTCGACCGTGAAATCATCATGCGTCAGCGCCCGGGCCAGACCATCAACGACACGCTGAACCTTGTTCCCGGCGTCAGCTTCACCAACAACGACCCCTGGGGCTCGCTGGGCGGCAGCTTCACGATCCGCGGCTTCTCGTCGGACCGTATTTCGCAGACGATCGACGGCATCCCGCTGAACGATTCGGGCAACTACGCGCTCTACACCAACCAGATGCTCGATCCCGAAATCATCGAATCGGCGACCGTCAGCCTGGGCTCGACCGACGTCGACAGCCCGACCGCATCGGCGGCCGGCGGCACGATCAACATCCGTTCGCTCACCCCGAGCGACGACGTCGGCGGCATGCTGAGCGCCACCTATGGCAACATCGTCGCGCGCGGCAATCCGGGCGATCGCCCCTTCTATCGCGTGTTCGGCATGATCCAGACGGGCGTGTTCACCCCCTGGGGCACGAAAGCCTGGTTCTCGGCGTCGAAGGCGACCAACGATTCGACCTATTCGAACTACGGCGGCGTCGACAAGCAGCAGTATAATGGCAAGATCTATCAGCCGATCGGCGACAATGGCGACTTCATCTCGATCGCCGGCCACTACAATGAAAATCGCAACAACTTCAACGGTTCGCCGGTTTCCAACGTCGCCTATCCGCTCGATCCCGAAGCGCGCTTCTACGACATCAACTATCCCTGCTCGATCGCTCCGGGCGTCGAGGGTGCGGTCGATTTCGCGTCGAGCTGCGGCACCGAATTCGAACGCCGCTACAACCCGTCGAACACCGGCAACATCCGCATCAACTCGCGCTTCACGCTGGCCGACAGCCTGGTCCTGACCGTCGATCCGAGCTTTCAGTATGTGAAGGCGAACGGCGGCGGCACGTCGTACGGCTATGAAGGCTTTTCGGAAGACGGTTTCACTGGCGGCATCTTCACCGGTGACGATCGCAACACGCCGCGCGGCGGCCGTTCGTCGCAATATTACTACTTCGGCGGCGTCGACCTGAATGGCGACGGCGACACCGAAGACTTCGTCAATGTCCTCTCGCCCAGCCATACGCAGACGCGTCGCTATGGTGTGATCGCCAACCTGTCGTACGACATCGACGAATCGAACCGCATTCGTATCGCTTATACCTTCGACCGGGCGCGTCACCGCCAGACCGGCACCGCGGGCTTCCTCTATCCCAACGGCGAGCCGTACGACGTCTTCCCGATCAACGATCCGATCCTCGACAGCAGCGGAATTGCTCCGCAGAAGCGCAACCGCCTGTCCTATGCGACGCTGCATCAGGTTTCGGGTGAGTATCGCGGCTCGTTCATGGACGATTCGCTGATCGTGCTGCTCGGTGCCCGCGCGCCGTTCTTCAAGCGTGACCTCAACCAATATTGCGTCACCACCGATTCGGGCGGCAACGTGAACTGCATCAACGGCGATGCCGATATCGCCGCCTATGTTGCAGCGAATCCCGACTATGCCGCGCCGCAGTCGCGCACGCTGAAGTACGACAAGCTGCTGCCGAACGTCGGCCTGACCTACAAGTTCACGCCGAACGCCAGCGTCTTCGCCAGCTATGCCAAGAACCTTTCGGTCCCGGGCACCGACGCCCTCTATGGGGCGATCTACTTCCCCGAAGGCGACCCGTCGGGTTCGCCGACGCCGGAAACCTCGGACGCGTTCGACGCCGGCTTCCGCTATCAGTCGGGCCGTGTGCAGGCGCAGCTTTCGGGCTGGTACAACAAATATACCAACCGTCTTGCGTCGGCTTATGATCCCGATTGCGATTGCACCGTCACGCGCAACCTGGGTCAGGTCGAGAAATACGGCATCGACGGCAGCATCGCCTATCGTCCTGCCGATCCCATCCTGGTTTATGTCTTCGGGTCGTATCTGAAGTCGAAGATCAAGGACGACGTCCAGACCGGCACCGCGAGCTTTGCCGCCACCGCTGGCAAGCGCGAAGCGGGCGCCCCGAAGTACACCTATGGCGCGCGCATTCAGGGCACGCTGGGCCCGGTCGAACTCGGCGCGCAGGTCAAGCGCACCGGCAGCCGTTTCCTGAACGACATCAACACGGTGACCCTCCCGGGCTATACGGTGGTCGATCTCGACGCGCGCTTCTCGCTTGAACAGTGGGGCCTGAAGGAAACCTTCTTCCAGTTCAACGTCAGCAACCTGTTCGACAAGGTTTACATCGGTTCGGCCTCGACGGGCCTCACCACCAGCTCGACCTTCGTCAACATCGGTTCGCCGCGCGCGATCAGCGGCTCGATCGTCATTGGCTTCTAAGCCGCGACGACCGACGCGAAACAGGGGCGCGGGAGGAAACTCCCGCGCCCTTTTTCGTGCGCGTTGCAAAAATCGCGGGGCCGGCGCGTCCGCGCCGAGCCGATTACCCTCAGCCGGCGGTGATGCGTCGGGCCGTGTCCTGGACCAGCGCGATCATGTTGGGGACGCCTTGGGTACGGTTCGACGAGAGCTGGCGTGTCAGGTCGAACGGCGCGAGCGCGGCGGCGACGTCCATCGCCGCGACCTCGGCCGCGGGCCTGTCCTGCACCGCCGCGAGAACCAGCGCGACGATGCCCTTGGTGATCGCGGCATTGCTGTCGGCAAGGAAGTGGAGCCGGTCGTCGTCGGCCTGCGGCACCGGATAGACCCAGACGCTCGCCGAGCAGCCGCGTACCCGCGTCGCGTCGGTCTTGAGCGCGTCGGGCATCGGTTCGAGCGTGCGGCCGAGTTCTATCAGCAGACGATAGCGATCGTCGCCGTCGAGGAAGTCATATTCTTCATAGATGTCGTCGAGGCTGCGCATCGCCGGGCAGTGGCATAGTTGGACGAAGGTTGAAAGGGGGGCCTCCTTCCCTTTTCCGTCGCCGCGGCAGACGCCGGACGAAGACAGAAAGGCGCCCACCCCCCGAAGGGCTAGGGTCCTGACCCTAGGCCGGAACCGTGCTTTCGTCGAAGAACAGGACCTGCGAAATCGCCGCGCGCAGCGTTGCCGGCTGATAGGGCTTGGTGAGCAGGAAGGCCGGTTCGGGGCGGTCGCCGGTGAGCAGCCTTTCGGGGAAGGCGGTGATGAAGATGACCGGCACGCTCGTTTCGCCAAGGATCTCCTGCACCGCCTCGATCCCCGAACTATTGTCGGCGAGCTGGATATCGGCGAGGACGAGGCCCGGATGGTGGGTTTGCGCCTCGGCCACCGCCTCGCGGTGCGTTGTCGCGACCGCGACGACATCGTGCCCCAGATCGCGCACGATCATCTCGATATCCATCGCGATGATCGGCTCGTCCTCGATGATCAGGATGCGGGCACGCGTCTGGCGGTCGATCTCGTCCATCGCGTCGTCGATCAACCGGTGCACCTCTGCGGTGTCGCGACCGATGATACGACCGGTTTCGTCCTCGCTGAACCCTTCCACCGCGGTAAGGAGCAAGGCCTGGCGCGCGAGCGACGGAATCCGGCTGAGACGCGCATCGGCGATCTTCACGTCGGCGGCGGCCGCTTCGTCGGCGCGCGCCTCTTCGGCAATTACGCCGAAATTGTCGTGAACCATCCGGTAAAGCTGGATGCGCAGATCCCCCGTCGTATCGATCGCATCGGGATGCGCGACCAGCGTTTCGAGCAATTTGGCGACGAGCGCATCGCCGCTCGTCTGACTGCCCGAGATCGCCCGGCCGTAGCGCCGCAAATAGGGAAGATGCGGCGCGATTGCCTGACCCAGTGACATATGACCAATCTCCTGATGCGAGCGCCTTGCCCGCCTTGTGACCCGCAGATTCTGTGCCGAAGCGCGCAGCGTTCGCCTGCCCCCGACATAATTTTACTCAAGCGGAACGATTTAGCGATAAAATGGTTTCATATAAAAGTTTCAATCGCCATTGCGATTTGGTGAAGGCGCGGTTAGCAGAAGGCCCCATGTCCAACGGATATCTCGATAATGTCGTCTGAATCCGGTTCGTCACAGCAAAAGACGTCCGGCAAGATCGGCGACAAGAAAGCGGCCAGGAAAGGGCAGGACGTGAACATCGCCCTGCGCCGCGCCTATGAGTCCGCGCTCGACGAAACGATTCCCAAGTCGATGCTCGACCTGCTTTCCAAGCTCGATTGATCGTCAGCGCCCGTAGCGCGCCGAAAAATCCTTGCGGAACCCGTCGAAATGCCCCGCAGCGATCGCGGTCCGCATCGCCTGCATCAGCGCCTGATAGAAATGGAGGTTATGCTGGGTCATCAGCATGGCCCCGAGCATCTCGCCCGCGCGAACCAGATGGTGCAGATAGGCCCGCGACCAAGTGGCGCACACGGGACAGTCGCACGAGGGATCGAGCGATCCCATGTCCTCGCCGAACTTCGCGTTGCGGATGTTGAGCGGCCCGTCCCAGGTAAAGGCCTGGCCATTGCGCCCCGATCGGGTCGGCAGCACGCAATCGAACATGTCCACCCCGCGCGCGACGGCTCCGACCAGATCGTCCGGCTTGCCGACGCCCATCAGATAGCGCGGCCTGTCGGCGGGAAGCTGCGCCGGCGCATAGTCGAGCACGCCGAACATCGCCTCCTGCCCCTCCCCGACCGCGAGTCCGCCGATGGCATAGCCGTCGAAGCCGATGTCGATCAGCGCCTCCGCCGACCGCGCGCGCAACCCTTCGTCGAGCGACCCCTGCTGGATGCCGAACAACGCGGCGCGCGCGGCGTGGTCTTCGCCCGCATCGAAGCCCGAGCGGCTGCGCGCGGCCCAGCGCATCGAGCGTTCCATACTCGCCTCCGCGCGCGCCGCGTCGACGCCGTTGGGCGGGCATTCGTCGAACGCCATCACGATGTCGCTGCCCAGCAGGCGCTGGATTTCCATCGATCGTTCCGGGGTCAGCATGTGCCGCGATCCGTCGAGGTGGCTCTTGAACGCGACCCCCTCTTCGCTCTGGCTGGTCAGCGCCGACAGGCTCATGACCTGATAACCGCCACTGTCGGTCAGGATCGGCCGGTCCCACCCCATGAACCGGTGCAGGCCGCTCAGCCGCGCCATGCGCTCGGCGCCGGGCCGCAGCATCAGATGATAGGTATTGCCGAGAATGATGTCGGCGCCGGTGGCCCGCACTTCGGCGGGCCGCATCGCCTTTACCGTCGCGGCGGTGCCGACGGGCATGAAGGCCGGCGTGCGGATCTCGCCGCGCCGCATGCGAATCGTTCCGGTCCGCGCCGCGCCGTCGGTCGCGGCGATATGAAAGGCAAATCTGTCGGTCATCGCGCGCGCCTATGACGGCAGCGAGGGAAAAAGTCGAGGAAAGTCGAGCGCGGCCTCTATTCGCGCTCGTCTTCGCTCGACGGCTCCTCTTCGGCGGCCTTCGCCTTTTCCTTCGGCTTTTCCTTTTCGAAGATCGCCGCGAGTTCCTTTTTCTTGGCGTTGGACAGGCCATCCTCGGCGGCGGGGAACATATCCTCCTCCTCCTCGTCGATATGGTGGAGATAACGGTCCTTCATCGTGCGAAAGCGCGTGAGCCAGCCGGTCGAGGCAAAGTCCATTTCGAACAATTCGGTCAGCATATCCTCTATTTCCTTGTGCTCGGACACGCTGTGCTGCGCGTCGTCGCGCAGGTCGGGCTTTGCGAGCATCGTGGCATAGAGCGACATTTCTTCGGAGGCCGCATGCGCGGTCACTTCGACGCGGAAGGCTTCGAACAGGCGCTCACGCTCGGGACTGTCGCCGTGCGTTTCGTCGATTTGCGCGAGCAAGTCGCGGTGACGGTCGTGATCGGCTTTCAGTCGCGCGAAGATTTTGGTTTCGGCCATGTCCTGCTCCATCGTTCGAGGGTCGCAGGTCCAAACGGTCGATCGCGGGAGCGGTTCCCGTCAGGCCGCCTTCCAATCGCTGGTCGTCGTAAAGGCGGGCAAGCTCATTGCCGGGGATTGCTGCGCGGCCGCCGCGATGAGATAGGGCGAGACGCGGTGGCGCGTGCATAGCCCGCCATTGCCGTCGCTGACGAGCGATTGTTCGAACTCGACACCCTGCTGGTGGTTGATCGACCGACGCACCGTGGCGGTGGCGAGCTGGCCCTCGCCGAAATCGATGACGAACTGGGTTCCGATCGGCACGTCGAGCAGCCCTTCGATGAAGGCGCCGGTCGCCGACAGGTTGCGGATCACCACATTATAGCGGTGGTTGTCGTGGATCGCTCCAACCTGGCGGAACAGCGACACGCGGTCGTTGCGCTGTTTGGCCGGTCCGACCGGCTTGATCGTCCACGATCCGGCGTCGGCCTGTTCAACGAGGTCCGACTGGGGAACGGGTTTCGAATAGATATAGCCCTGAACATGGCTGACGTTCAGCTTGCGGATCAGGTCGAGCTGGTCGAGCGATTCGATCCCCTCGGCGGTCGTTTCCATTTCGAGCGCCTCGGCGAGCGCGACGATCGCCGCGATGATCGCGGCGTTGCGCGATCCCTTGGCCGTCGCACCCCGCACGAAACTCTGGTCGATCTTGATCTTGTCGAACGGGGCCGACTGCAAATAGCCGAGCGACGAATAGCCGGTACCGAAATCGTCGAGCGCCAGCCGCACGCCGAGTCCCTTCAGCGCCTTGAACATCCGCGCCGTTTCGTTCGAATCGCCCAGGAAAACGCTTTCGGTAATTTCGAGTTCGAGCCGGTCGGGCGCAAGCCCGCTCGCCGACAAGGCCTGCGCGACGACCTTCGGCAACGCGGCGTTCGCGAACTGGATCGGCGAGACATTGACCGCGACCCGCAGTTCGCCGGGCCAGCCCGCGGCATCGGCGCACGCCTGACGCAGGACCCATTCGCCGAGCGGCCAGATCAGATTCGCCTCTTCGGCGATGGGAACGAACAGCGCCGGCGAGATCGGCCCGCGTTCGGGATGGTTCCAGCGGATCAGGGCCTCGACCCCGGTGACCATGTTCGATTTCGCGTTGACGACGGGCTGATAGTGAAGCGCCATCTCGCCGCGGGTCAAGGCGTCGCGCAAATCCTCTTCGAGAGCGCGGCGGTCCTCGGCCGCCTGGTGGAGATCGCTCGAATAGAAGCGGAACCGCCCGCGACCGCCGCCTTTCGCGGCATAGAGGGCCAAATCGGCGTTGCGCACCAGGTCATCGCTGCTCATCCCGTCGAAGGGGCTGATCGCAACCCCGACCGACGCACCGATGATGCAGCGGCTGCCTTCGACCGAATAGGGTTGCGACAGGCTGGCGATGATCTCGCTCGCCATGTCGCCGAGCGCCCCGCGATCCTCCTGGTCGGGGAGGAGGATCTGGAACTCGTCGCCGCCGAGGCGGCTGACCATTTCCTTGTCGCCGACGATCTTTAGCAACCGTTCGGCGACCTGCTTCAGCAGCGCGTCGCCGGCCGGGTGGCCCAGCGTGTCGTTGACCTGCTTGAAGCGATCGAGATCGAGCAGCATGATCGCACAGCTGCGCTGCTGCTGCGCGAAGGCGGCGAGCGTCGAATCGAGCTTCTTGGAGATATGAAAGCGATTCGCGAGGCCGGTCAGCGAATCGTAGAGCGCAAGGCGCGAGGCGTCCTCGGCGGACTGGCGCTGCGCCGTGATATCGGTGCCGCTGCCCCGATAGCCGGCAAATTTGCCACTATCGTCGAAATGCGGGCGCCCGGAAACCGCCCACCAGCGCTCTTCGCCGTCGGTCGCCGCCCGTAGCGGCAATTTGTCGAACTTCGATTGGCGCGTCAGCAGGAACGGCAGGGTGCGCTGCCGTTCGCCATTGCTGTCGGCAGGGAGGAACAGGTCGGTAAAGGCACTACCGAGAATCGCCGTCTCGGACCGGCCGATCACGCTCGCGATCGGCGATGAGATATAGGTCAACCGCCCCTTGGTATCGGTCGACCAGAACCAGCCTTCGCGGCTTTCCTCGTAATTCTTCAGGAGGAGCAGGGCTTCGCGGGTATCGAGAGCGGGGACCGAATCGACGCGCCCGCGCGCCATGCGCGATCCGAGCTTGCCGAAAAAGCCCCGCTGCCCACCTTCTTCGGCGACCTCCACTGGGTCGCTGGCGTCGATCCTCGACGGCATTTCCATCCCGATAACTCTTGCTGGTCCCAACCCTTAAAAGGCTATGCACTCCAAGCCCTTGCGATATTGTAAACGACCAAAGCAGGCCCGACCGGGCTGGTCAGGGGAGCAGCAGGCTCGAATCGCCATAGCTGTAGAAGCGATAGCCGCCGGCGATCGCATGCGCATAGGCGGCGTGCATCACGTCGAGCCCCATCAGCGCACTAACCAACATGAACAAGGTCGAACGCGGCAGGTGAAAATTGGTCATCAAACCGTCGATCGCGCGAAAGCGATAACCGGGGGTGATGAAAATCGAGGTGTCGCCTGCGAACGGGGCGATCGTGCCGTCGTCCCGCGCCGCACTTTCGAGCAGGCGCAGGCTGGTCGTGCCCACCGCGACGATCCGCCCACCCCGGGCCCGCACAGCGTTGAGGCGCGCCGCGGTTTCCGGATCGATGCGGCCCCATTCGGCGTGCATGACATGATCCTCGGTGTCGTCGGCCTTTACAGGCAGGAATGTGCCCGCCCCGACGTGCAGCGTCAGCGTTTCGGTCGCGATTCCGGCGGCGGCCAGCGCATCGAGCAGCGGAGGCGTGAAATGCAGGGCCGCGGTCGGCGCCGCAACCGCGCCGTCCTCGCGCGCGAACATCGTCTGATAATCGGCGCGGTCGGCGTCGTCGGTCGCGCGCTTGCCCGCGATATACGGTGGCAGCGGCATCGTGCCCGCGCGTTCGAGCAGCACTTCGACCGGCTCTTCGCCCGCGAAGGCCAGGATGAAGCTGCCGTCGGCCAGCCGATCCTCGGCGACCGCCGACACCCCGGCGCCGAACTCGACCGTTTCGCCCACCCGCAGCCGCTTTGCGTTGCGGACGAAGGCCTGCCAGCGCCGCAGGTCGACGCGCTTGTGTAGCGTCGCGCCGATTTTTGCCCCCGGTGCGCTCTGCGCGCCGTCATCCCGAACGCCTCGTCGCCCTTCGAGCTGCGCCGGGATGACCCGCGTATCGTTGAAGACGAGGCAGTCGCCCGCGCGCAGGCGGGCCGGAAGGTCGCGCACCCCCGCATCCTCGATCGCGCCGGCCGCGACGACCAGCATGCGCGCGGCATCGCGCGGCCGCGCGGGGCGCAGCGCGATCCGCTCGGGCGGCAGGTCGAAATCGAAGTCGTCGACGCGCATCGCGCTGCGTCCCGAGCGGCTTACTGGATCGGTGCGTTCAGGTCGCCGGCGGTGATATCCGACGCCGCGGCGGGCTTGTCCTCGGTCAACATCGACGCAGGCGGCATCGGCTTCTTGTCGGCGGCGACCGAAACCTGGACCATCCGCGACATCACCGCCGGCGGCTCGCCCTTATGGATCGCATCGACATATTGCATTCCCGACACGACGCGTCCGAACACCGTATAATTGTGATCGAGCGAGAATCGCGGCTGGAGCATGATGAAGAACTGGCTGTTCGCACTGTTCGGGTCGTTGGCGCGCGCCATCGCGACCGTCCCGCGCAGGTGCGGGCGGTCGTTGAATTCGGCCGCCAGGTCGGGAAGGTCCGACCCGCCCTGCCCCGTTGCGGTGGGGTCGCCGGTCTGCGCCATGAAACCGTCGATAACGCGGTGGAATTTCACCCCGTCGTAAAAGCCCGAACGCGTGAGTTGCTTGACGCGTTCGACATGATTCGGCGCGACATCGGGATAGAGCTGAATCACCACCCGGCCGCCGGTCGAAAGGTCGAGGTCGAGCATATATTCGGGATTGCCCATATACTGGTCGGGCGTCATCGCCGGAGCGACCGGCGCCACCTCGGTCGTCGCCGGATCGGCGGCGGGCGCATCGCTGGGCGGCGATGGCGGGGCGGGGGCCGCCTCGCCGTCGTCGGCAGGTGCCTCGGCGGGCGGCTGCCCCGTGGCATCCTCGGGGTTGGGGGGCGGCGCCGACGGCACCTCCTGCGCTACGGCGGCAGCCGTCAACCCGAACGCCATCACCGTCGTCAGCAGGGGGCGGAAGATGAATCTCATATCGTGTCGACCTTTGTCACTAAAACCGTCTGGCGCCCCGTCCGGCGCGCCCTAGCGGGAAAATGCTGAACGCTCAATGATCGGCTCAGTCGTCGCCTTGCCGCAGCCCACGCTCGGCGATGCGATCGACCACCGCCTCGCGCACCGCGGGGGTCACGAACTTGTGGATATCGCCGCCGAATATGGCGATTTCCTTGACCAGCCGCGAGGCGATCGGCTGCAAGCCGACGTCGGCCATCAGGAAGACCGTTTCGATCCGGTCGTTCAATTGCTGGTTCATCCCCGCCATCTGATATTCATATTCGAAGTCGGCGACGGCGCGCAGGCCGCGTACGATCACCGTCGCTCCCTGGCGCTCGGCAAAATCCATCAGCAGCGCGTTGAACCCGACGACATGGATGTCGCCTTCGATCGTCGCCACCTCGCGGCGCACCATCGCGATTCGTTCGTCGTCGTCGAACAGCGGCGATTTGGTGATGTTCGTCGTCACCCCGATGACCAGCCGGTCGACCAGCTTCGCCCCGCGCCGGATGATATCCATGTGGCCGAGCGTGATCGGATCGAACGTCCCGGGATAAACCCCAATGCGCATCAACGGTCCCTTTCCACGACATAGCGCGCGATCGCACGCAACAGCGTCGCCTCTTCGCCAAAATTCGCGAGATGGTCGATCGCCTGCTCGACGAGCAACTGCGCCTGCTCGCGTGCGCGCGCCAGTCCCATCAAGGTCACGAAGGTCGCTTTGCCCGCCGCCTCGTCCTTGTGCAGCGCCTTGCCCGCCAGGGCCTCGTCGCCCTCGACGTCCATGATGTCGTCGGCGATCTGGAACGCGAGCCCGATGTCGCGGGCATAGCCGCGCAGCGGCCGCCGTCCTTCGTCGGGGATACGCGCCAGAATCGCACCCGCCTCGACCGAAAAGCCGATCAGCGCGCCGGTCTTGAGCTGCTGGAGCCGGGTGACGGTGGGCAGGTCGAAATCGGGGGTTTCGGCGGCAAGGTCCATCATCTGCCCCCCCGCCATGCCCGCCGGCCCCGCCGCGCGGGCGAGTTCGCGGATCAGCTCGCCGCGGACGAAGGGGTCGCCGTGCGTCGCGGGGTCGATCAGCCATTCGAAGGCGAGTGCATGGAGCGAATCGCCCGCCAGCACCGCGGTCGCTTCGCCAAATGCCTTGTGTACCGTCGGCTTCCCGCGGCGAAGATCATCGTCGTCCATGCACGGCAGGTCGTCGTGGATCAGCGAATAGACGTGCATCGCCTCGACCGCCGCGCCGACCCGCAGCGACAGGGCGCGGTCGACATGATACAGGTCGCCCGCCGCGCGAACGAGCAGCGGACGCAGCCGCTTTCCGCCGCCGATCGCGGCGTGGCGCATCGCGTCATAGAGGGGGCCGCGCGGATCCGCGGGAATGGTAAGCAACTGGTCGAACAGCCGGTCGATCGCCACCGCGACCTCTTCCTGCGCCGCGCGCAGCACCGCGCCGTCCTGCGCCGGATCGCCGTCGACGAGCGCCGCCACGCGTCAGCTTTCGCCGAAGGGCGTGGTTCCCGCCGGCTGGCCGTCGGGGCCCAGGCCGACCTGTTCGATTCGCGCCTGCGCCGCCGCGAGCCGGGCTTCGCAATGCGCGCGCAGCGCATGTCCGCGCTCATAGAGCGCCACCGATTCCTCGAGGCTGACGTCGCCGCTTTCGAGCCGCCGGACGATCGTTTCAAGCTCGCCCATCGCCGCTTCGAACGACAGCGAGGCGATCGCGGCGGCGGTATCGGTATCGGGAGTTTCCGTCATCGCCCTGCTTTGGCCCTTTCGCCCCCATGCGGTCAAGCTTGACGTCGCGAACCGCTCGGATAGCATCCGGCCATGTTCATCGGCCATTTCGCGCCGGCGCTGGTCGCCGCCACACGCCCCCGTGCCGCGGGTCTCGGCACGCTGTTCGTGGCCGCGCAGCTCGTCGATATCGGGTTCGCAGCACTACTGATTTCGGGAGGCGAAGCGATGCGCGTCGTTCCCGGCATCACCGCGATGAACCCGATGGACCTTTATCGCATGCCCTATACCCACAGCTTGCTCGGTGCCGCACTGTGGGGCCTGATATTCGGCGCCATCGTCTGGGCCGCGACGCGGCGGCGCGGCGCCGCGATCGGCGCGGGTGTCGTCGTCCTGTCGCACTGGCTGCTCGACATGCTCGTCCACATCCCCGACCTCACTCTGTTCGGTGCGCCGCCAAAGCTCGGTTTCGGGTTGTGGAACCACCCGGCCATCGAAATGCCGCTCGAAATCGGGATCGCGGGCGCCGCGCTCCTCTATTATGCCCGCCGGACGCATGGCGAGCGCGGCAATGGCCGGCTGTGGGTCCTCGCCGGGCTGCTCGCCCTGTTCCAGGCGATCGACTGGTTCGGCCCGAAACAGGCTGCCTATTCGATCGCCATCCCCGCCACGATGCTGTTCGCCTATGCGTTTCTCGCGCTCGCAGCCTGGTGGGCGGGCCGCGGGCGAAACCCGCGCACGCCGGAGGTCGCGGCATGACGCTCCAGTTCGGCGCCGCCTATATCGCCACCGCCATCCTGTTCGGCCTGCTCGACGCGATCTGGCTCGGCAAAATGGTGCCGGCCGTCTATCGCCCCGCGATCGGCCTGCTCTTGATGGAGGGCTGGCGCCCTGTTCCCGCGCTGGTATTCTACGCGCTCTACATGCTGGGAATCCAGATATTCGCGATCGCCCCCGCACTCGCAGCGGGCAAGTGGCAGGTTGCTGCACAATGGGGGGCGCTGTTCGGCTTCTTCTGCTACATGACCTACGACCTGACCAACCATGCGACGATGAAGATCTGGTCGACCAAGGTCACCCTGCTCGACATCGCATGGGGCACGGTCGCCACCGGTCTGGCGGCGGGTGCGGCCGCCTGGCTGGTGCTGACCTTCATGCCCCGCGGCTGACGCCACCCACGAAATCCCGGTTCGATTTTTTGCAATTGCCCCGCCGCGGCGCGGTCGTCATGCTGCACCGCACAATACAAGAGGGGCTTAAAGGCAAGTTTTGTTCAATTAAACAAGGACTTGCACCATGAAATCCATTATCCTCCCCGCCACGCTCGGCCTCGCCGTGCTGGCGCCTGTCGCCCACGCCAAAGACGCCGCGCCGCAGCGGTTCGAGCATGACGGCCACGTCTACAGCTATGTCGTCGAAGAGGCCGACGGCTATCGCGTGATCCGCGGCGTCGAAGAACGTTCGGGCAAGCCGTTCAAGCTCCGCGTCGGCGAGCATCGGGTGCGCGGCACTGTCGGATCGCAGCAGGTGAGCTTTTCGCTGCGCGACGTCGAACCGCTCGACCAGCCCGCGACCACCCTCGCGTCGCGCTGAGCCGGACAGGTTCCGGACCCCATGTGGCCCTTTTCGGCCACATGGGGTCTGTTCCTATCGCCCGCGCAACGCTAAAGGCGCGCCATGACTCAGACTGCTGCCGCGCCCGCCTCCGTCATCACGCCCGAGATCGTCGCCGATCACGGCCTGTCTCCGGAAGAATATGACCGCGTCCTGCACGCTCTCGGGCGCGAGCCGAATCTGGTCGAACTCGGCATCTTCTCGGTCATGTGGTCCGAGCATTGCAGCTACAAAAGCTCGCGCATCCACCTGAAGAAACTGCCGACCGAAGCGCCCTGGGTGATCTGCGGCCCCGGCGAAAATGCGGGGGTCATCGACATCGGCGAAGGCGAAGGCGGGAAGAAACTCGCCGCCATCTTCAAGATGGAGAGCCACAACCATCCGTCGTACATCGAACCTTATCAGGGCGCGGCGACCGGGGTCGGCGGCATTTTGCGCGACGTCTTCACGATGGGCGCGCGGCCGGTCGCGAACCTCAATGCGCTGCGCTTCGGGCGCCCCGACCATCCGAAGATGAAGCACCTCATTTCGGGCGTCGTGCATGGCATCGGCGGCTATGGCAATTGCGTGGGCGTTCCCACCGTCGGCGGCGAGGTCAATTTTCACAAGGCCTATGACGGCAATATCCTGGTCAATGCGATGACCGTCGGCGTCGCCGAGCAGGACAAGATCTTCTATTCGGCGGCATCGGGCATCGGCAATCCGATCGTCTATGTCGGCTCGAAGACCGGCCGCGACGGCATCCACGGGGCGACGATGGCGAGCGCCGACTTCGGCGAGGATGCCGAGGAAAAGCGCCCGACGGTGCAGGTCGGCGACCCCTTCACCGAAAAATTGCTGATCGAGGCCTGCCTCGAACTGATGGCGTCGGATGCGATCGTCGCGATCCAGGACATGGGCGCGGCCGGACTGACGTCGTCGTCGGTCGAGATGGCGTCGAAGGGCGGGGTCGGCCTCCACCTCAAGATGGACGACGTGCCCCAGCGCGAAACGGGCATGACCGCCTATGAGATGATGCTGTCGGAAAGCCAGGAGCGCATGCTGATGGTGCTGCGCCCCGGCAAGGAAGAGTTTGCGAAGGCGATCTTCGAGAAATGGGAGCTCGACTTCGCGGTCATCGGCACCGTCACCGACACCGGCCGCATGGTGCTGGAACATCATGGCGAGGTCGTCTGCGACATCCCGCTTGCGCCGCTCGCCGACGACGCGCCGCTCTATGACCGGCCGCACGTCCCGACACCGCAGCAGCCCGAACTGACCGATGTCCCCGAAACCACCGACGTGGCGGCGGACCTCAAGGCGCTGATGGGATCGCCCGACATCGCCAGCCGCCGCTGGATCTGGGAGCAATATGACAGCCAGGTCGGCGCCGACACGGTGCAGACCGGTGGCGACGCCGCGCTCGTCCGCATCCACGGCACCCAGCGCGCGCTTGCCATGTCGACCGACTGCACGCCGCGCTATTGCTACGCCGACCCGGTCGAGGGCGGGAAGCAGGCGGTGGCCGAAACCTGGCGGAACATCACCGCGGTCGGGGCGACCCCGCGCGCGATCACCAATTGCCTGAATTTCGCCAACCCGCAGCGCCCCGAGATCATGGGCCAGATCGTCGGCTGTCTCGACGGGATGGGGCAGGCGTGCCGCGCGCTCGACTATCCGATCGTGTCGGGCAACGTCAGCCTCTACAATGAATCGAAGGCGACCGGCGGCGGCAGCGCGATCCTGCCGACCCCTGCGATCGGCGGCGTCGGCGTGATCGAGGATCTGAATCGCGCCGTCGGCATCGGCTTCAAGCGCACCGGCGACATCGTTTTGGCCGTCGGCGAACGCGCAGGCCATCTCGGCCAGTCGGTGTGGCTGCGCGAAATCCACGGCCGCGAGGAAGGTCCGCCGCCGCCGGTCAATCTGCGCTGCGAAAAGCGCACCGGCGATTTCATCCGCCAGGCGATCAACGCGGGGTGGATCACTGCCTGCCACGACGTATCGGACGGCGGCGTCGCGGTTGCCCTTGCCGAAATGGCCCTGAAGTCCGACATCGGGGTGATGGTCAGCGAGGAACAGCCCTTCGGGATTGCCGAAAGCTTCTTTGGCGAGGATCAGGGTCTCTATCTCGTCACGGTGTGCGACACCTGCCTCGCCGACTTTCTCGACGCCGCGAACCGCGCCGACGTGCCGGTCGACCCGCTGGGCCGCACGATCCGGGACCGCATCGTGTTCGAACTGCCCGACAGCGACCATCAGGTCACGCTGGCCGACTTGCGCGAGGCCCATGAAGGCTTTTTTCCGAAGCTGATGGGGGCCGACGCCGCGCTGGCATAACATGCTCTCACCGTCATTCCGGCGGAGGCCGGAATCTCGCCGGCGCGTGGGCATGCAAGGATGAGATCCCGGCCTCCGCCGGGATGACGGAGGTGTCTGAATCATGAGCATCCACATCGGCGTCGGCGGCTGGACCTTCGAACCGTGGCGGGGCACCTTCTACCCGCCGAAACATCCGCAGAAACGCGAGCTCGATTATGCCGGCCAGCATCTGACCGGTATCGAAATCAACGGCACCTACTATGGCAGCCAGAAACCCGAGACCTTCGCCAATTGGGCGGCCGCGGTCCCCGACGGCTTCAAATTCAGCGTCAAGGCGTCGCGTTTCGCGACGAACCGCAAAGTGCTGGCCGACGGTGCGGCCTCGATCGAAAAGTTTCTGACCCAGGGTCTGACCCGGCTCGGTGATCGGCTCGGGCCGATCCTGTGGCAATTCATGGCGACCAAGAGGTTCGAGCGCGACGATTTTGCCGCCTTCCTCGACCTCTTGCCCGCAGCGCAGGACGGCCTGCCGCTACGCCACGCGCTCGAGGTACGGCACGAAAGCTTCCGCGATCCGGCGTTCGTCGACCTCGCGCGCGACCGCAACATGGCGATCGTCTTCGCCGACAGCGATGAATTTCCGTGCATCGACGAGTCGACAGCCGATTTCACCTATGCCCGCCTCCAGCGGTCGCGCGACGAGGTCGAGACGGGCTATGACGACGCCGCGCTCGACCAGTGGGCGGATCGGGCGCGCGGCTGGGCCGAGGGCGGCCGCGACGTCTATCTCTTCTTCATCGCCGGAGCGAAAGTGCGCAATCCGGCGGCGGCTCAGGCACTGATCGCGAGATTGAAGCCCGCTCCGTAGAGCGTGCGTCGCGTCGGTATCGACATGGAATCCGCTCGTGTCGAATTTCCGGGCCGGATGACGTCGCGATCAAGCAGCCTGCGCGAGTTCCGGCACCGCATTCGCATCGGCGGCCTTGGTGCCCAGCAAGTCATAGGGATCGACGCCGTCGGCGCGCATCATCGCATGGACCTGCCGGTAGACCGACGGTTCGGCGATTCCGAGCCGCGCCCGCGCCGCATCGAGCGGTTCGGCGAGCAGTGCTTCGATGTCCTGATGCGCGATCTGCTGCGCGGCGCGGCCGATGCGCTGGCCCTCGCGGACCGCGGCATAAATGGGATAGCGGCTGCCAAAGCCCTTGCGGATTTCGCGAGCCCCGGCCCACGCGATGAACAGCGTGCCCCAGCTCGGCGTCTGGCTGTAGGAAAAGGCGAGCACGCATTGTTCGCCGAGCGCATCGCGACCATAGCCGGTCAGGATGTGGAACAGGTCGTGCGTGTCGCGCAGCCGCTCGCCATAGAGCTCGATCTGGTCCTCATGACGCGCCGCGCCGTGGCGGAACTTCAGCGATTCATCGACGAGCCCCTGCGCGGTCAGCCCCTCGCGCTCCATGAAGTCGACATAGACGCGCCCGACGCTGCCTTCCGGCAGTTGGCGCAGCCGGTCGTGGTCGTCGAGCATCGCGGGCAGATAGCGCCGCTCGGCCAGCAGCTTGCGCCCCTCGGAGGTGGCGAAAAAGGCCTGGGCCGATTTCGAAAAGCGATTGTCGCGCAGCGCCTCGATGATGTGGAACACCTGTTCGGTGTCTTCCTTGTCGGCGATCAGCTTGCGGAAATGGCGCAGTGCCTTCAGCGGACGGAATCCGCCATCGGTGCGATCGGGGTGGGAAAGCGGAAGCGTGGTCATGGCGGGTCTCGCTGAGAATCGGTGTCTTCCCTAAGTAGCACTACTGACACAAATGTCAATACTGTTCCGGACCCATTGCGTCTGGACCGCGATGCGGCGGGTGCGTAGCGTCGTCGCGATGAGCGGAGATCTTATGGGCGCGACGGCAATGCCGTCACGATATCGTGGGCTGGATGCGATCCGCGGCGTGGCGGTCATGGGCATATTGGCGATGAACATCGTCGCCTTTGCCCTTCCCTTCGCGGCCTATGCCAACCCTGCGGCGGGCGGTCCGCCCTCGTCCGCCGACCTTGCCGCCTGGGCGTTCAATTTCCTGTTCGTCGATTCGAAGATGCGCGGGCTCTTCTCGATGCTCTTCGGCGCCAGCACGTTGCTCGTCATCGAACGCGCCGAGGCGGCGGGGCGCAGCGCCGCGCGCACCCATTACGCCCGCATGGCATGGCTGGCACTGTTCGGCCTCGCTCATTTCTATCTTATCTGGTTCGGCGACATCTTGTTCCTCTATGCCGCTTGCGGGCTGCTGCTGTTCTGGTTCCGGGCGCTTTCGATACGCGCCCTCCTCCTCTGGGCCGCGGGTTTCTTCCTGGTCGGGCTGTTGCTGTTCGGGGCGATGTGGAGCAGCCTGCTCGCCGCTTCGGCCGGAACGCTGCCGGGCGACGGCGGCGCCGAAATGCAGCGCGCGCTTGTCCGGATGAACGCCGCGATGGGCGCGAATTCGTCCAGCTATGCAGCCGACATCGCACGGCACCTCGGCAGTTGGCGCGACCTCGTCGCCTATCGCACCGGAGCCAGGTTGGGGGAACCGCTTCAGGGCCTGGCGCTGATGCTCTGGGAAAGCATGGGCCTGATGCTCGTCGGGATGGCGCTATACCGGGCGCATATGCTGACCGGCGAATGGGGCCCGCACCGCTATCGCAAATGGGCGCTGATCTGCTTCCTGGCCGCGACCCCGCCGCTTGCCGCGATCGCGCTCTACCAGGTGCGGGAAGGCTTCGAGGGGGTGGCGGTTTTCGGCGCCACCGCGCTTTTGTCGATGCCCTTCGATATCGTGATGACGATAGGTTGGGCCGCGCTGATCCTGTGGGCGATCGGGGTGTTTGCGACCGATGCGGTGCAGGCTCGCCTCGCCGCGGCTGGACGCATGGCTTTCACCAATTATCTGACGACCTCGATCGTGATGACGACGCTGTTCTACGGCTATGGATTCGGCCTGTTCGGACGGGTCGACCGTGCGGCGCTCAATCTGGTCTGCGCGGGCATGTGGGCGGCGATGCTGCTGTGGTCGAAACCGTGGCTGGACCGGTTTCATTACGGTCCGTTCGAATGGCTGTGGCGCAGCCTGGCCCGCGCCGAGCTGCAACCGATGCGTCGCCGTGCGGCGATCGTTCAGTAATTCGCGGCGCGTCCGAAACTGGCAGGCCGGCGCTGGACAAGCGGATTGGCTTCGCGTTCGAGCGCGGTGAGCGTTTCCTCGAACAACGGCCGCAGTTCGACCACGCGCGGCAGATATTCCTCGGGACTGACCTGGCTTTCGACGCATCGCCGGGCGAACATCTCGATATCCTCGGACAAAGCGCCCAGCTTTTCGGCACCGAATTGCCGCGCTTCGCTCTTCAGCGTGTGCGCGGGCATCACGAGGCCGCGCGCATCGCGGGCCCGCATCGCCTCTTCGATCGCCGATACCGACTTGGTGCCATCCTCGCGGAAATATCCGAGAATCCGGATGAACGCCGCACCCAGCTGAGCGCGCGTCGCACGGAATTCCTCCCAATCGACCAGGATCTCGTCCACGTTGCGTCCCTTGGTGTTCAGTTGGTCCTTGGTCCCTGCCACCCTTCATGCCCGACGTCGGTAAAAAAGGGGTTACGAACCGCACCCGGCGGCAGTTGTGCCCCGAATCGGGTCAGCGGCGGACGTGCCAGCAGCCGCCGTCAGCGTGCTCGATCGTCCACCCCCGCTCGGCCGCCAGCGCCGCGATCTCGCGCCCTGCTTGCGGGTCGTCGGCGACCAGCCGCACCCGCCCGGCTTCGCGCATCGCGCGGGCCAGTCGCAGCGCGGGCCAAGGACACCGCATGCCGCGCGCGTCGACCATCACCTCGGCGGAGGCGTCAATTGTCATAAGGGTTCCGCGTGTTACGAAAATTGATCCGGATCGGCACGCCCTGGAACCCCAGTTCCTTGCGCATGCCATTGACCAGATAGCGATGATAGCTCGCAGGCAGCGCATCGGTGCGGCTGCCGAAGATGACGAAAGTCGGCGGGCGTGTACGCGCCTGCGTCATATAGCGCAGCTTGATGCGCTTGCCCCCGGGCGCCGGTGGCGGATTGGCCGCGACGGCGGCCTCGAACCAGCGGTTGAGCTTCGCAGTCGACACGCGGCGCGTCCAGATATCGCGCTGTTCGAAGGCGACGCGCACCAGCGTGTCGATCCCCTTCCCGGTCGCGCCCGAAAGGCTGAGCAGCGGGACGCCCTTGATCTGCGACAGCCCGTCGTCGAGCGCCGCGCGCACGCCATTGTAGAGCGCCGAAGTATCCTCGGCCACGTCCCATTTGTTGAGCGCGACGATCAGCGCGCGCCCTTCTTCCAGCACGCGGTCGGCGATCCGCAGATCCTGCGCCTCCAGCCCCTTGGTCGCGTCGAGCAGCAGGACGACGACCTCCGCGAAATCGACCGCGTGCAGCGCATCGGCGACCGACAGCTTTTCCAACTTGTCCTGAACCTTGGCGCGCTTGCGCATCCCGGCGGTGTCGAACAGCTGGATCGGATGGACCTCGCCATCCTTTTCCCATTGCCATTCGACCCGGATCGAATCGCGCGTGATCCCTGCTTCCGGGCCGGTAATCAGCCGATCCTCGCCGATCATCCGGTTGATAAGCGTCGATTTTCCGGCGTTGGGCCGGCCAACGATCGCGAGCTTGAGCGGACCGAGCGGCTCCTCGCCCTCTTCGTCGAGGATCGCGGCTTCGGTCGCTTCGGCATCCATGAAAGGTTCGACAACCGGGCGCAGGGCATCGAACAGGTCGACGAGCCCTTCGCCATGCTCGGCGCTGAGCGCGAGCGGATTTTCGAAACCGAGCGCATAGGCTTCCATCAGCCCCGCCTCGCCTTGCTTGCCCTCTGCCTTGTTCGCGACAAGGATGATCGGCGTGTCCTCGCTGCGCAGCCAGCGCGCGATTTCTTCGTCGAGCGGCGTCACCCCGGCCCGCGCGTCGATCATGAACACCGCGGCATCGGCCTCGCGCACCGCCTTTTCGGTCTGCACCCGCATCCGCCCCGGCAGGGTGGCGGCGTCATGGTCCTCGAACCCCGCCGTGTCGACGATGCGAAAGGTCAGGCCCAGCAATTGACCGTCGCCCTCGCGCCGGTCGCGCGTCACCCCCGGCTGGTCGTCGACGAGCGCGAGCCGCTTGCCGACGAGCCGGTTGAACAGGGTCGACTTGCCGACATTGGGGCGGCCGACAATGGCGATCGTCGCGGATCGCGCCATGCTTCTATCCTATCGTCTGGAGCCGCAACATGCGGCCCCGTCCCTGTTACCGCCAGGCGGTGATCCGCCCGTCGTCCGCAAGGATGTAGAGCGTTTGGTTGGCAACCACCGGCATCTGCGACAGCGGCGACTTGAATTCGGTCGTCGCGATGGTCGAACCGTCGGTCGGCGAAATTTCGGCCATTTCTCCAAGGCTGTTCACCGCGATAAGGCGCCCGCCCGCAAGAATCGGGCCCGTCCAGCGGACAGGATCCTCTTTCTTCTTTTCCTTGTCGACCCGGTAGCGGCGAAGCTGCTGGATCCAGCGGATCTTGCCCGACGACCGCGCGACGCAAAGCAGCTTTGCATCGTCGGTCATCGCATAGACCCACTCGCCGACCACATAGGGCGTCGAAATACCGGCGATCGAAATTTCCCAGCTGCGCAGCCCGGTGTTGAGCTCATAACTCGCCATGCGTCCGCCCTGGCCAAGCGCGAAGACACGCCCGCGGTCGATCACCGGGTCGGCATCGACGTCGGTGAGCGTGGACACCGACAGCGCGATCGAGGTGCGGGCAAGCGCATCCTCCCAAAGATCGCGGCCGTTTTCGTACCGATAGGCCTGAACCTCGCCCGACGAGAAGCCCGCGACGATCGTCGCCTCGCCCGCCGCCGGCGACGCCGCACCGAAGACGCTGCCGGCCTCGAGCGAGGCGGTCGCCTGCCACAAGACCGCGCCGTTGGCCGCGTTGAGCGCCAGGATCTGATTGTCCTGCGTGATCACATAGACCCCGCCGAAGGCGACCGTCGGCGCGCCGCGCAGCGGACCCGACGGCTTCACCTTCCAGATCACCGACCCGTCGGATGCGTTGAGCGCGGCGACGTCGCCGACGCCGCTTGTCGCATACACGACATCGCCGTCGACCGCGGCACCGCCGCCGAACAGCGAATCCTGGAAATCCTTGCCCGTGCTGCCGATCGCCTGCGACCATAGTTTCGCGCCCGTATCGGCGGCGAATGCCGTGACCACCGCATCGGTGTCGACGACGAACAGCCGATTGTCGGCAATCACCGGCGACGCGGCGAGGCGCTGCTTCTTCGTACTGCCGGCGATCTGGGCGCTCCAGACCTGGCTGCGCGTTGCGGCGAGCGCAAGGTGGCCCATCGATTTGGAGGCATTGCCGCCCGACTGCGACCAGGCGGCATTGACGACCGGTTCGGGCAGGACGACGGCGGTCTCGGCGAGCGCCGGGTCGACCTTCACGCTATTGTCGTTCGACAGGATCGACACGCGATTGCCGACGGTCGGCGTCTTTTTCGGGCCATCGCCCTTGAACACGCTGCACCCCGCCAGCGGCAGCGCGAACAGCGCCGCAGTCAGGACAAATTGCCTTTTCAGCATATTATTTGGCTTCCTCGCTTTTCGCGGCGGCCGCGGCCTTGGGAGCGGCTTCGCCTTTCTGGTCCTTGGCGGCACTATCGGCCGCACGGTCTGCGACGGCGTCGACGCCCAACATCCCCGCCATCTGAACGCTACGCGACTGCAGCGACTTGGGGATATCGGGCAATTTGGCGATGCGGCCGTAAAGCGCACCCGCCTGATCATAATGTCCGAGCTGGTACTGCGCGATCGCCGTCAGTTCGGCGGCACTCGCGAACCAGGGCGATTCGGGATCCTTGGCATCGACGATCGGCTTCATCCGCGCGATCACCGTTTCGGGCTTCAGCGTATCGAGTTCGAACGCGGTCTGGCGCACCAGCGCCATGTCGCGCAGCGCCGGATCGAGCGAACTGTCGCCCGCGACCTTTGCCACCAGCGCGGCCGCGCCCTTCATATCGTCGGTCTGCGCCTTCAAATTCGCCTGTGCGATCAAGGCCATCGCACGATAGGCCGCATCGTCGCCGGCGACGATCTTTTCGAGTTCGGCCGTCGCGGTGCGCGGTTGGTTGTCGTCGATCTTTTCGAGCGCCGCGACGAAGGCTTCGGCCTGTTCGCCGCGCGCCGCCGCTTCGCGGTGCTGCCAGAAGAGATAGCCGCCGAACGCGAGCAGCGCCACGATCACCGCCGCGACGATCAGGCGCCCATACGACTTCCAGATCGAATCGAGCCGGTCCTTGCGGACGGCCTCGTCGACTTCCTGCAACAGCGCGGCATTGTTCGTCGGGCTCAGGGCCAATCAATCCTCCATCATCTCGTCCGGCCCGGGGCCGGTCGCTTCCTTAGCGACGGCACGGCAAAAGGCCAAGCGATTCACTCGGGAGCCGGGCCCGCCGGACGAGGCGGCGGTCAGCCGGCGTAGATCTGATCGGCGGTCGGAAATGAACGCGACCTGACCTGGTCGGCATATTCCCGCACCGCGCCGCTGATCACGCCCGCCATGTCCTGATATCGCTTCACGAATTTCGGGACGCGTTCGAACATCCCTAGCATGTCGTCGGTCACCAGAACCTGTCCGTCGCATTGCGCCGACGCCCCGATACCGATCGTCGGGCAGGCGACCTTGTTCGTGATCTCGATCGCGATCGATTCGAGCACGCCTTCGATGACGATCGAAAAGGCGCCCGCCTGCGCCACCGCCACCGCGTCGTCGACGATCGCCCGGGCTTCCTCGTCGCTCTTGCCGCGCACGCCATAGCCGCCGAGGATGTTGACCGCCTGCGGCGTCAGCCCGACATGCCCCATCACCGGAATGCCGCGCTGGGTCAGGAATTCGATCGTCGGCGCGAGCACCCGGCCGCCCTCGACCTTTACCGCTGCGGCGCCGGTCTCCTTGAGCAGGCGCGATGCGTTGGCAAACGCCTGTTCGGGGCCGGCCTCATAGCTGCCGAACGGCATGTCGACGATCACCGCGGCGTGATAGCTGCCGCGCACGACCGCGGCGCCGTGCAGCGCCATCATCTCCATCGTCACCGCGACCGTGTGCGGCAGCCCATAGATGACCTGCGCAAGCGAATCGCCGACCAGCAGCATGTCGCAATGCGGGTCCAGAAGCTGGGCCTGTCGCACCGTATAGGCGGTGAGCATAACGATCGGGTCGCCGCCTTTTTGCTGGCGAATCCGCGGCACGGTAAGCCGCTTCATCGGCTGCGGCGTCGGATTCGCGCGGCTGGTCGAGGTGTCGAGGGTGAGCGTTTTGGGAAGAGTAGACATGACGCGGGCTTATACGCGGACCGGGACACTCCAAAGCGGTTCCGTCGACAATGTAGATCAAACTTGACCCTATGTTAATTTTATATAACATTGAGTTCGAATTTATCGACATGGAGTATCGCGTTATGGCTTTCCGGGAAAAAATCGCCTGGCTGACCCTCGTGAGTATGGCAGCCGGCTATACGCTCTATTTCGGACTGGTTCTGGCGGGACATCCGGCCGGTCGCGCGATGGCCCCGATGCTATGGCTGTTCGGATCGATCGCGCTGGCGCAGGTGATCGTCGTGGTCGCCGGGACGACCTTGTTCGCCATCCGGACCCCGAAGGAGGCGCGCGCGCGCGCCGACGAGCGCGACCGGAGCATCGACGGACGCAGTACGCGGATCGCTTATTATATCCTGATGACCGGCATGATCGTGGTCGGCGTCGTCATGCCCTTCGCCGACTCCGGCGTCCGGCTGGTCAACGCCGCCCTGTTCGCGCTGGTGCTCGCCGAAACGGTGCGCCACCTGGTCATCCTGCTGAGCTATCGGCGCGGCTGGCATGGCTAAGCCCCCCTTCACCAACGACATACGGACCTTGCGCTTTCTGGCGGACGAAATGACGCAAGGCGAGCTGGGCGACCTCGTCGGAGTCACGCGCCAGACGATCGCCGCGATCGAGCAAGGCAAATACTCCCCCTCGCTGGAGGTCGCGTTCCGTATCGCGCGCATATTCGGCAAACCGCTCGAAGCGGTGTTTCGGTGGCACGACGAATAGGGGGCGACGGAGCGCCCGTGGTTTGCCCTATGCCCGGCCCGCCTTGTCGAGCGCCGCGACCTGTTCGGCCGTCAGCGTGACGTCGAGGCTGCCCACGATCTCGTCGAGCTGCACCACCGACGTCGCGCTGGCGATCGGCGCGGTGACGCCGGGCTGCGCCGCCGTCCAGGCAAGCGCGATCTGCGACAGGGTGGCCCCGGTTTCGGCGGCGACGCGATCCATCGCCGCCAGCACCGCGGGTCCGCTGCCCTCCATATAGGTTTTCGCCTTGCCGCCGCGCGGGCTCTTCGCCAGGTCGCCGGGCTCGCGATACTTGCCCGTCAGATAGCCCGAAGCGAGGCTGAAATAGGTAACGACGCCCAGACCTTCGGCGATACAAAGCTCCTGAAGAGGCCCTTCATATTGCGCGCGATCGATCAGGTTGAGCTCGGGCTGCATCACGGTGAAGCGCGGCAGACCCCGTTCGGCCGACACGCGCAGCGCCTCGGCGAGCCGATCGGCCGAATAGTTCGATGCGCCGATTGCGCGCACCGTTCCCGCGTCGACGAGTTCCGCAAACGCCCCGAGCACTTCGTCCAGCGGCACCTCGGGATCGTCCTTGTGGGCAAAATACAGATCGATCGTGTCGACGCCGAGCCTGTCGAGCGAACCTTGCAGCGCGCCGCGAATGCGATCGGGCTTCAGCCCACCCTCCATCATTCCGACCTTGGTGGCGATCTGGACCTTGTCGCGCGCGCCGCCTGCCTTCAGCCAAGCGCCCATCATGCTCTCGGACTCGCCGCCCTTGTGCCCCGGTACCCATGCCGAATAGACGTCGGCCGTGTCGATCATCCCGCCGCCCAGCTCGACGAACCGGTCGAGCACCGCAAAACTCGCGGCCTTGTCGGCGGTCATGCCGAACACATTGCCGCCGAGCACGAACGGACGGATCGAGAGGCCGCTTTGGCCAAGGGGGCGTTCGGTCATGACTTTGCTCCTTGTTTCACCGCGCGCACCGCTTCGTGGGGGTTGTCGCTGAACAGCCCGTCGACGCCCGCCTTCAGATAGGCGCCGATCTCGGCCGCCAGGTCGCCGTGGCCGGCGGGGTTCAGGCCGCCCTGGTCGGCAAGCGGCAGGAAATAATTTTCGCGGCGAAAGGTCCAGGGGTGAACCTTCAGCCCCGCCGCATGGGCCTCCTCGACCAGACGCGTCGGCTGCCCCAGGGTTCCCAGCGCACCGCGCGGGATGATCATCTGCTTGTTCGGCCCGATGCCGTCGGCATAGGCTGCGACCGCCTGAAGCCCCGCTGGGGTCGCCATCGCACTGTAGCTCATGTCGGGGTTGTCCGCCGGCCCGCCCTCGTCGTCCATCAACTGGATCAGCGGCAGGTCGCTTTTCGCACGCAGCGCCCTCAGGTTGCCGACCTCGAAGCTCTGGATGAAAACGGGGGCGCCGCGGCCGCGATAGCCATATTGGTCCAGCAGCGCGAGCAGCGGCGCCTCGTGCGGCAGGCCGATAGACGCGAAATAGCTCGGGTGCTTGGTCTCGGGATAAACCCCCACCGGACGCTCGCGCCCCTTGTTCACGCGGGCGAGCATATCGAGGATTTCCTCGAAGGTCGGGATTGCGAACCGGCCATCATATGCGGTGCCGCGCAGCCGCGGGATACGCTCCTTCGCGCGCAAGGTCTTGAGTTCGGCCAGCGTGAAGTCTTCGGTAAACCAGCCCGTTACCGCCTTGCCATCGATCGTCTTCGTGGCTTTGCGGCGCGCAAATTCGGGATGGTCCGCAATATCGGTCGTTTCGGAAATCTCGTTCTCGTGGCGTGCGACAAGCACCCCGTCCTTGCTGAGCACGAGATCGGGCTCGATGAAATCGGCTCCCTGCTCGATCGCGAGTTCATAGCTTGCGAGCGTATGTTCGGGCCGCTCGCCCGATGCGCCGCGATGGGCGATAACGATCGGCGGCTGCCCGTCGAGGGTCGGCTGTGCGGTCATCGGTTCAGCGCTGCACGCCGCGGGCAGCAGCAGCGCGAGGACCGCGGCGCGCCAAGCCGTCATGCCGCAAAACGCGCGCGCCAGTCATCGGCCGAAAATCCTGCACTCACGCCGTCGGGCGCCTCGACCACCGGACGGCGGATCATGGCCGGATGCTCCAGCATCCGTGCCTTTGCCTTCGCCGCGTCGAGCCCGGCCTTGTCGGCATCGGGCAGCTTGCGAAAGGTCGTTCCGTTCCTGTTGAGCAGCTTGTCCCACCCGAGCGCGTCGATCCAGCCTTGCAGCCGGTCGGGGTCGAGCCCGTCCTTGCGGACATCGTGGAAGCGATAGGCGATGCCGGCCTCGTCGAGCCAGCGGCGTGCCTTTTTCACCGTGTCGCAGTTCGGAATGCCATAAAGTGTCAGTGCCATGCAGGCGGTTTAGGATAGCGGCGGCATGTCGGCAATGCGCGTGTTGGCGCTGGCCAGCTTTCCGCGCAGCGCGCGCGCGAATCCCTGATGCAGGGTCGCGGCGATCTCCGGATTCGCGGCAAGATAGGCGCGCAACGCGGCCGCCGGCACGAACCAGAGCCGCGCGTTGCTGGTCAGCGTCACCGTCCCCGTCGCATTGGTGCCGTCGAGCACGGTCGCCTCGCCGATCAGGGCGCCGTCGGCCAGTGTCCCGACATCGCTCCCGTCGCGCTGAATCAGTGCGCGCCCTTCGGCAAGGTAGAAGAGGCTCGGCGCCGCCTGATTCTCGCGGATCAATATTTCGCCGCGCTTCGCCGAGATCCAGTGCCCCTGATCGATCAGCCGCCGCGCCTCGCCCGCACTGAGGCGGTCGAAATGCAGACCGCGAAGCGCCAGTTCCTCGGGCGAGAAGCGCGTCCCCGAATCGCGGAGCCACGCACGGCCGGCGAGCGCGAGATTGAGCAGCAGGATCGCCGTGAGCACGACCGCCGCCCCGATACTGTGCCAGCCGAGCAGCACGGCCGGCAGCGCGATCAGGGCCGCTACAGCCAGGCCCAGCCGCACGAATTCGATGCGCACGGCCAAAACCGTCGCCAAAAGCGACACAAGCGCGGCATAGCCGAACCAAGCCGGGTCGATAGTCCCCATAGCCCAATCGTTTCGCGTTGCGGTCCCTACTTAGGACCCTAGGTAAAACAGGTTACCGATTACAGAACGCCGGACGCGGCGCCCCGGATGCGCGCCCGCAAAATCCATAGCAAACTATCAGTTTTCGCGGCTCAAGAAAAGCATAGGTGCGCAAAGCGGCGGAGAATGCTAATTTCCTTGCCCTTGCTTCCGTGGCCCAATCACGCCAAGGCAGCGCCCGATTCGATTTTTGAACAGTGAAGACCCCAACCATGACGCAGAATTGGCAACCGCACAGCTGGCGCTCGCACGAAGCGAAGCAGCTGCCGACATACAAGGACGAAGCCGCGCTGGCCGCCGCCGAGCGCGAGCTCGCCGACTATCCGCCGCTCGTCTTTGCCGGCGAGGCGCGCGAGCTGACGAGCGAACTCGCGCGCGTCGCCGAGGGCAAGGCGTTCCTGCTCCAGGGCGGCGACTGCGCCGAAAGCTTCGCCGAATTTCACCCGAACAACATCCGCGACACCTTTCGCGTGCTGCTCCAGATGGCGGTCGTGCTGACCTTTGCGTCGAAGATGCCGACGGTAAAGCTCGGCCGCATGGCGGGCCAGTTCGCCAAGCCTCGGTCCGCCGACATGGAGGAGGTGAACGGCACGTCGCTGCCCAGCTATCGCGGCGACATCATCAACGACATCGCCTTTGCAGCCGAGGGCCGCGAACCCGACCCGCAACGGATGATCAGGGCGTACAACCAGTCGGCGGCGACGCTGAACCTGCTGCGCGCCTTCGCGCATGGCGGCTATGCCAACCTGCACCAAGTCAATGCCTGGACGCATGATTTCATGGACCGTAGTCCGTGGGCGAAGAAATATCAGGAAACCGCGGCGCGCATTTCCGAAGCGCTCGCCTTCATGGAAGCGTGCGGCGTGACGCCCGAAACGGTGCCGCAGATCAAGGGCACCAGCTTCTACACCAGCCACGAGGCGCTGCTGCTCCCCTATGAACAGGCGTTGACCCGGCAGGACAGCCTGACCGGCGGCTGGTACGACACCTCGGGCCATTTCCTGTGGGTCGGCGACCGCACCCGCTTCGAGGGATCGGCGCACATCGAATATCTGCGCGGCATCGGCAATCCGGTCGGCATGAAATGCGGTCCGAGCCTGGAGCCCGACACGCTGTTGCGACTGCTCGACACGCTCAATCCGAACCATGTCCCGGGGCGCATGACGCTGATCACGCGTTACGGCCACGACAAGATCGAAGCGTATCTGCCCAGGCTGGTGCGCGCGGTGAAGGAATCGGGCCATCCGGTCGTGTGGTCCTGCGACCCGATGCACGGCAATGTCATCAAGACGTCGACCGGATACAAAACCCGGCCTTTCGAGCGCATTCTCGCCGAAGTGCGCGGCTTCTTCGCGGTCCACCGCGCCGAGGGGACGCACGGCGGCGGCATCCACATCGAAATGACCGGCCAGAATGTCACCGAATGCACCGGTGGTGCGATGGACGTCACCCAGATGGATCTTGCCGACCGCTATCACACCCACTGCGACCCACGCCTCAACGCCGGGCAGAGCATCGAGCTTGCCTTCCTGCTGGCGGAAATGCTCAATCAGGAAATGACCGAGCGCGCAAAGCAGGCGGCATGACCGAGCGGCGGGTCATCGTCCAGAACGAGGTGATCCGCAACGGCGTCGGCTTCGGCAGCGCCCTGGCAATCGCGATCAGCTTCACGACCCACAAGTCGGTGCTGTGGGCGATCATCCACGGCCTCTTCAGCTGGTTCTACGTCGCCTATTTCGTCCTGACACGCTGACTTTAATCGCCCGGCCATCGCTTCGTATCGGCAAAAGCGCGGCCGAGCGCGACGTGCAGGTCCGCATCCTCTGCCGCGCCGCCAAGCGGGATCTTGTCGGAAAATTCGTCCGCGGGCTGATGATAATCGCTGCCGAGGAAGGCCTCGAGCAACGCCATGTCGGAAAAACTGCCCCCGACCATCAGCGACGTCACGCCCTTTGCCCCCAGCGCCCACCCGTCCTGCCGCTGGACAAAGGCGTCGGCTTCGCCGTCCGAATCGATCGTGCGCCCCAATCCGGTCGCGACGCTGCGTACCATCGCATCATAGGCCGGCTTGCCGCGCCCGATGGTCGCAACCGGTGTGCCGCGCGGCGAGATGGCGATCGTGTCGACGTTGAGCGCAACGGTGATGTCCTTCAGCGGCAGCACCGGATGGTCGGCGAACCAGCGCGCGCCGAGCAGGCCTTTTTCTTCCGCGGTCGTCGCCATGAAATATATATCGCGGTCGGGACGCTGGCCCGCGGCAAGGCGCTTTGCGACCTCGATCAGCACCGCGATCCCGCTCGCGTTGTCGACCGCGCCGTTGCAGATGCGGTCGTCGGCATCGGCGGGACGGCAGATGCCCAGATGATCCCAATGGCCCAGGAACAGCACAGCCTTGCCGTCGGGCTTGGCGCCGGGCAGCTTTGCGATGATATTGTTGCTCGCAAAGGGGCGGATCGCGGTCCGCGTGTCGATATCGGCGGCCACCGGCAGGACGGCTCCGCGATAGTCGGGCGCCTTCGCGGCCTCGCGCAGCGCGGTGCCGTCCAGTCCCGCCTTGGCGAACAGCGCATCGGACGCCTCGAGCGACAGGAAGCCGGAGATTTGCGGCCCTTCTCCCTCGTCGCCGCCTAGCCGCACCGTCTTCGCACCCAGCGCGTCGCGAAGCCGCCCCCACGGCACCGCGTCGGTCGCGATGACGAGCACCCCCACCGCGCCGGCGTCGGCGAGCATCTGGCGCCGCTCGCGATAGCGCGGCTGCGTCTTGCCGAACGGCGGCGTATCCATCAACATGATCGCCAGCTTGCCACGGACGTCGGCGTTCGGGCGGCCACCGGCATCGACGCCATAACCGACGAACTGCGCCGGGACATCCTTCAGCGATACCGACGGATCGCGGCCGCTCAACAGGATGCCGTCATCCTCCAGCGCGAAATCGCGCCCGCGCACGCGGAACCGCGCGCTGCTTTCCAACGGCTCGCTTTCGACGAAGGGAACGGGCTGAAGCCACGGCGTCGCGCTGCCCGGCACCGGTTCGAGCCCCGCTCCGGCCCATGCCCCGACGATATAGGCGATCGTGCGATCCTCGCCCTCGCTTCCCGGAGCACGCCCCTCGAAAGCGTCGCTCGACAGGGTGCGCATGTGCGCCGCCAGGTCGGCTTCGGCGACCGGCGCGTCGGCGCTCCGGGCCTCGACCGCCGGCGCGGCAAGAAGGGCGAGGGCCGCGACCGCGGCTCGAAAAGCGGGATTCTGCATGGGTCGGCCGCATGACATGGCGCCCCCCATCAGGCAAGATGCGTTCGTCGAACGACGGGCGGCGCGGTCCTGTCAGGATGCGGCGCGCGCGAGCAGCACCCGCGCCGCCGCGACGTGCATATCCTCGATCATCCGCCCCTCGTGCCGCTGCGCCCCGCCGGTCGCGGCCGCGACGAGCGCCTCGGCCGCCGCAATCTCCTGCCCCGACGGCGCGAAGGCCGCGTTGCACGGATCGACCTGCGACGGATGGATCAGCGTCTTGCCGTCGAAGCCGAACCGACGCCCCTCGCCCGCTTCGGCGGCGAAGCCGTCCGCATCGTCGATCGCATTATAGACGCCGTCGAAGCACCAGGCGCCGCCCGCGCGCGCGGCGAGCACGATCGCCTGGATGGAAAGGCTCATCGCACCGCGATCGCCGCCGGGTGGCAGTTTCAGCTCGTGCGCGAGGTCGTTAAGCCCCGCGATCAGCCCCCGCACCCCCGGATCGGCGGCAATCGCGCGCGCCGCATAGATGGCGGCGGGCGTCTCGATCATCGCGAGGATCGGAATGCCGAGCCCGCGCGCAGGGTCGACATCGCCGGGCGCGTCGACCTTCGGGAGCACCACCGCATCGAGCGCGAGCTCCGCGACCGCGCCGAGATCGGCCGACTGGTGCGGGCTGCCGTGCCCGTTGATCCGCACCGCGATCCGCTTGCCCGGATATCCGTCCGCCACCGCCGCGCGCATCGCCGCCCGCGCGTCTTCCTTGCGATCCGCGGGCACCGCATCTTCGAGATCGATGATCAGCATGTCGGCGGCAAGTCCCCGCGCCTTTTCTAGCGCGCGCGCATTCGATCCGGGAACGTACAACAGCGAGCGCGGGGCGAAATCGATATCGGTCATGCGCTTTTCTGTGGCGCAGCGCAGCCGTTGCCGCAATAGTGGGGGCGCAATAGAGAGAGGGGATCGACATGTATTTCGCGCTGGCGCTGGTCATACTCGCCCTGGTGTTTCTGGTCTGGGCGCTGACGCCCGTGCGGCAGGGCTACGCCTATACGATCGAGCGTTTCGGCCGTTACACCCACACCGCTCAGCCGGGGCTCAACTTCATCATGCCGATCTTCGACCGCGTCGGGCGCAAGGTGAACATGATGGAGCAGGTGCTCGACATTCCGGGGCAGGAGATCATCACCAAGGACAATGCGATGGTCGCGGTCGACGGCGTCGTCTTCTTCCAGGTGCTCGACGCTGCGAAGGCCGCCTATGAGGTCAGCGACCTTTACCTCTCGATCATGAACCTGACGACGACGAACCTGCGCACCGTGATGGGATCGATGGACCTCGACGAAACGCTGTCGAAGCGCGACGAGATCAACGCGCGCCTGCTCCATGTCGTCGACGACGCGACGACCCCGTGGGGGGTCAAGATCACCCGCGTCGAGATCAAGGACATCCGCCCGCCCGCCGACATTTCGAACGCGATGGCGCGCCAGATGAAGGCCGAGCGCGAAAAGCGCGCCGCGATCCTGGAGGCAGAGGGGCTGCGCGCGTCGGAAATCCTGCGTGCCGAGGGCGAGAAGCAGGGACAGATCCTACAGGCCGAAGGTCGGCGCGAGGCGGCCTTTCGCGACGCCGAAGCCCGCGAACGCGAGGCCGAGGCCGAGGCCAAGGCGACGCAGATGGTCAGCGATGCGATCGCGAGCGGCAATGCGCAGGCAATCAACTATTTCGTCGCGCAGAAATATGTCGAAGCGGTAAGCCAGTTCGCGACCAGCCCCAACGCCAAGACGATCCTGTTCCCGGTCGAGGCGACGCAGCTCATCGGCACCCTGGGCGGCATCGGCGAGTTGGCGCGCGACGCGCTCGACCGCAAGGCGGGGGGCTGACATGCCCGGCTGGCTCGCCACCCTCGAACCGCATTGGGCGTGGTTGTCGCTCGGCGTGCTGCTGGCCGCGGCAGAGATCGTCGCGCCGGGCTTCTTCCTGATCTGGCTCGGCGGTGCGGCGGTCGTCACCGGTGTTCTCGCGTGGGTACTGCCAATCGGCATTCCGTTCCAGCTCGGCATTTTCGCGGTGCTGTCGGTCCTGATCCTCTATGGCGCGCGCAAGTGGCTCCACGACAATCCGATCGTCTCCACCGACCCGCTGCTCAACCAGCGCGGCGGCCGCCTCGTGGGCGAGGTGCTGACCGTCACCAAGGCGATCGAGGATGGCCGCGGCCGCGTGCGGGTCGGCGACGGCGAATGGCCGGTGCGCGGCCCCGACGCCGCCGAGGGCGCCAAGGTTCGCGTTGTCAGCGCCGACGGCGGGGTTCTGGTGGTCGAGGCGGTTTAAGGTCATGTCGTCGCCCCCGCGAAGGCGGGGGCTGCCGGCGGCCTTGCGCAGCGCGGCCGCGTATAACGACGACGCCCTTCCCGCCTTCGCGGGGGCGACGGATATTTCTACCCGCCCCTCGGCCGGCTATAGATCGCGACCACATGCCCCAGCGCATCGCTGTCGCCGATGCGGGCGAACCCCAGCTTGGACGCGACGCGTTCGGACGCGGCGTTGCCGGGATCGATGATGCAGCGGACCTCCTTGGCGTCGAGCGCCGCATCGGCCCAGCCGAGCGCGGCGGTCATCGCCTCGGTCGCGAGCCCGCCGCCCCAATGGTCGGCGTCGAACGCCCAGCCGGCCTCCGGCTGTCCTTCCAGTTCGGGGATGCCACGGCAGAAATAGCTCAGCCCGCCCATGCCGATCAGCGCGTCGGTCGCCCTGTCGGCAAAGACCCAATAGCCGAAGCCCATCACCGGCCAGAGGCCCGCGGACCCCAGAAACTTGCCCCAGCTCACATCGGGCGCACGCGGTTCGCCGCCGATGAAGCGCGTCACCCGCGCGTCGGCCCACATCGCGATATGCGTGTCCTTGTCCGCTAGGCGCGGCTCGCGCAGCCGCAGGCGGTCGGTTTCGATGACGGGCGGCGACGAAGGCATGGCGCGGCGCTATCAGCGCACGGCAAGCCAGGCAGGCGCCCCGCGATAGCGGACACGGTGGGGGAGAGAGAAGACCGCACCGTGCCCGCCGCCTCCGCAAGGAGCGGGTTCAGGCCGCGGCGGCGGCCTCGCGCGGCGCCGTCGATGCCTGTTCGGGCATCACCGCGGCGGCGTAATCGCTTTCATATTTGCCGATCAGCGCGCGATCGTCGTGGTTCCACGGGTGGAAGCCGGGCAGAAAATAGGCGAGCCACGGCAGGAAGCTCTTGCGCAGCACCCCCGGCGAGCCGAGCAGATACCACCAGATGCGCGCGGTGACCCGCCAGCCGCCGAGACCGTCCTGCGCGAGCAGCGCCTTCATGCCGCGCACGCGCTTCGGCCAGAAGCGGGTCGTGATGACGAGCATCATCAGCGACTTCGCCTTCCAGCGCCGCCAGCGGCTCCAGTCCTTCGTCGCGTGGAGCCAGGTGTCATAGGCGACGCCCTTGTGCTCGATCTCCTCGATCGCGTGCCATTGCCACAGCGCGCCCCATTCGGGCTCGGCGCCATCGTACATCTTCGGGTTCGACAGCATGATCGACGCGAGCATCGCGGTATAATGTTCGAGCGCGATCGTCGCCATCAGGTTGACGATCGGCGGGCGCTGTCTGATCAACTCCATCACCTGATCGACGTCGCCCTCGAGCTCCGAAAGATCGTAGCCCGCCTCCGCCGCCTTGCGGTTGAACACGACATGCTCGCGGCTGTGGATCACTTCCTGCTGGGTAAAGGCGCGGATTTCGCGCGCCAGCTTTTCGGGCACGCCGTCGCGGTGCGCCTTCACCGCCTCGATGAACATCGCCTCGCCCTTCGGAAAGGTCACCGACAGCGCGGTGTGAAAGGCGGAGGCGATCGGGTCGCCGTTCAGCCACCAGCGACCCTGCTTGTCGTCGCGCCCGAAGCGGCGATCGCGCGGCGTGATCGACAGGTCGTGCGGGGTCGGCGAAAGCGAAAGGCTGGACATATGTTCCTCACCGGCGTTTAGGTGGTGTCGGCGCGGGGGCGCCACAGGGGCAAGCATCTAGGAATTACTTACAGTGGTGTCAATAGCGAAGAAGCGTCTCAGCCCGGAAGAAAGCCGGTCGGTCGCGCTCGAAGCGGCGCGGCAGATCCTGATCGAAATGGGGCCGCAGGCGGTGACGTTGAAGGCCGTCGCGGCGCGAATCGATCGGACTCACGCCAATCTCCTGCATCATTTCGGCAGTGCTGCGGGGCTTCAGCGCGCGCTCGCCGCCTATCTGGCCGAAACCGTGTGCGACACGATCGCGGCAAGGATGACCGCCTCGCCCCCCGGCGAGCGCAACGTTCGCGAGATCGTCGACCTCGCCTTCGACGCCTTCGACAGCGGCGGCGCCGGCGCGCTTGCGACCTGGATGGCGGCGACGGGCAACGACGATGCGCTCGACCCGATCGTCGAGGCGATCCACCGCCTGATCGACGGCATGAGTCCCGACGCGCACGAAAAGAAGCTGATGCACGAAGACACGCTGGCGCTCGTGCTGATGGCGATGGGCGATGCCCAGCTCGGCGGCCCGATGGCCGAGGCGCTCGGCCTGCCGCGCGACACCGCGCGCGGGCTTGCAACCGAGCTGATTACCGGGCGTATCGCGGCTTTCTGGGCCGAGCAGGGCGGGAAGGCGGATTGCTGAAAGCGTAGCGCGAACAACCGGCTTTGGCAGATCGACGACCCTATTTTAATCGTCATCCCGGACTTGATCCGGGATCCATTTACGCAGCGCTGGAGCCTATGGATCCCGGATCAAGTCCGGGATGACGAAGATGGGTGAATGTCTGCTCCCGCTCCCCCCCTACCGACACCTGATCCCGCCGCCCGCGAAATCCGGCGCCACCTAGCCAAATCCCCGCCTTCCCCTTAAAGGGCCGCGATGCACTTTCTCGACCAGGCCAAGATTTTCGTGAAGTCCGGCGACGGCGGCCCCGGTGCCGTGTCGTTCCGGCGTGAGAAATATATCGAATATGGCGGTCCCGACGGCGGCAATGGCGGCAAGGGCGGCGATGTCGTGTTCGCGGCGGTGGCGGGCCTCAACACGCTGATCGACTTTCGCTATACCCAGCATTTCAAGGCCAAGCGCGGGACGCCGGGCGCGGGGCGCGACCGCACGGGCGCGGGCGGTCCCGACCTTGTCATCGAGGTGCCGGTCGGCACCCAGATCCTGGCCGACGACGAGGACCGCACGCTGCTTGCCGACCTCACCAAAGAGGGCGAACGCGTCGTCTTTCTGCACGGCGGCGACGGCGGGCGCGGCAATGCGAGCTACAAAAGCTCGACCAACCGCGCGCCGCGCCAGCACGGCCCCGGCTGGCCGGGCGAGGAAATGTGGGTGTGGCTGCGGCTGAAGCTGCTCGCCGACGCGGGCCTCGTCGGCCTGCCCAACGCCGGCAAGTCGACCTTCATCAACGCTGTCAGCAATGCGCAGGCGAAAGTCGGCGCCTATGCCTTCACGACGACGCGCCCGCAGCTCGGCGTGGTCAGCCACAAGGGGCATGAATTCGTCGTCGCCGACATTCCGGGACTGATCGAGGGGGCCGCCGACGGCGCCGGAATCGGCGACCGCTTCCTGGGTCATATCGAACGGTGCCGCGTATTGCTCCACCTTGTCGATGCGAACGACCCCGATGTCGCGACCAGCTATCGCGTCGTGCGCGACGAGCTCGACGCCTATGGCGCCGGCCTGACCGACAAACCGGTGATCGTGGCGCTCAACAAGGTCGATACGCTCGACGACGAGCTGATCGCCGCCTTGTCGGCCGAGCTCGAAGCGGCGAGCGGCCATCCCGTAATGGCGCTGTCGGGCGCGAGCGGAGCCGGCGTCGAAGCGGTGCTCGACAAGCTGCTGGAGGCCATCGGCCCCGCAAGACCCGCCGAAGAGGATGGGCGCGAAGACGGCGACTGGTCGCCGATCTGACGCCGAAAAACAGCGACGCGGCGTCGCGGAACCAAGCCTCCGCCGGGGGATTGCCTTTCAAACAACAAGGATTTTCCCATGCACCGCGCCGTTCGCCTCACCCTCGCCTGCCTGCCCCTCGCCGCCTTGGCCGTCCCGGCGTCGGCGCAGGACACCCCCGACGGCCCGGCAAAGCGCACGCGCCTGATCCTCGGCCCGCAGCTCGCGCCGTCCTGGCCCGGCGCCGATCGCTATAGCCTTGGCCCCTATGTCGACCTGTCGCGCTCGCCCGAAGGTGTGCCCTTCGAGTTCGAGGCGCCCGACGAGAGCTTTGGCTCCCCCCTCGTCCACAGCGGCAAATTCGCCTTCGGTCCGGCCTTCGGCTTCATCGGCAAGCGCACCCCGGACAAGCTCGGCGCGCCGCTTCCCAAGGTGGGCCTCAGCGTCGAGGCGGGCGCCTTTGCGCAAATGTCGGTGACGCCCGGATTTCGCGTCCGCGCCGAAGGACGCAAGGCGCTGAACGGGCATAAGGGCTGGGTCGGCGAAGTGAGCGCCGACTATGTCGCGCGACAGGGCGACGACTGGCTTTTCTCGATCGGCCCGCGCGTCACCCTGGGCGACGCCAGATACACGCGCGCCTATTTCGGCGTCGCCCCTGCCGACGTCGCGGCGTCGGGCCTGACCGCCTTCGATCCCGGCGGCGGGGTCCAGTCGGTCGGCGTCACCGCCGGCTATCTGCGCCAGATCGGCGGCAATTGGGGCATCGCACTCTATGCGCGCTACGACCGGCTGGTCGGCGACGCGGCCGACTCCCCGGTCACGCGCGCGCTTGGATCGCGCGACCAGCCGTCGGGCGGCATCGCGCTCAGCTATACGTTCGGCGGCGACCGCTGACGCAATAGCCGTTGGCGCGGACGTCTGCGCGCGCTATCGGCGGCGGCATGTTGTTCGCCCCCGCCTCCTGTCCGCGGCTGATCGTCAAGATCGGATCGGCGCTGCTCGTCGACGACCATGGCGCGGTCCGGCGCGAATGGCTCGCGGGCATCGCTGCCGATATCGCCGACCGCGCGCGTGCGGGACAGCATGTCGCGGTGGTATCTTCGGGCGCGATCGCGCTCGGCGCGCGGCGGCTGGGCCTGGCGAAAGGCGGACGCGCGAGCCTCGAGGACGCACAGGCGGCCGCCGCGACCGGCCAGATCGCACTCGCAGGCGTATGGGCCGACGTGCTCGGCGCCGAGGGCCTGACCGCTGCACAAATGTTGGTGACGCTGGGCGACCTCGAACATCGCCGCCGTTACCTCAACGCCGCAGCCACCCTTGATCGCCTCCTCAGCCTCGGGGTGGTACCGGTGATCAACGAGAATGACAGCGTCGCGACCGAGGAAATCCGTTTCGGCGACAACGACCGGCTCGCCGCGCGCATCGCCCAGGCGGCGGGCGCGCAGGGGGTCGTGCTCCTGTCGGACATCGACGGCCTCTACGACCGCAATCCGGCGCTGGCCGGCGCGCGGCATATCCCCCGCGTCGCGCGCATCGACGCCGCGGTCGAGGCGATGGCCGACACGGGCTCGGCGTCGGGCATGGGATCCGGCGGCATGGTGTCGAAAATAGCCGCGGCGCGCATTGCGGGGGCCGCCGGCGCGCATCTCGCGATTGCCTCGGGCCGGATCGATCGGCCCCTGTCCGCCGAGGCACGGCACACCGTCTTCGTCGCCGAAAAGGGCGCGAGCGCGCGCAAGGCGTGGCTCGCCGGCGGCCTGACCGCTCAGGGGCGGCTCACGATCGACGCCGGCGCGGTCGGGGCCCTTCGGGCAGGCGCGAGCCTGCTCGCCGCCGGCATCACCGGCGCGAGCGGCGATTTCGCGCGTGGCGACATTCTGGACATCGCAGGTCCCGACGGGCGCACCGTCGCGCGCGGCCTGTCCGAATATCCAGCGGCGGACCTCGCCGCGATTCTCGGTCTGGGCCGCGACGCGCAGGAGGCCGCGCTCGGCTATGCCCCGCGCGCCGCGGTCGTCCACCGCGACCATATGGTACTGGTATGACCGCCGCCCGGCCCGTCCTCGCGATGACCGGCGCGACAGGCTTCGTCGGCGGCGCGGTGCTGACGCGCGCGGTTGCCGGGGGCTGGCATGTCCGCGCGCTCACGCGCCGTCCGCAGCCCGAGCGGGCGGGGGTGACCTGGATCGCGGGCGCCCTCGACCGGCCCGACAGCCTTGCCGAAATGGCGCACGGCAGCGAGGTCGTCGTGCATGTCGCCGGCGTCGTCAACGTACCGACCCGTGCCGATTTCGAGGCAGGAAACGCGCTCGCGACCGGCCATGTCGTCGACGCTGCGCGCCGCGCGGGCATCGCACGCTTCGTCCATGTTTCGTCGCTTGCGGCGCGCGAACCCGACCTGTCCAACTATAGCTGGTCGAAGGCGCGAGCCGAAACGATCGTTCGGGCCAGCGGGCTCGACTGGACGATTGTCCGCCCCCCGGCCGTCTTCGGACCCGGCGACACCGAAATGCTCGATCTCTTCCGCATGGCCCGGCGCGGTATCGCGTTGCTGCCGCCGCGCGGCCGCATGTCGGCGATCTATGTCGACGAGCTCGCGCGGTTGCTCGTCGCGCTGGCCGGCGAGCGGCATATGAGCATCGGACAGCTTTACGAGCCCGACGACGGCCGCCCGAACGGCTGGTCGCACCGCGCCTTCGCGCAGGCGATCGGGCATGCGGTCGGCCGCAGCCATGTTTCGACGCTCGCGGTTCCGGCGCCGATCCTCAAGGCCGGGGGGCGCATCGATCCGTTCGTGCGCCGTCGCCGCGCCAAGCTGACCGCCGACCGCGCCCGCTATATCGCACACCCCGACTGGGTGGTCGCCGATGGGGCGGTTCCGCCGTCGGCATTGTGGGCGCCCGAAATCGCGACCGGAGAGGCGCTGGCGGAAACCGCGCGCTGGTACCGGGCGCAAGGCTGGCTCTGACGTCGCCGGTGGGCTGCCAACCGCCGCCGGTCGAAGCGTGCATTGCCAAGGATCGGCGGCGCGACTAATCCTTGCGGCATGACCGATACCACCGCCACTCCGCCAAGCGACAAACAGGGCCCCTGGGCCATTCCCGTTCGCGCCGCACAGCCCGGCCCGGACGCACCGCGACCCGCGACCAGCTTTCCGCGCAAGGTCTGGAACCTGCTCGTCGCGATCAAGGACGGGCTCGCCCTGATCTTCCTCCTGCTGTTTTTCGTGCTGCTCTTCGGCCTTCTCATGGGACGCCCCAACAGCGCGCTGCCGGTCAGCAAGGGCGCCCTGCAGATCGAACTCGACGGTGTGGTCACCGAACAGCCGACCGAAATAGACCCCTATGCGGCGCTCTCCGGCGGCAACAATCTCAAGGAAATCCGCGTCCGCGACGTCGTCCATGCGCTCGAGACCGCGGCGCAGGACGACCGGGTGACGTCGGTGGTGCTCGACCTCGATCGCTTCCTCGGCGGCGGACAGGTGTCGCTCGCCGAAATCGGCGGCGCGATCGACAAGGTCCGTGCCAAGAAAAAGCCCGTGCTCGCCTTCGCCACCGCCTATACGACCGACAGCTACCAGATCGCCTCGCACGCAAGCGAAATCTGGGCCGACCCGATCGGCGGCGTCGCGCTCGCCGGGCCCGGCGGTTCGCGCCTCTATTACAAAGGCCTGATGGACCGGCTCGGCATCACCGCCCATATCTATCGCGTCGGCACGTTCAAGAGTGCGGTCGAGCCCTATCTGCGCAGCGACCAGTCGCCGGAGGCGAAGGAGGCCAATCTCGCCTACGCCAGCGTTCTCTGGGACAAATGGCTCGCCGACGTGAAGGCGGCGCGGCCGAAGGCAAAGGTCGATGCGTTCGTCGCCGACGCCCCCGCGCTCGTCGCAGCGGCGGGCAACGACCTGTCGAAGGCGTCGCTCGACGCCGGGCTCGTCGACAAGCTCGGCAGCCGCATGGCCTTCGGCGAGCGCGTCGCCGACATCAGCGGCACCGAGGACGACCAGCGTCCGTGGGATTACAAGGCGATCCCGCTCGAAAACTGGGTCGCCGCCAACCCGCCAAAGGACAAGGGCAGCACGATCGCGGTCGTGCCCGTCGTCGGCGAGATCGTCGATGGCGAAGCCCCTCCCGGACAGGCGGGCGGCGAAACGATTGCCGAACATATTCTGGATGCCGCGACCGACAGCAGCGTGAAAGCGATCGTGTTGCGGGTCGATTCCCCGGGCGGGTCGGTGATGGCGTCCGAGGAAATCCGCCAGGCGCTGCTCGCGGCCAAGGCGAAGAAGCTGCCGATCGTCGTGTCGATGGCGAACGTCGCGGCGTCGGGCGGCTATTGGGTCTCGACCCCCGCCGATCGTATCTTCGCCGAGCCCGACACGATCACCGGCTCGATCGGGGTTTTCGGCATCATCCCGAGCTTCGACAAGGCGCTCGGCAAGATCGGCGTGACCGCCGACGGCATTGCAACGACCCCGCTGTCGGGACAGCCCGACATATTGGGCGGCGTCAACGACACGTTCAACACGCTCGCCCAGGCCAGCGTCGAGGACATCTATGCCCGCTTCACCGGCCTGGTCGCCAAGAGCCGCAAGCAACCGATCGAGAAGATCCGCACCATCGCCGAGGGTCGCGTCTGGGCCGGCGGCACCGCGCGCCAGCTCGGCCTCGTCGACCAGTTCGGCGGGCTGCCCGACGCGCTCGCCGCCGCGGCCAGGCTCGCGAAGGTCGAGGGCGATTTCCACGCGAAATATTTCGAGGAAGAGCCGAGCGAATATTCGAAGATCCTCGCCGGACTGCTCGGCAACGACAGCGGACAGGCGCACGTGCAAAGCGGCTGGTTCGGGGTCGCCGCGGCGCAACGACAGCTGCTCGAACAGCGGCTGTCTCAGGATGTCGGCCTGCTGACGAGCGAAGCGGGTTCGGTGCAGGCGGCGTGCCTCGACTGCCGCGCCTATCGCCCCGCGACGGCGCATCCGGCAGCCGGGACGAAAGGACTGTTCGCCAACCTCGCGCTGTTGCTGCGCTAGGCGGCGGCGGCCGCCGCGCCTGCGTGGCCGGCGATCGCGTCGGCAAGCGTATCGACGAGCGCGAGCGGCAGGTCGTGCCCCATGCCGGGGATCGTCATCAGCCGCGCGCCCGCGATGCTGGCCGCGGTGTCGCGCCCGCCCGCCGGCGGCACGAGCGGGTCGTCCTCTCCGTGGATGACGAGCGTCGGGGCGGTCACGCGCTTCAGCATCGAGCGCCGGTCGCCGTCGGCGACGATCGCCGCCATCTGGCGCGCGACACCCTGCGGATAGAAGCCGCGCTCGTAATCGGCCCGCACGCGGCGTTGCAGCCGCTCCTCTTCGGCGGGATAGCCCGGGCTGCCGATGACTCGCGCTGCCCGCACCGAATAGGCGATCATCGCCTCCGGATCGCCACCGATCGGACGGTTCGCGAGCACCTGCATCGCTTCCTTCCTGGCGCGCGGCAGGCGGCGATTGCCGGTCGTCGACATGATCGAAGTCAGCGACAGCGCGCGCTGCGGGTAGCGCGCCGCAATATGCTGCGCGATCATCCCGCCCATCGACGCGCCGACTATATGCGCGCGCGCGATCCCAAGATGGTCGAGCAGCGCAATGCCGTCGGCAGCCATGTCGGCGAGGCTGTACGCGCTGCGCACGGGCAGGCCGATCGCCGCCTTGACGAACATCCATTTCAGGTTAGGCACCCCCACCGCGTCGAACCGCGTCGACAGGCCGACGTCGCGATTGTCGTACCGAATGGTGCGAAAGCCGCGCGCAACCAGCGCGTCGACGAACTCGTCGGGCCACAGAGTCAATTGCCCGCCCAGCCCCATGACGAGCAGGATGGACGGCGCGTCGCGCGGTCCGCGGTCCTCATAGGCGAGGCGTACGCCATTCACGGTCGCCTGGTCGGTGGTCATGTGGCTGTCCCCCATCGCTCGATGGACCAAGCTTTGCCGCACCTTTTCCAGCGGTCAAGCCTTTGCTGCAACTGGTAGACTAGCGGGCCGCGGACCTGGTGCGCCGACGCATGCGGCCGGTTCGCGGCATCGCCGCAAGCGCCTTGATCGCCCTCCCGGCTTTCACGCCCAGGCGGAGCATCATCGGCCAGGCAAGCATCAGCGCCGCGACGAGCACGAGCGCGGGCAGGCCGGCCTCACCGCCCCCGCACGCGTGCGTGCAGGCGGGCGCCCGCACGCCCGCGCCGAAAGACATCAAAAGGAACGTCATGGAAATCCGGGGAGCGTCGCGACCTTGTCCAGCCTCTTTCGATCGGGCTGTTTAGGACAACAGGGTTAAATCGACATTTAGGTCGAATTATGACAGATCAAAACTGTTCGCGGCCGGGCCCCTGATCGTCGCGCCCTCGATAGACTGGCAGGGCCAGCGACCATCGGATCGCCGCGCCGCGTAGCGCGAAGCCCGCCGCCGCCCCTGTGATCGCCGCGACCGCGGTTCCCGCGCCGATCCAGATCAGGAGCAGGTAAAGGCCCGACGCCAACGCGGCCGCGGTCACATAGATTTCGGGACGGATGATGATCGACGGCACCCCGGCGAGCATGTCGCGGATGATCCCGCCGACGCAGCCGGTGATGACGCCCATCAACAACGCGGGAACGACCGGCACGCCCCAGCTCGTCGCCTTGGCGGTGCCGAAGACGCTGTAGGCCGCCAGACCGACCGCGTCGGCCCATTCGAGCAACCGCCCCTGCCACCAGCGTTCGGGGGTCACCCACACGAGCAGCGCGATCGCTATGCACACCGCGGCGACCGCGCCGTCCTGGATCCAGAACACGGGCGCGCCGATCAACAGGTCGCGCACGCTGCCGCCGCCGACGCCCGTTACCAACGCGAAAAAGCCCGCAGTGACGAGCGTCTGGCGCAGGCGCACCGCCATCAACGCGCCGGTGAGCGCGAACACGCCGATCCCGGCCAGATCGGCGAGCGCGATGATCGAAGGCAGGTCGGCTTTCATCGGGGCGCCCTATATCGCCTAAAAGCGGACCTGTCTCGCGCAGGTGACAGGCATGCCCGCCGCTGGCACAGTCCGGCCATGGACAGGACAGGCTGGCGCCCGATGCGCCCCCACGACCTCGACGCGGTGGCCGCAATCTCCGATGCCGTCCACGACGGCGCCTATTCGGAACGCCGCGCGATTTATGCCGAGCGGCTCGCGCTCTATCCGGCGGGCTGCCATGTATGCGCGATCGCGGGCGAACCCGCTGGCTATCTGATCGCGCATCCCTGGCATCGCGATGCGCCGCCGGCGCTCGACGCGCCGCTCGGCACCCTGCCCGTCGATGCCGGCACCTATTATCTCCACGATATTGCCCTCCTCGCGCCCGCACGGGGCGGCGGCAGGGGCGCCGCGGCGCTGGGCCTCGCAATCCGCGATGCGCGCACCGCGGGGTTCACAGAGATCAGCCTGGTCGCGGTCGGCGGCGCCGACGGCTATTGGGACCGGCAGGGATTCCGGCCGATCGCGCCCTATCCGGCCTATGGCCCGGAGGCGGTGCTGATGCGTCTCGACGTTTAGGCCAAGAAAAGGGCCGCCCGGCAATCCGGGCAGACCCGTTCATGGGCATGGTCGATCAGACGTGGATCGGCTTGCCGGTCACCGCCATCGCTGCTTCCTTCATCGCCTCGCTGTGCGTCGGATGCGCGTGGCAGGTATAGGCGATGTCCTCGGAGGTCGCGCCGAATTCCATGGCCTGCGCGGCCTGCGCGATCATCGTGCCCGCGACGCTCGCGATGCACCAGACGCCGAGCACGCGGTCGGTCTTCGCATCGGCGATCACCTTCACGAAGCCGTCGGGCTCGTGGTTGGTCTTGGCACGACTGTTGGCGAGCATCGGGAATTTGCCGACCTTGACCTCGCCCTGTTCCTTCGCTGCCTCTTCGGTCAGGCCGACACCGGCGATCTCCGGCATCGTATAGACCACCGACGGGATGACATCGTGATTCACAATGCCGGTCAGTCCCGCGATATTCTCGGCACAGGCGATGCCTTCATCCTCGGCCTTGTGCGCGAGCATCGGGCCCGGCACGACGTCGCCAATCGCCCAGATGCCGTCGACCTTGGTGCGGAAATCATGGTCGGTCTCGATCTGGCCGCGTTGGTTGACTTCCAGCCCCGCCTTGTCGAGTGCAAGCCCGTCGGTGTTGGGGCGGCGCCCGATCGACACGAGCACGACGTCGGCCTCCAGCGTCTCGGCTTCACCGCCAGCCGCGGGTTCGAGCGTCAGCACCGCCTTCTTGCCTTTCACCTCGGCCTTGGTGACCTTGGTCTTCAACTTGAATTCGATGCCCTGCTTCTTGAAGATCTTGTTCGCTTCCTTGCGGACGTCGCCGTCCATACCGGGCAGGATCTGGTCGAGGAATTCGACGCAGGTGACCTTGGCACCCAAGCGGCGCCACACGCTGCCGAGTTCGAGCCCGATCACGCCGCCGCCGATCACGACCATATGCCCCGGCACCTTGGCGAGCTCGAGTGCGCCGGTCGAATCGACGATCACGCCCTTGTCATTATCGACCTCGACGCCGGGCAGCGGGGTCACCGACGAGCCGGTGGCGATGATGATATTCTTCGCACGGACCGCCTTCCCCGCGACTTCAACCGTGTCGGCGGAGGTAAACTTGGCATAGCCCTTCAGCCAGTCGACCTTGTTCTTCTTGAACAGAAATTCGATCCCGCCGGTCAGACCCTTGACCGCGTCCTTGCGCTGGCCGTGCATTGTGTCGAGGTCGAGCTGGGGCTTTACCTTGATCCCCATTTTTTCCATCGCGCCATTTGCGGCGGCGTCGAAATATTCCGACGCGTGGAGCATCGCCTTCGACGGAATGCAGCCGACGTTGAGGCAGGTGCCGCCGAGCGTTTCGCGTCCCTCGGCGCATGCGGTCTTGAGCCCGAGCTGCGCCGCGCGGATCGCCGCGACATAGCCGCCGGGACCGGCCCCGATCACCAGAACGTCATAATCATAGTCAGCCATCATTCACTCCATTTCGAGTCCCGGCGACGCGACATAGACCCAGGCCGCACGACCCGATTCCAGCGTCACGTGCCGCCGCTCATAGTCTTCGGCCTCATAAGCGTCGGCCGCGGCCAATTCGTCTTTCGTCAGCCAATATAGGGTGCCCGCCACGCGCTGCGAAGCCGCTGCGTCGACAGCGAGCACCGGATAATGCGTCTCCCCGCTCCGCCGGACGACCTCCGCGTCGTCGATCGCGATACGTCCCATGCGAAATCCCGAGAGGGCGTCCGCCGTTCCGTCGAGCATCCGCCCGATCTGCTCGCGTTGCACGTCGGCGCGCTGCAAGCTGCCATAAGCGAACAGCGGTTCGAGGGCCGCAGCCATCGGCCTAGACCTCCAGCCCCGCCCGCTTGGCGCATGTTTTCATCACCGGCACGGCCTTGTCGTCGGAAAGCGACATCAGCTGCGCCGGGCTGTATTTCGCGACCAGTTCGTCGGCGGCGCAGCGGCAAACGGTCGCGGCAATATCGGCGGGAGCGCCGCTCTCGCTCGCGCTGGCCTGGCACGACTTGACGAACGAATCGACGAACTGCTTTTTGTAGCCGTCGTCGAACTCCTTCTTTGCCTCACCGCAGCCCGCCAGCGCCATCGCCGCCGTCAGGCCCGCACCCGCAAACCAGACGCGCGTCGCGGCGAACGACTGCAAGTTCATGCCCATCTCCTTCGCTTTGGCGTGGCGCGCGGCCGTCAAAGGTCGATCAACAGCCGCGTCGGATCCTCGATCGCTTCCTTGATCGTTTTCAGGAAGGTCACCGCCTCGCGGCCGTCGACCAGCCGATGATCGTAACTCATCGCGAGGTACATCATCGGACGGACCACGATTTCGCCGTTGCGCACGACTGGCCGGTCCTCGATGCGATGAAGGCCGAGCACCGCCGACTGCGGCGGATTGATGATCGGGGTCGACATCAGACCGCCGAACACGCCCCCGTTCGAAATGGTGAAGGTGCCCCCGGTCATGTCGTCCATCGTCAACGTGCCGTCCTTGGCGCGCTTGCCAAGGTCGGCGATCGCCTTTTCGATGTCCGCGAAGGACAGGCTTTCGGCGTTGCGCACGACGGGCACCACAAGCCCGTTCGGCGCGCTCACGGCGACCGACACGTCCAGATAATCGTGATAGACGATCTCGTCGCCATCGATGCGCGCATTGACCGCCGGAATATCGTGCGCAGCGAGCGCCACCGCCTTGGTGAAGAAGCTCATGAAGCCAAGGCGGACGCCATGCTTCTTTTCAAAAATGTCGCGATACTTCTCGCGCGTCTCGATCACCGCCGACATGTCGCAGTCGTTGAATGTCGTCAGCATCGCCGCCGTATCCTGCGCCGACTTGAGCCGCTTCGCGATCGTCTGGCGCATGCGCGTCATCTTGACGCGCTCTTCCTTGCGGCCGGGCGCGCTTGCTGAAGCGGGGGCTGCGGCTTCCGGGCTCGGCGCGGGCGATGCGTCGGGCGCGGCATTGGCGGCCGCGAGCACATCTTCCTTGGTCAGCCGCCCATCCTTGCCGCTGCCCTTGATCTTGGTCGGGTCGAGCCCGTGCTCCAGGACAAGGCGGCGCACCGCCGGCGACATGGTGGTGACGGTGTCGACGCTCTCGCCGCCCGTCGCGGCGGGCGCGGGCGCCGCGCTTTCCGCCTTCGCTTCCACCTTGGGCGCCGGCGCGGGCGCAGCCTTGCCATCGCCCGCCTCGATCGTCGCGATTACCGCGCCGACATTGACGGTGTCGCCGACCGCGACGACCTGTTGCCCCATCACCCCGGCGACGGGCGACGGCACTTCGACCGCGACCTTGTCGGTTTCGAGACTGGCGATCGGTTCGTCGGCGGCAACCGCCTCGCCGGGCTGCTTAAGCCATTCGCCGATCGTCGCTTCGGTGACGCTTTCGCCGAGGGTGGGAACTTTGACTTCGGTGCTCATGGGGTTCGTTCCTTGGGGATCAGGCTTTTTTCTTGGTGCGGCGGATTTCGGCGCGGACGCTGAGGCCCAGCGCGTCGGCGACGAGCGCCGCCTGTTCGGTCTGGTGGCGGCTCATCAGCCCGGTGGCCGGCGACGCGGCGGCATGGCGACCGGCGTAGCGCGGCCGCATATCCTTGTGCCCGGCCTCGTCCAGCGCTTCCTCGATCAGCGATTCGACAAAGAACCAGGCGCCGTTGTTCTTTGGCTCTTCCTGCGCCCAGACGACGCATTCGAGATTCTTCATCCGCTTGAGCCGCACCGCAAGCGCTTCGCCCGGGAAGGGGTAAAGCTGTTCGATGCGTACGACGCTGACATCGTCGAGGCCGGCACTGTCGCGCGCTTCCATCAGGTCATAGGCGACTTTGCCCGAACAGAGCACCAGCCGCTTGATCTTGTCGTCGGCGGGCGGGGTCATGTCGGACTTGATGCGCATGAAGTGGCTGTCGCCCAGAAAATCCTCGCGCGGACTGACCGCGAGCTTGTGGCGCAGCAGCGACTTCGGCGTCATGATGATCAGCGGCTTGCGGAAATCGCGAAGCATCTGACGGCGCAGCACATGGAAATAATTCGCCGGCGTGGTGATGTTGCACACCTGGATATTGTCGCCCGCGCACAGCTGCAGGAAGCGCTCGAGGCGCGCCGAACTATGCTCCGGCCCCTGCCCTTCATAACCGTGCGGCAGCAGCAGGACGAGGCCGTTGGCACGCAGCCACTTCGCCTCGCCGCTCGCGATGAACTGGTCGATCATGATCTGCGCGCCGTTGGCAAAGTCGCCGAACTGCGCTTCCCAGAGCACGAGGCTCTTCGGATCGGCCATCGCATAGCCATATTCGAAGCCGAGCACCCCATACTCGCTAAGCGGGCTGTCGAGCACCTCGAAGCGGCCGTGCGGCAGCGTCTTGAGCGGAACATATTTCGCCTCGGTCGATTGATCGACCCAGACGGCATGGCGCTGGCTGAAGGTGCCGCGCCCCGAATCCTGACCCGACAGGCGCACCTGATAGCCTTCGCTGAGCAGCGTACCGAACGCGAGAGCCTCGCCGGTCGCCCAGTCGAAATTATCGCCCGATTTGAACATCTCGGCGCGCCCGTCGATCACGCGGCGCAGCGTCTTGTGGACGTCGACGTCGTCCGGGATCGTCGTGATCGCGCGGCCGACGGCGTCGAACAGCTTGCGCTCGACGCCCGTTTCGACGTTACGGCGTGTATTGCCCTCGTCCTTCGGGGCATAGAGCCCCGACCAGCGGCCCGCGAACCAGTCGGCCTTATTCGCCTTGTAGTTCGCGCCGAGCTTGAACTCGTCTTCGAGATGGGCGGTAAAATCGCTGCGATGCGAGGCCACGAAATCGCCCTCGATCACGCCTTCGTCGACCAGCCGCGCACCGAACAGCTCGCTGACCGGCGGATGCTTGCGGATGATCTTGTACATCAGCGGCTGGGTGAAGCTCGGCTCGTCGCCTTCATTGTGGCCGAAGCGGCGATAACACCACATGTCGATCACGATGTCGCGCTTGAACTGCTGGCGAAAGTCGATCGCGAGCTTGCAGGCAAAGGTTACCGCTTCGGGATCGTCGCCGTTGACGTGCAGGATCGGCGCCTGGACGCCCTTCGCGACGTCCGACGGATAGGGGGACGATCTCGCGAAAGCGGGACTCGTCGTGAAACCGATCTGATTGTTGACGATGAAGTGGATACAACCACCGGTGTTGTAGCCGGGGACGCCCGAGAAGCCGAGGCATTCCCACACGATGCCCTGACCCGCGAAGGCCGCATCGCCGTGGATCAGCACCGGGAGCACCTGTTCGTGCTTGGCCAGGTCGTCGCGGTGGACCTGCTGCGCGCGCACCTTGCCGAGCACGACCGGATCGACCGCTTCGAGGTGCGAGGGGTTGGGGACGAGCGACATATGGACGCTGATCCCGTCGAACTCGCGGTCGGTCGAGGTGCCGAGGTGATATTTGACGTCGCCCGATCCGCCGACATCGTCGGGGTTCGCGCTGCCGCCCTGGAATTCGTGAAAAATGACGCGATACGGTTTCGCCATCACATTCGCGAGCATGTTCAGCCGCCCACGATGCGCCATGCCGTACACGATCTCCCGCACGCCATATTGGCCGCCGTATTTGATGATCGATTCCATTGCCGGGATCATCGCCTCGCCGCCATCGAGGCCGAAGCGCTTGGTGCCGACATATTTCTTGGCGAGGAATTTCTCCCACTCCTCGGCTTCGATCACCTTCTTGAGGATCGCCTGCTTGCCTTCCTTGGTGAATTCGACGCGCTTGTCGGCGCCTTCCATCCGGTCCTGCAGGAAGCGCCGTTCCTCGACGTCGGCGATGTGCATATATTCCAGGCCGACATGCCCGCAGTAGTTCGCCTGCAGGATCGACACGATCTCGCGCACCGTCGCGCGCTCGACGCCCAGCGTGCCGCCCAGATAGACGGGACGGTCCTGATCGGGACCGACGAAGCCATGATATTCGGGGGTCAGATCGGCAGGAAGCTCACGCGTCGACAGGTGCAGCGGATCGAGATTGGCGGCAAGGTGACCGCGCACGCGATAGGTGCGGATCAGCATCATCGCGCGGATCGAATCGTCCGCCGCGCGCTCGACCTCCGCGTTCGACAACGGAGCGCCGGCTTTCGCGGCGGCCGCCTTGACCGCGACCTGCATCTGCTGCGGGTCCAGTGCAGCGGTCCAGTCGTCGCTGAGGGTGGGCGGCCAGTTCTTCGGCGCCCAACTCGGCCCCGCCTGCGGCTCGTCGATGTCAAAGCTCTGTCGTTCGAGGTTCATATCATTTCACTCGCTGTGCCCCTGCGAAGGCAGGGGCCCATCTTTTGGGGACTAAACAAGCGTCTCGAATAGATCGGTCCAATCGGGATTTCGTTCCTCAATTCGCTTGATCTTCCAAGCCCGTTTCCATTTCTTCATTCGCGCTTCAAACTGCCGGGCGTCATGAATGCTTTCGAACATCTCGAACCATACCAGCAGTGTGCAACTATAATCCTTTGTAAAACCTTCGACCATGCCTTCGCGATGTTGCCATGCCCGTTGGGGCAGGTCGCTCGTCACGCCGATATAGATGGTCCCGTTTTTCCGGCTTGCCATGATGTAAACATAGCCGGGGCGGACCATCTCAAGCACCCCATCCGTGTGTCCCCGCGAAGGCGAGGACCCATGCAACGCTGCAATGGGTCCCCGCCTTCGCGGGGACACACGAATTGGCAGGTTGCCCTGAAATCACACCCGCTCCTTCAAAACCTCCGCCAGCGTCGTGCCGAGTTCGGACGGGCTGGCCGACACGGTGATGCCGGCGGCTTCCATCGCCGCGATCTTGCTTTCGGCGTCGCCCTTGCCGCCCGACACGATCGCGCCGGCGTGGCCCATGCGGCGGCCCGGAGGCGCGGTGCGGCCCGCGATGAAGCCGACCATCGGCTTCTTGCGGCCGCGCTTGGCTTCGTCGATCAGGAACTGCGCCGCCTGCTCCTCGGCGTCGCCGCCGATCTCGCCGATCATGATGATGCTCTTCGTGGCGTCGTCGGCCAGGAAAAGTTCGAGTACGTCGATGAAGTTGGTGCCGTTGACCGGATCGCCGCCGATGCCGACGGCGGTGGTCTGGCCGAGGCCGGCGTTGGTGGTCTGGAACACGGCTTCATAGGTCAGCGTGCCCGAGCGCGAGACGACGCCGACGCTGCCCTTTTTGAAGATGCTGCCCGGCATGATGCCGATCTTGCATTCGTCGGGGGTCAGCACGCCGGGGCAGTTCGGGCCGATCAGCCGCGACTTCGAACCCGACAGCGCGCGCTTCACCTTCACCATGTCGAGTACCGGGATGCCTTCGGTGATGCAGACGATCAACTCCATCTCGGCGTCGATCGCCTCGAGGATCGAATCGGCCGCGAACGGCGGCGGAACATAGATACAGCTCGCGGTCGCGCCGGTCGCCGCCTTGGCTTCTTCAACGGTGTTGAAGTTCGGCAGACCGATGTGCGTCGTGCCGCCCTTCCCCGGCGTCACGCCGCCCACCATCTTGGTGCCATAGGCGAGCGCCTGCTCGGTGTGGAAAGTGCCGGTGGCACCGGTCATCCCTTGCGTGATGACCTTGGTATTCTTGTCGATGAGGATGCTCATTTATCTATTCCTATCTTTGTTCCGGCATCAGCCGCGCGCCGGCGCCTCTAGCCAACTGAAAAAGCGACGCCCCAACGGCCAGAGCAAAATCGCGAGACATTCGAGAAGTAGAACTCCCGTAATTCCGTCTGCGATTCCCGCGTAGGCGACCCGGTTTCCATAAACCGGCGGAGCGCCGTAAGAGGACACCAATACGAACGCACAATAAGACGCCGCAACGGCACAAACCGCTCTAAGCGTCGCGGCCCCTGCAAGCTTGAAAATCAGAAACTGGATGCCGCCGACCACAATGATCGGCGCCCCAATCAGGATTACAAGAAGCAGGCCCACGTCCATCAGGCTAGGCTAGGGTCCAGATTCTTGCACGCGTCGAGCAGTTCCTTGACCGCGTCGACCGAGACCTGCAGGCCCGCCTTGTCGGCGTCGTCGAGTTCGATTTCGACGATCTTCTCGACCCCGCCCGCACCGATCTGCACCGGCACGCCGACGTACAGGCCATCGACGCCATACTGGCCGTCGACATAGGCCGCGCAGGGCAGGATGCGTTTCTGGTCACCCAGATAGGCTTCGGCCATCGCGATGCCCGAGGCTGCGGGCGCGTAGAAGGCCGATCCGGTGCCGAGCAGCGCGACGATCTCGCCGCCGCCGCCGCGGGTGCGCTTGACGATCGCGTCGATCTTGTCCTGCGTCGACAGGCCCATCTTGACGAGGTCGGGAACGGGGATGCCGTTGACGGTCGAGTAGCGGACGACGGGAACCATCGTGTCGCCGTGACCACCGAGCACGAAGGTGTTCACATCCTTCACCGATACGTCGAATTCGTCGGCGATGAAGTGGCTGAATCGCGCCGAGTCGAGCACGCCGGCCATGCCGACGACCTTGTTATGCGGCAGCCCCGAGAATTCGCGCAGCGCCCAGACCATCGCGTCGAGCGGGTTGGTGATGCAGATGACGAAGGCGTCGGGGGCGTTCGCCTTGATGCCCTCGCCCACCGCCTTCATGACCTTGAGGTTGATGCCGAGCAAATCGTCGCGGCTCATGCCCGGCTTGCGGGCGACACCGGCGGTGACGATGATGACGTCGGCGCCCGCGATGTCCTTGTAATCATTGGTACCGGTGATCTTCGCGTCGAAGCCCGCGATCGGACCGACCTGCGACAGGTCGAGCGCCTTGCCCTGCGGCACGCCTTCGACCACGTCGAACAGAACGACATCGCCGAGTTCCTTTTGCGCGGCGAGCAGCGCCAGCGTTCCGCCGATATTCCCGGCGCCGATCAGCGCGATCTTCTTACGTCCCATGGTGCGCGGCACTCCCTTCGTGGCAAGCCCGGCAAAGTGATTCACAGACCGGCGGGGGCACGGGCCAAAGCCTCTTGCCGGTCCCAAGGATGGCGACGCCCCTACGCCGATTCCGTTAACGAAACAACCGCGAAAAGGAGGAAAAACCGGCTTTCTTTGCAAATAGTTCGCAATATCTTTTGAGGGTGCATGAGTGAAGCCGTGTCGGTCATCCTGGCGCATCCGGCGGCTGCGGACAGCCATCTTGCGTTCGTCGGCGACAGGCGTAAGACAAATGGCGGTAGGGGCGTCCGGCGCAAGGGAGAGCCGATGCCATGAAGATATATCTCGCAGCCGCCCTGGCGGCCGCATCGCTGGGTGCGGGTATCCCGGCGCAAGCCAGCGAAAAAGGCTGGGACGATGCCGGATCGATCGCCCGCGACGCGCTGGTCGTCGCTGCGCTCGGCGTTCCCGCGGTCCAGGGCGACTGGGACGGCGCGCTCCAGGCCGGCGGCAGCATCGGCGTGTCGGCAGGCGTCACCTATGGCCTGAAAGAGGCGTTTCCCGAACGCCGGCCCGATGGCAGCGACAACAAGAGCTTTCCCTCGGGCCACACATCGATGTCCTTCGCCGCCGCGGCGACGCTGCATAACCGCTATGGCTGGGAAGTCGGCCTTCCGGCGCAGATCGTCGCGGCCTTCGTCGGGTTGAGCCGGGTCGAGGCGAAGAAGCATCATGTCCACGACGTGCTCGTCGGCGCGGCGATCGGCGAAGCGTCGGGATTCCTGATCACCCGCAAGGCGAGCGACCGCGTGCAGATTTTCCCCTGGGGCGATACCAAGAGCGGTGGCGTCGCGATGACCATGCGCTTCTGAATCGACCGGGCTCAGGCCCTATAGGGCACTTAACCGTCCTTTTAGGCCCTCTTGCTACGCACGATCGCCATGACGCGGGCGATTATCAGCTTCGACACCGAATTGTCGGCTGCCCTTTACCAAAAGGGGGCCGACGCGCGCGCCAATTTCGAAAGCTCGATCCTCGGCCGCTGTCGCGACGGCGATTTCGGGATCCTGTTCCAGATGGACCTGCTCGAAGCCCACGGGATAAAGGGTGTTTTCTTCGTCGATCCGATGCCCGCGCTCGTCTATGGACCCCGGATCATCGCCGACATCGTCCGGCCGATCGTCGAGCGCGGCCATGAGGTGCAGCTCCATATTCACACCGAATGGCTGAAATTCGCGCGCTTCAACCCGGTCGGCAAGCAACTCGGCCGCAATATCGGCGATTTCTCCCTTGCCGCGCAGAAAAAGCTGATCGGCCTGGCCCGCGACATATTGGAGCGCGCGGGTGCACGGCCGCCCACGGCATTCCGCGCCGGGAACTTCGGGGCCAACGACGATACGCTTCGCGCCCTCGCCGCCCTCGATTTTCGCTACGACAGCAGCTTCAACGCCGCCTATCGCGACCGCGAATGCCGGATCGGCCTCGACGCCGACAATCTGGGCATGCGGTTTCACAACGGCATCTGCGAAGTTCCGGTCAGCGGATTGATGGACAAGCCCGGTCGCTTTCGCCCGGCCCAGTTGTGCGCCATGTCCAAGGAAGAGATGCGGGACGCTCTCGCCCATGCCGTAGAGAGCGAGGCGATCCAGTTTTCGGCCTTCAGCCATAGCTTCGAATTGATGAGTCGCGATCGCGCGGTGGTCAACCGGCTCGCGGTCGCGCGGCTGAAGGCGCTTTGCCGCGCTGTCGCAGACGATCCGCGCGTGACGAGCGGCGGATTTGAAGGGCTGCCGCTACCGCCGGTGCAGCCGGGGCGCATCGAAGCCGCCGCTCCGCGCCCGGTTCGCACCTGGAAACGCGTCGTCGAACAGGGAGTCGGCCATCTCGCGCACGAGGTCCATTACATCCGCAGCCTTACTTATGTCGCCGCCAACTCATCGCGCTGGGGGAAGTTTGTCGGGAGCATCATCCTGGCCATGGCCTAGGGCGAGATATTCGTCGGACTGCATCTCGGCGAGGCGGCTGGCGGTACGCTCGAATTCGAAGGCGCCGTCGCCCGCGACGTAAAGCTGGTCGGGCTCGGCCGCGGCGCTCGCCAGCAACTTGACCTTATATTCGTAGAGCGCATCGATCAGCGTCACGAATCGCGCCGCCTCGTTGCGATTCTCCGGCCCCATGCGCGGAATGCCGACCAGAATGACGGTGTGGAATTGCCGTGCGACCGCCAGATAGTCGGACGCGCCCCGCGCTTCGCCGCACAGGCGCTTGAACGAAAAGACGGCAACGCCCTTCAGGGCCTTGGGCACCCGCAACGCGCGACCGCCCCCGACATCGAGGTCGAGCGACGGCACGTGCGCGCGGTCTTCGGGTGGATAATCGGTCAGGCGGAAAAAAGCCGCCGAGAGCGCCTCGGTCGCCGCAGCATCGGCGGGCACGAACCAGCGCTTGCCGTCGCCGAGGCGATGGCGGCGATAGTCGGTCGGCCCGTTGAGGCTCATCACGTCGAGCCGCTCTTCGATCAGGGCGATGAAGGGCAGGAAATGCTCGCGGTTGAGCCCATCCTTGTAGAGATCGTGCGGCGGACGGTTCGAGGTCGCAACGACGGTGACCCCCTCTTCGATCAATGCCGTAAACAGGCGCGAGAGGATCATCGCATCGGCGCTGTTGTTCACCACCATTTCGTCGAACGCGAGGCAGCGGACATTCTCGGTCAGCATGGCCGCGACCTGCGGAATCGGGTCGCCGCTCTCGGTGCGCCGCACCTCGCGCATCCGCGCATGCACGTCCTGCATGAAGGCGTGAAAATGGACGCGCCGCTTTCGCTGGATAGCGAGTCGGTCGTAGAACAGGTCCATCAGCATCGACTTGCCGCGACCGACCGCGCCCCACAGATACACGCCGCGCGGCGACGGCGGCTTGCGACGCGCGATGCGCCAGAGCAGGCTGCCGCGCGGGGGCGCCGCCTCCAGCTCGTCCTGCAGCAGCGCCAGTCGTTCGGCGGCGGTGCGCTGTTCGGGGTCCGGCTTCAGCTCGCTGGCGGCAACCAGCGCATCATAGACCGCGAGCAGCGTCATTCAGCGCTTGCTCGCCTTGCGGATCGTACCCGCGAAGCTCAGCACGATATGCGCATCGCCCTCCCCCTGGACGACCAGGCCGCGCAGGAAGATCAGTCGCCCGGTTTCGCGTACCAGTTCGACTATGGCGTCCATCGGTTCGCCGATCCGGCCGGCCCCGACAAATTGGGTCGACAGGTCGAGCGTCACCGAATGGCCGGCATCGAGCGACCCGAACTGGTGCGAGGCGGCAAACAGCGCGATATCGACAAGCGCGAGCGTCACCGCGCCATGGACGTTGTCGCCAAGGTTGCTGTGCTTGCGCTCGGGCAGCATCCGGACCCGCGCACGGGGGCGGCCGTCGGGCGTGGGTTCTTCACGGCGCACCGACAGGGGTTCGATAAAGGCGTTGAAGCGGCTGGGATCCTTCAGGTTCCAGCTCACCCAGCCGTCATCGAGCGCCTCGGCGCTGAAATTATCGCGGCGCTTCGGCTCTTCTATCCCGTCATTCATGGGGTGAGGTTCGCCATGCCGCCGTCGACGCAAGCCGTCATCAGACCTGCCGCTCGGCTTCCATCTTCTTGATCTCGGCAATCGCGCGCGCGGGGCTGAGCCCTTTCGGGCACGCATTGGCGCAGTTCATGATCGTGTGGCAGCGATAGAGGCGGAACGGATCCTCGAGTTCGTCGAGACGCTCGCCGGTCATCTCGTCGCGGCTGTCGGCGAGCCAGCGATAGGCCTGGAGCAGGATCGCCGGGCCAAGGAACTTGTCGCTGTTCCACCAATAGCTAGGGCAACTCGTCGAGCAGCAGGCGCAGAGGATGCACTCGTACAGCCCGTCCAGCTTTTCGCGCTCCGCGGGCGATTGCAGCCGCTCCTTGCCGCTCGGGGTCGTCGTCTTGGTTTTCAGCCACGGCTCGATCGAGGCATATTGCGCATAGAAATGGGTGAAGTCGGGGACCAGATCCTTGATGACTTCCATATGGGGCAACGGGGTGATCCGGATGTCGCCCTTCAGATCCTCGATCGCGGTGGTGCAGGCGAGGCCGTTCTTGCCGTTCATGTTCATCGAACAGCTGCCGCAGATGCCTTCGCGGCACGAACGGCGAAAAGTCAGCGAGCTGTCCTGTTCGCTCTTCATCTTGATCAGCGCATCGAGCACCATCGGCCCGCACGTGTCGAGATCGACCTCGAACGTGTCGAAATGCGGGTTCTCGCCGCTGTCGGGAGTGTAACGATAGACCTTGAACTTTTTGACGTTGGTCGCGCCCTCGGCAGTATGAACCGTGCCGCTCTTCTTCACGCGGCTGTTCTTGGGCAGGCGAAATTCGGCCATGTCGCGGGCTCCCTTGTGCAATCGGGCCGACGCCTAGACCCGATGAACCGCGACGGCAAGGGGGTGATGTCCCCATCGAATCGCATTCGTGTATCTCCGCGAAGGCGGGAGCACACAGCTTTTCTTTCGCCTCAATACCACTTAGGGGCGCAGCGATGAGCGAAGAGCCCGCCCCCGCGTCAGCCGTGACCAGCCGCCACGTTGCGAAGGGGCTCGGCACGACCGTCCTCGCGCGGCTCGGCGCGGTGGTCGAGATCGTCGCCCAGCCGCTCTATGTCGCGATGTTCGGGCTCGCCGGCTACGGCCTCTATGCGGTGCTGTGGGCGACGATCAACCTGATAGAGAATATCTTCGACCTCGGCATGACGAGCGCGATGCAGCGCACCGTGCCGCAGTCGGCGAGCGACGCCGACGCCGCCGCGGCGCTGCGCACCGCGATGCTGTTCGGGGTTGGACCGTGCCTGGTCGTCGCGGGAGCAATCGCGCTCTTCGCCGCCGACCTTGCGCCCTTCCTCAACGTCGCGGCGCGCGATCGCCCGCTCGTCGTCCCCGCGATCCAGCTCTTCGTCTGGGCACTTCCCCTGTGGGCCTTCGTCGAGATCGCGACGTCGGCGATGCGCGCGCGGATGGTGTTCGGCGCCGAGATCCGGCTGCGCATCGTGTGGGAACAGATCATGCGGTTGGTCTTCGCCGGCCTGTTCTTCGTCGGCGGACTGGGCCTCAAGGGATTGTTCATCGCCCATATCTGCTCGCTGGCGATCACCGCTCTGCTCTGTATCCGCCTGCTTGCGCGCTATTACAGCTTCGGCGACCTGTGGCGCGGGCCGTGGCGTGGCCGGACCGCGACGGACACCTTTTGGGCCGGCCTGTCGATCCTGCCCTCGAACGTCATCGCACGACTGTTCGGCGACGCACCGGCGCTGATCCTCAATCTGCTCATCCCCGGGGCAGGCGGCGCGGCGGCAGCGGGCCTGTTCACCATCGCGCGCAAGCTGTCGAGCGTCGTCCAGCTGGTCCGCATCGCCTTCGTCTATGTCCTCGCGCCGCTCGCGGCGAGCGCCGAGCGTGCCGACCGGAGGCAGGTCGCGGACATCTATGCCTATGCGACGCGGTTGATTTCGGCGATCGCGCTGCCGCTCGCGGCGGTTCTCGCGGCGGGCAGTTCGTCGCTGCTCGGCCTGTTCGGCGCGCAGGCTCATGTCGCGCAGGGAGCCGTCGTCATCCTGCTTTTCGCGCGCGCGATAGAGGCCGTGCTCGGCATATCGCTGCCGGTGCTCCAGGTCGTCGCCGCCTTTCGCCACCAGCTCACCGCGAGTATCTTCGGTGTGCTCGTGGCGCTGGGCGCCGGCTGGCTGATCGTCGGCCACATGGACGAACTGACCGGGGTGACGCTGGCGATGGCCATCGGCCTTGTCGTCATGGCGGGCATTCCGATGATCCAGCTTGCGGCGGGCGAGCAACTCCAGCCCTTCGACCATCAGTTCCCCAAGGTCGCGGCGATCGGGCTCGCGATCACCATCGCCGCCGGACTGCTCGCGCTCGCGGTGAGCCGCCTGCCCGACGCCGCCGCGCTGCCGCTTATCGCCCTCATCGCGGCGGGCGCGATCTGGCTGTCGCTGCGCTTCGCCCTGCCCCATGCCGACCGCGCGTCGCTCGGCAAGACCGCGCGCAAGCTCAAGCTGGTCTGACCCTGCTTTCGTCATGCTGGTGACGATGACGGGTTGGGTCTTATTTTGGCCGCAAACTTTGCTAGAGGGGACGGCTCGTAATTTGCCGCACAGCGGCCAACAGGCGGAACAGCATGTACCAGCAAGAACTCGCTCGCAGCGGCAAGCGCCTCTTTTTCATCCGCGGCACCTATATCTACATCACCATCGCGATTTCGGTGCTGATTGCCTGGGTATCCAAGGACTGGGGTCCGTTCCAGACCGCGACCGGCGATTGCGCCTGGTTCTGGATATCGCTGGCGGTCGCCAGTGCGGGCGCGATCGTCCGCATCTTCACGAGTGGCTGGGCCGCGCTCGGCACCTCGGGCCGCGCCAAGGTCGCCGCCGAGGCGAGCGAGCTCAACACGACCGGCCCCTACAGCCTGGTGCGCAATCCGCTCTATGTCGGGCGCATCCTGAACTTCACCGGCCTTGCGATGCTGTCGGGAAGCTGGGTGTTCGGTGCGATCGTCTTTCTGCTTGCCGTGCTGATCTATGAGCGCATCTCGATCTACGAGGAAGAGTTCCTGCGCGAAAAATTCGGCGCCGCGCATGCCGAATGGGCGAAGGACGTGCCCGCACTCCTGCCGCGCCTGTCGGGCTGGGTGAAGCCCAAATATCCCTTCTGGTGGAAGCGGATGATCTGGCGCGAGCAGAACAAGCTGTTCCTGCTCGCCACCGCGGTCTTCCTGACCTGGTTCGCGCGCCTCGACTTCAACTTCGACGCGCTGACCCCGGCCCAGTGGAACTGGATCTATGCTTATGCCGCCTTGGTCGTCGTCCGCTTCTTCATCGGCGGGTTGAAGATGATCGGCTTCTTCAAGGAACTGAGCTGACGCGATGGGGAGCGATCTCGCTCCCCTGATCGCCGTCGTCGGCAGCGACGGGTCGGGCAAGTCCACCCTGTCGGCCGATCTGCTCGCGCATATCCGGGCAACGCGCCCGGCCGAGGCGGGCTATCTCGGTCTCGGGTCGGGCGAACAGGGGCGTCGTATCGGCCGCTGGCCGATCGTCGGCCCGCCGCTCCACCGCTTCCTCGACGGCATCGCCGACCGACTGCGCGAACGCGACGAGCCGATCCCCGGCCGCTTCGCCGCACGCTACGCGCTCGGAAAATCGCGCAAGCGGCGTGCGAAGTTCGAGGAATTGCTGGCTCGCCGCCGCGCCGGCATCACCATCGTCACCGACCGGTATCCGCAGATCGAAGTCCCTGGCCTCCACGACGGCGCGATCCTCGCCGGACGTGCCACGACCTCGCACCTCGCGGCGATCCAGGCCGAGGAGCGCGCGCTCTATGCCGAAATGGCGGCGTATGTGCCGACGCTGGTCATCCGGCTTCACGTCGATGTCGACACGGTCATGGCACGCAAGCCCGACCACGACCGCGCCTTGATCGCGCGCAAGGTCGAAACCGTGCCGCAGTTGACCTTCAACGGCGCGCCGATCGTCGATATCGACGCGACGCTTCCCTATGATGAGGAATTGGCGCTGGCGATCGCAGCGATCGACCGCGCGCTGACTGCGACGACATAGTCTCCTTTCGCGGGTGCACCTATTTGCCCCGCGCCGCCATGATCCTTTCGATCAACTCGATATCGGCTGGCTTGTCAGCGTCTATGCAGGCTTCGCCGTCGGACATCGGCACGACGTTAGCCTTCAATCCAAAACGGGCGCCGGCGCGCGCCACCCCCTGATGAATGGTGATCAGCCGCAGGACCACCGCGAGCAGCAGCACGGGACCGAAGGCCGCGATGATCTTCAACCCCTTTTTCCGGTCGCGCTCGATCCGCGACCAAAAATCCAGCAGCGGCAGAACGCGGCGTCCGCGAAGCCGAAAGAGGTTCGCTCCCGACCACCACCCGCCGCGGAACTTGAGCCAGGTGCGCCGTGATTCGGGATAGCGCGCGAGCAACACCTCCTTTTCGACCATCGCAACCGCGACATCGCTTTCGGCCGCAGCCGCCAGAAACTCCGCGATCATTGCCGGCGTGAGCAGGACATTGTCGGCGGTCGTCACCAGAACCGGCGTGTCGCCCGGCGGAAGCGCGGCCGCGAGCGACGCGCTGATTCCCTGTCCCGAATCGGCGAAGTGCAGGTTGTCGATGCCGGCAAGCGTGGGCTCGGCGGCAAGCCGCGCGCTGTCTTGCGCCAGAACGATGATCGACCCGACCCCGGGCGCGGCGCGCAGCGCGTCGACGACATGCGCGAGCATCGGTTTGCCCGCGATCGGCAGCAACGCCTTGGTCGTCACGCCGCTGCCGGTCAGCAACGGGTCCGGGCCGGGGCGGCTGCCGGCCATCACGATCGCGGAGATCGGCGGGGTCATTGCGCCGCGGCTTCGATCGGCGCGACGCGGCGCGCCGTAACGCCGCGCAGAAAATCGGTCGCGTCCGCCAGCACCGGCCCCTTGCCGCGAAACGGCGCCGACAGCGCCATGACGATGCCCGTGTGGCCCATGCCCGGATAGAGGCGCAACGTCGCGTCGCCGCCGGCGCGCTCTATCGCCGCCGCCAGATTTCGGCTGTTGCGCGGACGCACGACATCGTCGTCCTCGCCCGTGGCGAGCCACAGGGACGGGGCGTCGCCGCGCGCATAGGTGATCGGTTGCGTCCGTTCGGCCGGGCGCACCTTGCCCATCGCCTTGTCGGCGCTGCCGCCCTTTTCAAGCGGGAGGAAATCATAGGGGCCGGCCAGCGCCGCGACACCCCGGATCGCCGACGGATCGCTTCCCGCCTTACGCAGCCAGTCCGGGTCGAGCGCGAGCATTACCGCATTATAGGCGCCCGCCGAATGACCCATCAGGGCGATGCGATCCGGGTCGCCGCCGATCGCCGGGGCATGCTCGCGAACCCACGCGACCGCCGCCGCGCTATCCATCAGGAAATCGGGCCACTGGGCGCGGGGGGTCAGCCGATAATCGGGAATGATCGTCAGGAAGCCCTGCTGCGCGAGCGCGCGCCCCGCAAAGCCATAGCTTTTGCGATCCCCGCTGTTCCAGCCGCCGCCGTAAAAGAAGATCACGACGGGCAAGCGATCCCCCGCCTGCGTCCCCTCCGGCCCCCAGACGTCGAGCGACTGGCGCGGTCCGCGGCCATAGGGCTGGTCGGCGATCAAAAGCTGGGCACCGTCGCCCGAACCGAGCAGGCGGTCGGCCGCGTTCAGTGATCGCGCGCCACCGGCGACGACCATCTTGGCTCCGCCCCCGAACAGCAGCAGCAGGAGAATCGCCACGAACAGAAATTTGATCAAAAGCCGCCGTCCTTGCCTGCGCGTCCCGCGCCCCTACCGCGCGTCGCGGGTCACGACAAGCGCCGTCACCTTTTCTCGCCTCGTGCGTAGGACAGGCATGACCCATGCTGTCCGGCGTCCCGCCCTCGTCTGCAATAGCCGAAGCGGGAGCCATGATGAAATCATGCTCGAAACCCTGTCCGGCCGCTGCCGCGAGGCCGGCACGCCGCTTGTCGCGACCTTCACCCTGCCCGATGCCGGGCTTCCAGATGCCGACGCGCTCGCCAGGGCGGGGATCGACACGCTGCTCGTCTGGACGGGAGACGGGACCATCAACGCCGCTGCCGGCGCCGCGAAAGGCTGGAACGGTGCGATCGTGCCGCTGCCCGGGGGGACGCTCAACCTGCTGTCGAAAGCTCTGCACGGGGACCGCACGGCCGACGAAATACTGTCGGATGCACTTTCGGGCCGCGCGCGCAGGATTTTCCCGCCGATCATCCGCTGCGACGCGGGCGATGCCTATATCACCCTCGTCGCCGGGCCGGCGACGCGCTGGGCCGAGGTGCGGGAGACGTTGCGGAGCGACGGCCTGATCGAAGCGAGCCAAGAGGCGCCCGAGGCGCTCGCCGCCATGCTCGAAGCCCCGGGGGTGCGCGTCGCACCGGACGGCGCCGACTATCCGGCGATCGTGCTGACCCCGACACCGCGCGGCATTCGCGCCCACGGCGTCCTGGCCGAATCGGCCGCAGACATCCTGCGGCATGGGCTGGCGTGGCTGGGGGGCGATTTTCGCGACGGGCCGAGCGAAGCGATCGCAACGGCGGCGATGCTGACGCTCGAAAGCTCCGCGCCGATCGCGGTCGAGCTCGACGGGGAAATTGCCGAACTTCGCGCCTATAGCCAAGTCTGGGGCAATACCAGTACTGTCGCCTTTCTGGCCACCGCATGATAAAGGTCTTTCATATCAGTGACTTGCATTTCGGCCTGGAAGATCCGGCGGCGCTGGCCTGGTTTGGCGATTGCGTCCGCCGCGAAGCGCCCGATGCGGTGCTGGTCACCGGCGACCTGACGATGCGCGCCCGGTCGCGCGAATTCGCCGCCGCGTGCGACTGGATCGGCGCACTCGAGGTGCCGGTGACGGTCGAGGTCGGCAACCACGACCTGCCCTATTTCAACCCCGTCGAACGCTTCCTCCACCCCTATCGCCGCATCGGCCGCATCAAGGACGTGCTCGAACGCGAACTCGACCTGCCCGGCGTCGCGATCGTGCCGCTGAAGACGACGGCACGCGCGCAATGGCGGCTCGACTGGTCGAAAGGCTGCGTGACGCGAAGGGCGCTCGCGAAGACGCTCGCCGCGATCGACGCGCAGCCGCCCGGAACGCAGGTTCTGGTGACCGCCCATCACCCGCTCGTCGAGGCGGGGACCAGCGGCCGCGCCCTGACCCGCGGCGGCGAACACGCCCTGGGCGAGCTTGCGGCGCGCGGAGTCGCCGCGGTGCTCACCGGGCATGTCCATGATGCATTCGACCTCACCAAGCCGACCGCGCAAGGTCCGATCCGTATGATCGGCGCGGGAACGCTGTCGCGGCGCATCCGGTCGACCCCGCCGAGCTTCAACGCGCTGCGCATCGACGCCGCGGCCGGGGCCATCGACGTGACGGTGCGCAACCTGGCCGAAGTGCCGACCCCCGACATGCAGATCTGCGACATCCCGCCCGATGCGATGCCGCCGCGCGCGCCCGGAGAGCCTGTCGCCCCCGTCGGCGCGGTCCCGCCGGTCGATCCACCGGTGCATTGACGCGGCCCGTCTTCCCGTTAGGTTGCAAGAAAAAACGGGATGAGGGTTCATGCTGACAAAAGGCGACGATTATCCGCTGCACCAGACGAGCGAGCCGGTGGCCTTTGCGGGCACCGACCGCAATTTCTATGACCGCTATTTCTTCAACGGCTATAGCGCCGACGGGTCGCTGTTTCTGGCCGCGGCGATGGGATTCTATCCGCAGCTCGGCATTGTCGATGCCAGTGTCAGCGTCCTTGTCGGCGGCGTGCAGCACAATCTTCGCGCGAGCCGGCGGTCGGGCGGCGAGCGGCTCGACCTGTCGGTCGGCCCGATCGCGATCGTCATCGACGCCCCGCTCGAGCGCGTCACGGTGCGGATCGCCCCGAACGATGGCCCGCTTGCGGGCGAGCTGAGCTTCACGGGGCGCCATTTCCCGATCGAGGAGCCGCGCTTCGTGCGCCGCAACGGCACCCGGATGTTCATGGACTACACCCGGATGACGCAGAACGGCCGCTGGTCGGGCTGGCTTTCGGTCGATGGCGTCCGGATCGATCTGGGCGCCGACTGCGCGGGAACCCGCGATCGGAGCTGGGGCATTCGTCCCGTCGGCGCGAGCGAACCGCAACCGCCGCCCGACGGCAATTTCAACCAGTTCTTCTGGCTGTGGACGCCGTGCAATTTCGCCGACCGTTCGCTTTTTTTCCACAGCAACGACGATGGCGACGGCACCCCGTGGAACCGCCGCGCGGTGGTCGTAAGCGACGGAGGCACCGAGCGCCATTTCGACGGCGCGAGCTTTGCGGCGACGTGGGACGCCGGGACGCGGCGGCTGGCCCGGCTCGATGTAGAGCTGGACCCCGGCCGCTCGCTGCGGCTGACGCCGTCGGGGCCGGTGTTCGCGATGAGCGGGCTCGGCTATACCCACCCGCAATGGAGCCACGGGCTCGACCACGGTCCCGATCCGGCGGTCGCGCACGACCGGCTGATCGAGGAAGACCGGCACTGGGGCAATCCGCTCGCGCTGCATATCCAGGCGCTTGTCACCGCCGAACTGGCGGACGGCGACAGCCTGCACCGCGGCGTCGGGGTGCTCGAGCAATTGTTCGTCGGTCCGCACGCGCCGACCGGGCTCACGGGCCCGATGGACCCCGTGCGATGAGCTTTCCGACGTCGCCGGAGGCGATGACCCCGGCGTGGCTCGCGGCCCGGCTCGGCCAGCCGGTGACCGCGCTGCGCGGCTTCGCGACCGAAAAGGTCGGAACCGGCCAGATGTGCGACAGCTTTCGCCTGACGCTCGACTGGGCGGATCGCGTCGACGCGCCCGCCAGCGTCGTCGCCAAATGCCCGAGCCACGACGAGGCGAGCCGCAACATCGCGGCGCTGACCGGCACCTATGTCAAGGAAGTGAGCTGGTATCGCGAGCTGGCGGCGGGCAGCGGGGTTGCCGCGCCGCATTGCCACCATGCCGAAATCGCCCCGAACGACGTCGATTTCATCCTGTTGCTCGACGATCTCGCGCCCGCGCGCCAGGGCGATCAGCTGGCGGGGCTGGGCCTGGACGGGCTGGCCCCCTGCATCGAGGCGGCCGCCGGATTGCACGCGCTGTTGTGGAACGATGCGCGGCTCGACACGCTGCCGTGGCTGGCGCGCGACAGCGGCGACCTGGTCCGCGCGCTGTTCCCGCAACTCTATCTCGGCTTTCGCGAGCGGTACGTCGGCCGGCTGGCGCCCGAGATACTCGACGTCGGTGCCGGGCTCGTCGAGCGGCTCGAGGCCTATCTGACCCGCACGCCCGCCGCGCGGACGATCGTGCACGGCGACCTCAGGATCGACAATATTCTCTTTGCCCCCGACGGACGCGGGTGCTGGCTGGTGGACTGGCAGACGCTGGGGCGCGGCAGCGGCGCCGCCGACCTGGCCTATCTGGTGGGCACCAGCATCGCCGACCCGGCCGAACGGGCCGCGGCCGACCGCCCCGCCTTCGATCGCTGGATCGCGGCGCTGCGCGACCGCGGCATCGCGCCCGACGCCGACGCGCTGTGGAGCGATTATCGGGTCGGTGCGCTCAGCGGCTATTTCATGGCGGTTTTCGCATCGATGAACGTCGAACGCACCGCGCGCGGCGACGAGATGTTCGCGGTGATGGCCGAGCGTCCGGCCCGCCAGGCGCTGGCGCTCGGCAGCCTCGATCTCCTGCCCTGACGCGCCTTGGTCGGGACCCTAGTTGGCGGGCTTGGTCTCGTCGATCTTGTCGACCCATTCGGGATAGAAGCTCGGCTCGCGCGCCGACCAGCCGGGCGCCGTCGCGGCCGCTTCGCTGATCGACTGGAGCAGCAGCTTGCGCTTGTCCGGATGCAGATGCGGCAGCGACGCCGCGGCGCAAAAGGCGCCCGGCAGCCACGGCCGCGCATGCGCACCGAGCAGTCGTTCGTAAAGGAAACGATAGGCCGCGAAGCCGGGAAGCCGGTCCTGGCCCAGATCGAACGCCGACACGGTGACGAGCGGTGCCATGAAGCCTTCGAGCGCATCGAGGCCGCTGTCGTCGGGGATATGCGAGCGGATGTCGCCCAGCCGCCGATAGATTTTCGCCTGTACGCGGATCGCGGTCTCTTCGACCATGTCGCGCGACCAGCGTGCGATCGCGTCGTCGCGTTCGAGTCCGATATCGAGCGACCGGCGGATATAGCGCTGGGTGGCGGCGGGAAAGCCCGCAAATTCCTTGATTTCCGCGATCGAGAGATCGCCTGCTGCCGGTCCTGAACGCGTCGCCATGGTCATGCTCCCGCACGGCGCCCGGAAAGCCATCCCCCGGAGGCCTGCATCTGCCAATATGCCACCAGATTGGTTAGCGGCTGGTTAACCATGATGTCGGGACGGGTTCAGCAAGCCTGTCGGGCGTTGCGCCGCGCGGGGACCGGGCCTAATCACCGTCTTGAAACCATAAGACACGCGAGAGAGCCATCATGCCCAACGCACCGCAGCCGGTCCTGTCCGCAACCGGCCTGTTCACCCCCGCCGAAACCATCTCGAACGAAGAACTTGTCGCCAGTTTTAACGATTATGTTGCACTGCACAACAAAAAATATGCCGAGGCGATCGCGGCGGGCGACGTCACCGAGCTGACCGAATCCAGCGTCGAATTCATCGAGAAGGCGAGCGGCATCGGATCGCGCCATGTCGTCGACAAGGCGGGAATCCTGGACCCCGAGCATATGGCGCCGCGACTGCCCGAGCGGTCGAACGACGAGCCGTCGATCCTTGCCGAGATCGGCGTCGCGGCGGCGAAGGACGCGCTTGCCCGCGCCGGGCGCGACGCAAGGGATGTCGATGCGGTGCTGTGCGCGGCGTCGAACATGCAGCGCGCCTATCCGGCGATGGCCATCGAGATTCAGGACGCGCTGGACATCGACGGCTTCGCCTTCGACATGAATGTCGCCTGCTCCTCGGCGACCTTCGGCATCCAGACGGCGGCCGACTATATCCGCGCCGGCCACGCGAAGAGCGTGCTGGTCGTGAATCCCGAAATCTGTTCGGGGCACCTCAACTGGCGCGACCGCGACAGCCATTTCATTTTCGGCGACGTCGCGACGGCGATCCTGGTCGAAGATAAAGGCATCGCGCCGGCGGGGCATTGGGACATATTGGGCACCAGGCTGAAAACCGTCTTTTCGAACAATATCCGCAACAACTTCGGCTTTCTGAACCGCACCCACGGCGCCATCGACCAGTCGGGGCCGAGGACCGACAAGCTGTTCGTCCAGGAAGGGCGCAAGGTGTTCAAGGAAGTCGTGCCGATGGTCGCAGCGATGATCGCCCGGGAAATGGAGACGCTGGGACTCGCGGGCGCCGACATGCGCCGCCTGTGGCTGCACCAGGCGAACACCAACATGAACCGGCTGATCGCCCAGCGCGTGCTGGGCCACGAAGCGAGCGAGGACGAGAGCCCGACGGTGCTCGACACCTATGGCAACACGTCGAGCGCGGGATCGATCATCGCCTTTCACCTGAACCACGAGGATATGGCGGCGGGCGACACCGGGCTGATCTGCTCGTTCGGGGCGGGGTATTCGGCGGGAACGGTGTTCGTTCGCAAGACCTGAATTGCATATCGTCGTCTCCGCGAAGGCGGGGACGGTTCAAGTCAAGGCACGAAGGTCGTGAACAGGTAGATCGCGAACAGCATCAGGTGGATCGTGCCCTGCAGCACCGTCGTCCGCCCATTCGCCAGCGTCTGCGACGCGACGATCAGCGACAGGAACAGCAACACCGTCGATTTGGCGTCGAGGCCCAGGCTGATCGGCATGTCGGCGACGATCGACAGGATCGCGACCGCCGGGATCGTCAGTCCGATCGTCGCGAGCGCCGATCCCAGCGCGAGGTTGAGGCTGGTCTGCAACCGATCGGCCTTCGCCGCGCGCACCGCCGCCAGCCCCTCGGGCGCGAGGATCAACGCCGCGATCAGCACGCCGAGCACCGCCGGGGGTGCCCCGGCCGCCGCGAGCAGGTCGCCGATCACCGGCGAGAGGTTTTTGGCGAGCATCACCACCGCGAACAGGCTGGCGAGCAACAGAGCGCCCGACAAGGCCGTGCGCCGGTTGTCCGGCGGCGCGGCATGCGCGTCGGGTTCGTCCTGTGCCTCGCCATCGGGCAGGAAATAATCGCGGTGCCGCACCGTCTGCACGAGCGCAAAGGTCGCATAGAGGATCAGCGACACCGCCGCGACAAAGGCGAGCTGTGCGTCCGAATAGCGCGGTCCGGCGGCGCTCGAGGTGAAATTGGGCAGCACCAGCGTGACGACCGTCAGCACGGTCAGCGTCGCGAGCGCCGCGCCGATGCCGGTACGCTGAAACCGCTGTTCGTGGTGGCGGATCGCGCCGCTGAGCAGGCAGAGCCCCATCAGCAGGTTGAGGATCACCATCACCGCCGCGAACACCGTATCGCGCGCCAGCGTCGCCGCCTTGCCGGGTTCGGCCTGCATCAGCGTCAGGATCAGCCCGACCTCGATCACCGTCACCGCAAGCGCGAGGATCAGCGTGCCGAACGGCTCGCCGACGCGGTGCGCGATGACCTCGGCATGATGGACCGCCGCGACGACCGCACCGGCCAGAACCAGCCCGACCAGGAAGGGATTGAGCGGCATGGCGAAGCTCGCAAGCGCCGCCACGAAACCCAGGATGGGAAAGGCTTCGGGGGCATAGCGGCGGATCGGGCTCGTCATACGCCGCTTATTGCAGCCGCCCCGCCGGAGCGCCAGCCCGCAATCAATGCGCGCGGACGGGAAGTCCGGCCGCGGCGAGGCGGGCGTGCGCGTCGGCGATCCTTGCCTCGCCGAAATGGAAGATGCTGGCGGCGAGCACCGCGCTTGCCCCGCCTTCGAGGACGCCGGCGACGAGATGGTCGAGATTGCCGACCCCGCCGCTCGCGATCACCGGCACGCTCACCGCATCGGCGATCGCGCGGGTCAGCGCAAGGTCGTAGCCGTCCCTGGTCCCGTCGCGGTCCATGCTGGTGACGAGCAGTTCGCCGGCGCCGAGTTCGGCCAGGCGGACGGCATGATCGAGCGCATCGACCCCGGTCGGCGTCCGCCCGCCGTGGGTGAAGATTTCCCAGCGCCCCTCGCCAACGCGGCGCGCGTCGATGCTGCCGACCGCGCACTGGCTGCCGAAGCGGTCGGCGATGTCGGCGACGAGCTCGGGCCGCGCAACCGCGGCGCTGTTCACCGCGACCTTGTCGGCGCCTGCGAGCAGCAGCGCGCGCGCATCCTCGGCGCTGCGCACGCCGCCGCCGACGGTCAGCGGCATGAAGCACACTTCGGCGGTGCGGCTCACCATCTCGAGCAGGGTGCCGCGCCCCTGGTGGCTGGCGCTGATGTCGAGGAAGCACAGCTCGTCGGCGCCCGCAGCGTCATAGGCGCGCGCGGCCTCGACCGGGTCCCCCGCGTCGCGCAGGTCGACGAAATTGACGCCCTTGACGACGCGCCCGTCGGCGACGTCGAGGCAGGGGATGACGCGGACGCGGACGGTCATGGAAAAATATATCCAAAATCCGTTTGTGCTGAGCTTGTCGAAGCACCCTTCTCCTCTTCGATGTCAAAGAAGGACGGCCTTTCGACAGGCTCAGGGCAAACGGAAAAAAGGATGGCGCCCACCCTCACGCCCGCCCCGCCGCAATCGCTTCGGCCAGGCCGAGGCGGCCGTCATAGAGCGCGCGGCCGGTAATCACGCCTTCGATGCCGTCGGCGACGTGCGGCCGCAGCGCGTGAATATCCCCGATATCGGCGACGCCGCCGCTCGCGATCACCGGAATATCGACCGCCCGCGCGAGCGCGACCGTGGCCTCGACATTGCATCCTTTCAGCAGCCCGTCGCGACCGACGTCGGTGAAAAGCAGCGCCGCGACGCCCGCATCCTCGAAGCGGCGCGCCAGATCCTCGACCCGCACGTCGGAAACATCCGCCCAGCCCTCGGTCGCGACCATCCCGTCGCGCGCGTCGACCCCGACGACGATCCGCCCCGGCATGTCGCGCGCCGCCGATTTGACGAAGTCCGGGTCTTTCAAGGCCGCGGTACCGATGACGACGCGGCAGGCGCCGAGCGCGAGCCAGCGGTCGACCCCGGCGCGGTCGCGGATACCGCCGCCGACCTGAACCTTGCCCGGAAAGGCCGCGACGATGGATTCGACCGCCGCGCCATTGACGCTTTCCCCCGCGAACGCGCCGTCGAGATCGACGACATGCAGGTGCGTCGCGCCGGCGCCGGCGAACAGGCGGGCCTGCGCGGCGGGGTCGTCGCCATAGACGGTGGCGCGCGCCATATCACCCTCGGCGAGCCGCACCACCTGCCCGCCCTTCAGGTCGATCGCGGGGAAAATGGTCAGCGGCATGGCATGTTCCTAAAGCCCCTCCCCTTCAGGGGAGGGGTTGGGGTGGGGGCCAGCGCGGTGGCGCAAGGCCGATGGCCCCCACCCGCTGCGACTAGCGAACAAGTTCGCAAGTCTCGCTGCCCTCCCCTGAAGGGGAGGGCGGAAATTACGGGCGCCATGCGAGAAATCTTTCCAACGTCGCGAGGCCATAGGCCTGGCTCTTTTCGGGGTGGAACTGGACGCCCAGAATATTGTCGCGGCCGACCGCTGCCGGGAACATGATGCTGTGGTCGCTTAATGCCAGAACGTCGCGCGGCTGACTTGCCTGAAAATAATAGCCATGCAGGAAATAGGCTTCGCCGAACCCAAGGACAGGATGGCAAGCTCCTGCCAAATCGTTGGCGGCTGGCTTCCCGACTTCCCCGGCAAGGGGAACGACGTCATTCCACCCCATATGCGGAAACCGATACCCGAAACCTTCCTCAAAACGCCGCACCGTTCCGCCGATCCAGCCGAGCCCCTGGTGCATCCCATGCTCTTCGCCCGCGTCGGCGAGCAATTGCATCCCGACGCAGATGCCCAGGAAGGGGGCGCCTTCGCCGCGCACGCGCCGGTCCATCGCCTCGATCAGGCCGGGGATGGCGGCCAGCCCGTTCATGCAGGCCGCGAACGCGCCGACGCCGGGCAGCACGATGCGGTCGGCCCGCCCGACGAGATGGGGATCGGCCGTCACCGCAACATCCTCGGCGCCCGCCGCGACAAGCGCGTTGTGCACCGAACGAAGGTTGCCGGCGCCATAGTCGATCAGGGCAATGGCGCTCATCGGAGAATCCTAAAGAACCCCCTTGGTCGACGGGATCGCATCGCCCTTGCGCGGGTCGATCTCGACGCCCTGGCGCAGCGCGCGCGCCAGCGCCTTATACAGGCTCTCGGCGATGTGGTGGTTGTTCTCGCCATACAGGGTTTCGATGTGGAGCGTGATGCCCGCGGTCTGCGCGAAACTGTGGAACCAGTGCGGAAACAGCTCGGTATCCATTTCCCCCAGCCGCGGCTGCGAGAAGGCCGATCTATAGACGCAGTGCGGGCGCCCCGAAATGTCGAGGACGCAGCGGGTCAGCGTCTCGTCCATCGGCGCATGCGCCTCGCCATAGCGGGCGATGCCGCGCTTGTCGCCAAGCGCCTTGGCCACCGCTTCGCCCAGCGCGAGCGCGCTGTCCTCGACCGTGTGGTGCTGGTCGATGTGGAGGTCGCCCTTTACCTGCATCGCAATGTCGATCAGCGAGTGGCGCGACAATTGTTCGACCATATGGTCGAGGAAACCGATGCCGGTGGACACCGAATAGTCGCCGCTTCCGTCGAGATTGACGGTGATGGCGATATCCGTTTCCTTGGTCGTGCGCTGGACGGTGGCGGTTCGCATGGCGCCCCCATAGCACTCACTTTTCGCCGCGCAAGGTGACTCTCCCCTCTTGACCAGCGAACGCGCGCCGTTCATCCCCCACCGCCATGAGTGAAGACGTTCGCGACAGCCTGATTCCCTATGACGAAATCGTGCAGGACGCGCTGCGCGCCGTGGTCGGCCGCGTCCTGAGTCAGGTCGAAGGCCAGGAAAGCCTGCCCGGCGAGCATCATTTCTATATCACCTTCAAGACGCAGGCGCCCGGCGTCGCGATTCCGGGGCATCTGATCGCCAAATTCCCCGACGAAATGACCATCGTGCTCCAGAACCGTTTCTGGGACCTGTCGGTCGAGGACGATCATTTCAGCGTCGGCCTGTCGTTCAACCAGACCCCGACGATGCTGACCATTCCCTATGCGGCGATCACCGCCTTCGTCGATCCCTCGGTCGATTTCGGCCTGCAATTCCAGGTGAGCGAAGACGAGCTGGCCGATCCCGAGCCGCATGACGAGCCCGACAACGACCGTCCCGACGTTTCGAGCGAGGACGGATCGAACGTCGTGACGGTGGATTTCGGCAAGCGGAAATAGCGTGGCGGGCCCGTCCTGGCCCCCCAGCCGGTTCTGGCAATATTGGGCACTCGCCGGGATGGTGGTGCTGACCGCCGCCTTTTGGTGGGGTGCCGAAGGCTATGCCTATATCGAGAGCCATTATCCGCGCGGACAGATCGCCGACGGCCTGTTGCGGTTCAGCCTGTTTGCCCTGACCCCCGCGCTTCTGCTCGTCTGGGTCGCGGCGGCATGGCTGAAACGGCGCGTCGGTGACGGCGGCTATTGGCAGATGCTGGGGCTGGTCGCGGCGATCTGGGTCGGCGCGGTGCTGGTGACGAGGATGATATTGGGATGAGCGAAACGCGGATCGAAAGCGACAGCATCGGCGAGATAGCGGTGCCGGCCGACGCCTATTGGGGCGCGCAGACGCAGCGGTCGATAGAGAATTTCCCCTTTGGCGCCCGCGAACGGATGCCGGTGGAGATCGTCCACGCGCTCGCGCTGGTCAAACAGGCGGCGGCGCGCGTCAACCGCAGGCACGGCCTGTCGGCCGAAAAGGCCGACGCGATCGAGGCGGCGGCCCAGGAAGTCGTCGCCGGCAGGCACGACGAGCAGTTCCCGCTCGTCATCTGGCAGACCGGCAGCGGTACCCAGAGCAACATGAACGTCAACGAGGTGATCGCGGGGCGCGCCAATGAAATGCTGACCGGCGCGCGCGGCGGCAAGGCGCCCGTGCATCCCAACGACGACGTCAACCGCAGCCAGTCGTCGAACGACAGTTTCCCCACCGCGCTGCACGTCGCCGCGACGCTGGCCATGCGGCGCCGGCTGATGCCCGCGCTCGATCGGCTGATGGACGCACTGCTCGCCAAGGCAAAGGCGTGGGACGGGATCGTCAAGATCGGCCGCACCCATTTGCAGGACGCGACACCGCTGACGCTGGGGCAGGAATTTTCGGGCTATTACGCGCAGCTCAGGCTGTGCCGGACGCGTACCGAACCGATGATCGACCATGCGATCACCCGGCTCGCGCAGGGCGGCACCGCGGTCGGGACCGGGCTCAACGCGCCCGCCGGGTTCGCCGAGGACTTTGCGACCGAAATCGCGGCGATCACCGGTGTCGCCTTTGTGAGCGCGCCGAACAAGTTCGAGGCGCTGGCCAGCCACGACGTGCTCGTCGATCTGTCGGGGCGCCTCAACACGCTGGCGGTCGCGCTGACCAAGATCGCCAACGACATTCGCCTGCTCGGATCGGGACCGCGCGCGGGGCTCGGCGAACTGTCGCTGCCCGCGAACGAACCGGGCAGCTCGATCATGCCGGGCAAGGTCAACCCGACCCAGTGCGAAATGCTGACGATGGTCGCGGCCCAGGTGATCGGCAACCACCAGGCGGTGACGGTCGGCGGTATGCAGGGTCATCTCGAACTCAACGTCTTCAAGCCGCTGATCGGCGCCAATGTGCTGCGGTCGATCGACCTGCTCGCGACGGGCATGGAGAGTTTTGCGATGCGCTGCGTCGAGGGGATCGAGGCGAACGAGGCGCGGATCGCCGATCTGGTCGATCGGTCGCTGATGCTCGTCACCGCGCTGGCGCCCGAAATCGGCTATGACAAGGCCGCCAAGATCGCCAAGCAGGCGCACGAACGCGGCACCACGCTTCGCGAAGCGGCGCTGGACCTGGGCTATGTCGACCCGGCGACGTTCGACCGGCTGGTCGATCCGCGCACGATGCTGGGTTCGGAACCCGAATCGCCCGTCGCGGATTGATAGCGTCGAAGGAGAGTGACAATGATGGCACGCATCGTCGGCAGCCTGCTCGGCCGCGGGATCGGGCACGAAAAGGGACATCCGGTGGCCGGGGCGATGATCGGCGCCGGCACGCTGTTCGCGGCACGGCGCCTGTTCCCCCAGCGCTATGCGGTGATCGCGGCGACCGCCGCCGCCGCTTATCTGACCAAGAAGTGGGCCGATCGCGCAGACGCGCGCCGCGCCGCGGAAGCGGCGCATGCGGCCGACCCGAAAGCGGCGTCGGAGGGCGTGGTCGATGTCTACGCGGGCATCGACGCACCCGACGGTCGTCAGATCGGCGACGCCCTGCCGCCCGCGATTCCCGTCGAGGCGAACGGCGCCCCCCGGCCATCGGTTCACTGACGGGTCAGCCGCCTGCCTGCCACTCTTTCACCGCCTCGACCGGCGCGACGAGCATCAGCACGTTGAGTGTCAGATTGTCGCGGATCGTCCAGAGGGTGAAGAGTTCGAAGACGATCGCGATCGCCAGCGTCGCCCACCAGCGCATCCGGCTTGCGGCGAGAAAGCCGAGAATCATGAAACCGGCGTCGCTCACCGAATTGAGGATCGAATCGCCCGCATAGCCATAGGCCATCGTCACCTCGCGATAGCGGTCGATGATGATGGGCGAATTTTCCAATATCTCCCACGCGCCTTCGACCCCGATCGCGAGCGCCAGCGCGGCGCCCAACGGCGCGCGGGGCATCAGCCAGCGCGACAGGCCGAAAAAGATGAAGCCGTGGATGATGTGGCTGAAGCTGTACCAGTCCGACACCTGCTGGCTGTTCTGGTTCGACTGGACGGTGCCGTGCCACAGGCTGACCGTGCCGCACGGGCAGATCGGCGGGCGCCCCATCGCGAACAATATGGCGGTGAAAAGCAGCATCAGCGCCGCCGCGACGAACCAGCCCTTGCGTGAAATTCCGAAGATGATCCTGCCCCTTCGCGCTTGACCGCCGCGCTCCCTCGCGCAAATAGCCCCAATGGCTGAAACTATGCATCTCGATCGCCGCGGCGTGTTGTTCGTCCTATCCTCCCCGTCGGGCGCGGGAAAGACCACCATTTCGAAAAAGATGCTGGCGGGCGATCCCGACATCGCGCTGTCGATCTCGGCCACGACGCGCCCGATGCGGCCGGGCGAGAAGGACGGGGTCGATTATCATTTCGTCGATGTCGACACCTTCAAGACGATGGCGGCCGACGGCGAATTCCTGGAATGGGCGCATGTCTTCGGCCACCGCTATGGCACGCCCCGCGCGCGGGTCGAGGAATTGCTCGCGGCGGGAAAGGACGTGCTGTTCGACATCGACTGGCAGGGCGCGCAGCAGCTGTATCAAGAGGCCGGCCCCGACGTCGTGCGCGTCTTCATCCTGCCGCCGACGATGGACGAACTCGAGCGCCGCCTCCGCGCGCGCAAGACCGACAGCGACGAGGTGATATCGGCGCGCATGGCGCGCGCGGCGAACGAGATCAGCCACTGGGACGGCTATGATTATGTGCTGATCAACGACGATGTCGAAGGCTGTTTCGACGAGGTGAAGGCGATCCTGCGCGCCGAACGGCTGAAGCGCCGCCGCCAAGTCGGCCTGATCGGTTTCGCGCGCGACCTGATCCGCTCGGTGCCCGAGGCCGATCCGACGCTGTAGCCCTCCGGCGCATTATGATCGTGCGTCCCCGCGAAGGCGGGGACCCATCTCCCGCCCGCTTAAAATCGCATCGGCCGGAGATGGGCTCCCGCCTTCGCGGGAGCACCCTGTTTTCGACGCAACGACCCTTCAGCCCGCCCGCGCCAGATTCGCTTCGAGCTCCGCCACCATCTCCGCACGCAGCGGCTTTGCCTGCCCGTCGGTGCGGCACACGACCACGGTGTCGCAGGTCGCGATGCAGCGGCCGTTCTGGAACATCGCCTGGACGATCGTCCAGCTCGAGGTGCCGATGCGGCCGATGCCGGTGGCGATCTCGACCGGGTCGGGGAAATTGCCTTCGGCCAGATAGTTGATCTCGACCGCGGCGACCATCGTGCGCTCGTTCGCGGGGCGGTCGCCGAAGGGGCGGATGCGGCGATTCATCAGCACGCGGCCGCTTTCGAACAGCGCGGCAAAGGCCACATTGTTGAGGTGGCCGTTGATGTCCATGTCCTGAAACCGCGTCTGGAAGCTCTCGCAGACGGGGTAGCTGGCGGGGTTCAGCCGCCAGCTCTCCGGTTTCGCCATATCAGCGCGGGCCCATGCGGATGCCGCCGTCGAGGCGCACGTCCTCGCCGTTGAAATAGCCGTTTTCGATCATGCACATCGCGAGCGCGGCATATTCGTCGGGATTGCCGAGTCGCTTCGGGTTGAGCACCGAGGCGCCGAGCGCGTCGCGGACATTCTGCGGCGCGCCGGCGAGCAGCGGGGTGTCGAAGATGCCGGGCAGGATCGTGTTGACGCGGATGCTCTCGCTAGCCAGGTCGCGCGCAACGGGAAGCGTCATGCCGACGACGCCGCCCTTCGACGCCGAATAGGCCGCCTGGCCGATCTGGCCATCCTCGGCCGCGACGCTCGCGGTGTTGACGATCGCGCCGCGCTCGCCGTCTTCCATCGGGTCGAGCGTCAGCATCCCCGCCGCCGACTTGGCGATGCAGCGGAAGGTGCCGACGAGGTTGATCTGGATGATCCAGTTGAACGCATCGAGCGGGAAATGCTTGATGCTGCCGTCTTCCTTGCTGCGGCTCGCGGTCTTGATCGCATTGCCGGTGCCCGCGCAGTTGACGAGGATGCGCTCCTGCCCGATCGCCTCGCGCGCCTTGGCGAAGGCCGCATCGACGCTGGCGTCGTCGGTGACGTTGCATTCGCAGAAAACGCCGCCGATTTCGTTGGCGATGGCGACGCCCTTCTCTTCCTGCAAGTCGAAGATCGCGACCTTGACGCCCTTGGCGGCAAGCGCGCGCGCGGTCGCCGCGCCGAGGCCCGAAGCGCCGCCGGTGACGACGGCGGATACGGTGGAATCGAGTTTCATTTGAGGCTCTCCTTAAAGCCCCTCCCCTTCAGGGGAGGGGTTGGGGTAGGGGTCGCAGCGGGGTGCCAGGCTGATCGGCCCACCCCGCTGCGACTAGCGGGCAAGCCCGCAAGTCTCGCTGCCCCTCCCCTGAAGGGGAGGGGCTTGGATCGTTACAGCCGCTCGACGATGGTGACGTTGGCCTGGCCGCCGCCTTCGCACATCGTCTGGAGGCCGTATTTGCCGCCGGTCGCATCGAGCACGCCGAGCAGTGTCGCCATCAGCTTGGTGCCCGAAGCGCCGAGCGGGTGGCCGAGCGCGATCGCGCCGCCGTGGACGTTGAGCCGCGCGTGATCGGCGCCGAGATATTTCATCCACGCGAGCGGCACCGGCGCGAACGCCTCGTTGACCTCATAGGCGTCGATGTCGCCGATGGTCATCCCCGCCTTCTTCAGCGCCTTTTCGGTCGCGAACAGCGGCTCTTCGAGCATGATCACCGGATCGCCCGCGGTCACCGAGATGTGGTGGATGCGCGCACGCGGAGTCAGGCCGTGATCCTTCAGCGCCTGTTCGGAGACGATCAGCGCCGCCGAGGCGCCGTCGCAGATCTGCGAGCTCGACGCAGCGGTGATCGTGCCGCCCTCCTGGAGCAGCTTCACACCCGCGATACCCTCGAGCGTCGCGTCGAAGCGGATGCCCTCGTCGATCCTGTGCATCTCGCTGCCTTCGGGGGTTTCGATCGCGATCGGCACGACCTCGCGCTCGAACTTGCCCGCTTCGGTCGCGGCCCTCGCGCGGCGATGGCTTTCGAGCGCGAAGGCGTCGAGATCGTCCTTGGTGAAGCCATGCTTCTTGACGATCATCTCGGCGCCCATGAACTGGCTGAACATGATGCCGGGATATTTTTCCTCGAGCCGCGGCGATTTGTAATTGCCGAGCCCTTCCTTCATGAACAAGGTCGCGACGCTGCCCATCGGCACGCGCGTCATGCTCTCGATCCCGCTCGCAAGGACGATATCCTGCGTCCCCGACATCACCGCCTGGGCGGCGAACATCATCGCCTGCTGCGACGACCCGCACTGGCGGTCGATCGTCACCGCGGGGATCGAATCGGGCAGCTTCGAGGCGAGGACGGCATTGCGGCCAAGGTCCATCGTCTGCTCGCCGCCCTGGCTGACGCAGCCGGTGATGACGTCGTCGATCGCCGCAGTGTCGAAATCGTTGCGGTCGGCGATCGCGTCATAGACTGCGGCTCCGAGGTCGACGGGGTGGACCCCCGCAAGCCGACCGCCGCGGCGGCCGCCGGCGGTGCGAACCGCGTCGACGATATAAGCTGTAGCCATTGGGGAGTTCCTTTCCTGCATCAATCCCCCTCCCGCTTGCGGGAGGGGCTAGGGGTGGGCCGCGAGCGGAGCAAACATCCGGGGGTGAGCGGACCCACCCCGCTGCGACTAGGGAGCGAGCTCCCAAGTCTCGCTGCCCCTCCCGCAAGCGGGAGGGGATTATAATTTCCGCCCGATCAGTTCCTTCATGATCTCGTTCGTACCGCCGAAGATGCGCGTCACGCGCGCCGCGCGCCACGCGCGGGCGATCGGATATTCGTTCATATAGCCCGCGCCGCCGAACAGCTGGAGGCACTTGTCCATCACTTCCCACTGCAGGTCGGTGTGCCACAGCTTCGCCGCGGCGCCCTCTTCGGGGGTGAGTTCCTTTTTCATGTGGCGCGCGAGCGCCCAATCGAGATGCGCCCAGCCAACCTGCAGCTTGGCCTTCAGATCGGCGAGGACGAAACGGCTGTTCTGGAAGTCGAGGATCGGCTTGCCGAACGCCTTGCGGTCGCGGGTATAGTCGACCGTATCGTCGAAAGCGCGCTGCGCCGACGCCTGCGCGCTGACCGCGATCGACAGGCGTTCCTGCGGCAGTTCGCTCATCAGATAGATGAAGCCCTGCCCCTCTTCGCCCAGGCAGTTGGTGATCGGGACGCGGACGTCGTTGAAGAACAGCTCTGACGTGTCGGCTTCGTCCTGCCCGATCTTGTCGAGGTTGCGGCCGCGCTCGAACCCTTCGCGCTCCGCCTCGACAAGGACGATCGACACGCCCTTCCACGCCGGCTGCACCTCGGTATCGGTCTTGGCGCAGACCAGGATCAGGTCGGCATTCTGTCCGTTGGTGATATAGGTTTTCGACCCGTTGATGACATAATGATTGCCATCCTTCTTCGCGGTGGTGCGCATCCCCTGAAGGTCGCTGCCGGTGCCCGGCTCGGTCATCGCGATCGCGGTCACGACCTCGCCGGCGACCATCTTGGGCAGCCAGTGCTTCTTCTGCTCTTCGCTGCCATAGCGGACGATATAATTGGCGACGATATCCGACTGGAGCGAAAAGCCGGTGGTGACGCGGCCGTAATAGGCGCTTTCCTCGTCGACGATCGCATTATAGCCGAAGTCGAGGCCCAGCCCGCCATATTCCTCGGGCACCGTCGGGCAAAGCATGCCGATCTCGCCCGCCTTGGGCCACAGCGCCTTGGGGACGATCTTGTCCTCGGACCATTTCGCCTGATTCGGGGCGACTTCCTTTTCGAGGAACTGGCGCACCGTCGCGCGGAACGCCTCATGGTCCTCGTTATAGGCGGTGCGCGACAGATTATCGAGCGACATGATCTTCCTTTCCCGTTCGCGGCAAATGGCCGCGCATCGCGGCGCGTCCTTCGAGGGCCAATGGACCTTACGTTTACGTCCACGTCAAGTGGAAATGCCGCTACGGCATGAAACTTGTTGCCCCTCGCCACCGCGCAGGCGGGGGCCGCAGGCCGCCTTTCCTGCGAGGCTGTGTGAACCGACAGCGGCCCCCGCCTGCGCGGGCGCGACGAATAGGTCTGCGACGCTGGGCAGCGGCGCCGGCCCGCGCTAAGGCGCGCACATGGTTGACCTGCTTCTCGACGCCCGCGCGCTGCTGGGCGAATCGCCGCGCTGGAACGGCGCCGACGGACGCCTCTATTGGGTCGACATCGACGCGCATCGCATCCATCGCACCGACCCCGCGACCGGCGTCGACGAGGTGATGCAGCTCGATGGTCCGGTCGGCTGCATCGGGCCGCGCGCCGGCGGCGGGCTGATCGCCGGATTGAAGGACGGCTGCGCGCTGATCGATACGTGGGGCGACACACCGCGCGCCTTCGGACCGCAAATGCTCGCCGACATTCCCGAACAACGCTGCAACGATGCCTGCGTCGACGCCGCCGGGCGCTTCTGGGTCGGCAGCGTGACGAGCGACAAGGCCAACCCGGCCGCGCATCTCTATCGGCTCGACCCCGACGGGTCCCTGTACACTGTCTTCGGCGGGCTGCTGACGAGCAATGGCGCGGCGTTCAGTCCCGACGGCCGCATCTTCTATCACGCCGACACGCCGACCCACGCCTTGAAAGCCTATGACGTCGATCCGGTCACGGGTCTGCTCGGCAAAGGCCGCCTCTTCCACCAGTTCGAGCATGGCACCGGCCGCCCCGACGGCGGCACGGTCGACGCCGAGGGCTGCTATTGGTCGGCGCTGTGGGACGGGTGGCGCGTCGTGCGCCTGTCGGCCGCGGGCGAACTGCTCCAGACCGTCGACCTGCCGGTGCAGCGTCCGTCGATGATCACGCTGGGCGGTCCCGATCTGCGCACCGCCTTCGTCACCAGCGCGGGCAAGAATCTCACCGACGAGGAGCGCGCACGCCAGCCGCACGCGGGGGGCCTCTTCACCTTCCGCGTCGATGTGCCGGGGATTGCCCAGCCGGGCTTTGGCGGCTGAACCGCGCGACGATTTGCGATGGGGAAAGCGACTGGAGGCTGACCTTCCTTTCCTCGTCACCCCGGACTTGATCCGGGGTCCATGACTTCGGCGCTGCTATGGATCCCGGATCAAGTCCGGGATGACGAATATCAGTGAACGGACGGTAACGTTCTTAAGCCCCTCCTCTGAAGAGGAGGGGTTTGGCCGAACGTCCGCTCCACACCCCAATCCGGACACTCAGCCACGCTTGGATTATCCGCCGGCCCGACCTCGCCAGCTTGCGCCGTGCCGCCCTATCGGGTTAAGGCACCTCGACATGGTTTCGTCCGAAACCAAAGCCCCCGGGAGATAACAGATGTCGCGTTCCGCGTCCCCCCACCGGTCCCTGTCGATGTTGCTTGCATCCACCGCGCTTTTCGCGGGTTATGCGGGCATGGACAGCCAGACCCCCGCCACCGCCACCGAACCCTCCGCCGCGCCGGCCGCGAGCGCGCCCGCCAGCGGCAACCCGCTGCTCGCCCCCTGGACCGGCCCCTATGAGGGCGTGCCGCCGTGGGACAAGCTCGACCCCGAACTCTTCCCCGACGCGTTCGAAAAGGCGATGGCCGAGACGAAGGCCGAAGTGCAGGCGGTGATCGACAATCCCGACGCGCCGACCTTCGACAATACGTTTGTGCCGATGATGCTCGCCGGCGAGACGATGGAACGGCTCTTCGCACTGTGGGGCGTGCAGACGTCGAACAAGTCGACGCCGCGCGTCGAGGAAATCGACGCCGAATGGAGCCCGAAGCTGTCGAGCTTCTTCACCGAACTCAATCTCGATCCCAAACTCTTCGCGCGCTACAAGGCGATATACGACACGCGCCACGACCGCGGGCTCGACGCGCAGCAGATCCGCATCGTCGAACGCAGCTATGACGAGATGGTCCGCGACGGCGCCAATCTGTCTCCCGCCGACAAGGCGAAGCTGGTCGGGATGAATTCGAAGCTCGAAGGGCTGTTCTCTACCTTTTCGTCGAAGCTGCTCGCCGACGAAAAGCTCTATACGTTCGTCACCGACAAGGCCGAATTGGGCGGGCTCGAGCCCGCCTTCGTCGCCTCGCTCGCCGCCGCTGCCGAGGCGCAGGGCAAGCCCGGCCAATGGGCGATCAAGAATACCCGCTCGTCGGCGCAGCCGGTGCTGCAGAATGCGACGAATCGCGCGCTTCGCGAAACGGTGTGGCGCGCGTTCGTCAATCGCGGCGACAATGGCGACGCGAACGATACGAACGCGACGATCGCCGAAATCCTGAAGCTGCGCCAGGCGCGCGCCGAACTGCTCGGCTTCGACACCCACGCCGACTACCGCATGGCGGACACGATGGCGAAGACCCCCGAACATGCGATGGACCTGATGATGAAGGTCTGGCCCGCGGCGGTCGCGCGCGTCCACGAAGAGGTCGCCGATATGCAGGCGATCGCCGACGCCGAGGCAAAGGCCGGCAAGGGGCCGAAGATCAGCATCGAGCCGTGGGACTATCGCTATTACCAGGAAAAGGTGCGCAAGGCGAAATACGACCTCGATGAAAGCGAGGTGAAGCCCTATCTCCAGCTCGACAAGCTGCGCGACGCGATGTTCTGGTCGGCGGGGCGGCTCTATGATCTGGGCTTCCGCGAAAATACGGGAACCATCCCGGTGTTCGATCCCAAGGTAAAGACTTTCGAGGTCTATAACCTGAAGACGAACGAGAATGTCGGGGTGCTCTATCTCGACAATTTCGCGCGCGACGGCAAACGCTCGGGTGCGTGGATGACGACCTATCGCAGCCAGCAGACGCTGGGCGGCGACCGCAATGTCCTGGCCTCCAACAACAATAATTTCACCGAGGGGGCGAAGGGCGAACCGACGCTGGTCAGCCTGGACGATGCCTCGACGCTGTTCCACGAATTCGGCCACGGCATCCATTACCTGCTCCAGCACGTCAAATATCCGTGGCTGGCGGGCGTGCCGCGCGACTTCGTCGAATATCCCAGCCAGGTGAACGAGAATTGGCTGCTGACGCCCGAAGTGCTGTCGAAATACGCGACGCACTACAAGACTGGCGAGCCGATGCCGCAGGCGCTGGTCGACAAGATCCTGGCGAGCCAGAAGTTCAACCAGGGCTTCGATACGGTCGAATATCTGGCGAGCGCGATCGTCGACATGAAGCTGCACGACCGCACCGAACCGGTGACCGACATCGACGCGTTCGAGCGCGACACGCTCGCCGACATCGGGATGCCGAAGGAAATCGTGATGCGGCACCGGCTGCCGCAGTTCGGCCATCTGTTCAGCTCCGACGCCTATTCGGCGGGCTATTACAGCTATCTGTGGTCCGAAACGATGGACGCCGACACCTGGGCGGCCTTCATGGAAGCCGGCGGACCGTGGGACCGCAAGGTCGCCGACCGGTTCCGCACGATCCTGCTGATGACCGGCAACGAAACCGACCGAGCCGAAGCCTATCGCGCCTTCCGCGGCCGCGACCCCGATGTGAAGGCGCTGCTCAAACGGCGGGGCTTTCCTACCGAATAGACCGGGCTATCGGGCAGAGGGGGCTTCGGCCCCCTTTGTTGTCGTTGTCGGAGAGGGCCGCCGGGCCGTGCAGGCGATGCGCGCGGCCCGCGCGTCGCGGCGGTCAGGCGCGTCCGGTCGCAGGCCCGGACGCGGGACGTGTCAGAGGTCGACCCCCGCCGCGATCGCTTCGAGCTTGCGCAGCCGTTCCTTGAGGTCGGCGATCTCGATGCGCGAGCCGGCGTGCGGGACCGTGGGATCCTGCGCCGGGACGTGTCCCGCGGCCAGTTCCTCGCGCTTGAGCTGGATCCAGTCCCGCCAGCCGCGCAGCGCGACGAGGCTGACGATCGCGAGCGCGGAGAGCGCGACCGATGCGGTCAGCAGGTTGGTGGTGAGGTCGGACGTCATGGTGCCCATGGATCGGCTCCTTCTTCGTCGCTGTTACGGATGGGACCGGTCGCGCAGCTTCTCGATTTCCTCGTCGAGGCTGACGGCGCGGTTGTTGTCGGTGGCAATGCGTTCGAGCACCTGGATGCGGTCCTTGAGCGCGCGGATCTCGGCCTGCAACGCCTTGGTCTCGGCATCGTCGCGCGGCGGCACGGCATCGGGGCCGTAAAGGCCGCGGCGCCCACGGGACCCGCCCGGATGCACACCATATTTGGCGCGAACGACGCTGCCGATCGTCACGATGAGGACGATGCCGATGACCATTTCAAACGGGTTCATGGGGGAGGATCCTTTCGTGTCTGTCGTATTAGTTGAGCGGCGCGTCGCGCAGCTTTTCGATTTCGTCGGCCACATCGATGCCGCGGTCGGTCACGATGCGTTCGAGGACGCGCACGCGCGCCTCCAGCTTTTCGGTCTGCGTCGCATATTGCGCCGCCTTTTCCGCCGTCATCTCGGACTGCTTCTCGATCATCTTCTGCTGATGCTTCGACCAGACGATGAAGCCCGTAAGGACGAAGGGAGCGAGCGGGATCAAGATCCAGATTTCGTCACCCATGGCGCATCTCCTCTCAATCTTTCCTGTCAGTTGAGCGGCGCGTCGCGCAGCTTCTCGATCTCGTCCGCGACCTCGATACCGCGGTCGGTGACGATGCGTTCGAGGACGCGCATGCGCTGTTCCAGCCGTTCGGTGTGCGCGGCATATTGCGCGGCCTTTTCGGCGGTCTCGTTGCTGATCGCCTGAAGCTGCTTTTCCTTGAACTTCAGGTGGCGCCTGTACATGTCGCCGCCGACGCCCAGGATCACCGGGATGCCGACCACGATGAAGAAAAAGCCGAGAATGAAATAGCCGTTCATCGTTTCGTTCCTCAGTTCGCCGGGCGCCGCAGCGCCTCGATCTCGGCGCTGATGCGGTGCCCTTCGTCGGTGACGATGCGCTCGACCACCGCGAGGCGATCCTTGACCGAGCCGAGTTCGGCGCGCAGCTGGGCATTTTCCTGGCTGATCAGCTTGACGCGCTCCATCGCCTCGTCGCTGGTTTTGGGATAGACCGCCTGCCCCCACGCGCCGTCGAGCGGATAGCCGTTCTTGACGCGGAGCCAGGTGGTAAAGACCCAGCCGGCGATCGCCGCGAGAGCGATGATCACTGCGACGGGAGCGATCGTTTCCTTCAGCAAAATAAAATCCATTGTCCAATCCTCCCTGTCAGCGCAGCCGGTCGATCTGCTCGGCGAGCTGCGCCGCCTGTCCGCCGGTTTCGGTCGCGATGCGTTCGAGCACCGAAATGCGTTCCTCGAGCCGGACGATCTTGTCGGCGAGCTTGGCATTGTCGTTTTCGAGCAAGGCGATTTTTCGATCAGCGTCGGGGGCGGTTCGATGAACCGTTTCACCCCATTCATTCTCGACCGGATAGCCATGCTTGGCGCGCATGCAGGTCGTCACCATCCATCCAACCATCGACATCCCGATGATTATGAGGACGAAGGACGGGCTGCCCCAACTCATTTCCATTCTCCCTGTTGACCCCGTTGCCCGATCGGTTCCTGCTCAGCGCAGCGCGTCGATCTCGTCGGCAAGGCGGCGGTTGTGACTGGTGTAATATTGTTCGATGTCGGCAAGCCGGCGATCGATGTCGCGGAAGCGCGAGCGGATGTCGCGGGTCGAGGCGCTGGGGTTCGAGCGCACGCCCTGCCAGAACTTCGCCTCTTCCTGCGTGGCATAGAGGGCGAAGGGCTTGGGCGTCGCCATCCAGGCGACGAGCCAATAGGCGATCAGCGTCCAGGGGAAACCGCCCATCAGCGTGAGCAGCACCGCGCCGACCCGGACCCACAGCGCGTCGATGCCGCTGTAGTCCGCGATCCCCGCGCACACGCCGCTCCACTTGGCGTTCTGCTTGTCGAGATAGAATTTCGTGCGGCTGGCAGACATCTCAATTCCTCCGGGTCATGTTTTCAAGTTGCGCCAGGTCTTCATCGCTGCGTACCGCGGGGCGGAAATCGGGATGGTCGGCGCTGATGATGCGTTCGACGGTATGAAGACGATTCTCGAGCCGGCGAGCCGTATCGTAAAGTTCGTCGAGGAGCTGTTCGTCTTCTCCGGTCAGCGTCTTGGCCTGCTTCCACTTGGTGATATAGTGGAGGATCAGCCAGGGCAGACCGAGGAAGAGCGTTCCGATGACGATCGGGACAATGATGACTTCTTCCATCGGTCCGGCTCCTTATTTCTTGCCCTGCGCGGCCTTCAGCGCGGCGAGTTCGTCGGCGACCTTGTCGGCGGCCTGCAACTCGGCGATCTCTTCGTCGAGCGACTTCTTGTAGCCGAGGCCCAGCGCTTCGGCGCGGCCTTCGGCCTCGTCGACGCGGCGTTCGAGCACTTCGAAGCGCGAGAACGCGTCTTCGACCCGGTCGCCGCTCGTCATCTCGCGCAGCTTGTAACGGTTTTCGGCGCTTTCGAGGCGGTTGACGATGCCCGACTGGCGCGCCCGCGCTTCGCTGAGCTTCTTCTGCAGCTTGGCGATGTCGGCCTCATAGCCCTTGAGCGCGTCGTCGAGGACCGCGATCTCGGCCTTCAGCTTTTCGGCCATGTCGCCGGCCTTCTGCTTTTCGACGAGCGCGGCGGTGGCCAGGTCTTCGCGGTCCTTCGACAGCGCGAGTTCGGCCTTTTCCTTCCAGCTGTCCTGCAGGCTTTCGAGCTTGCTGATGTGGCGACGCATTTCCTTTTGATCCGCGATCGTGCGGGCGGCGGAGGCGCGCACCTCGACCAGCGTCTCGTTCATCTCGAAGATGATCTGGCGGATCATCTTTTCGGGATCTTCCGCGCGGTCGAGCAAATCGGTGACGTTGGCGGCGATGATGTCGCGGGTTCGTGAGAAAATACCCATTATGCTAACTCCTGATCGAAACTGTTTTTCGAGACCTTGAATGAATGCTGGTGCCGGGGCGGGGCAAGGGGGGAGAGTGCCCCGGCACCAGAGCCGGTCAGGCCATGTGGCCGACCGCCGGGGAAGCCGCAGCGATCACCGCGAGCGTGCCGACGGGGTGTCCGGTAGCGCTCACGGCGATCTGGGGATGGTCGATCACGCCGACGAGGATGGCAAGCGCTCCCGCCGCGCTGAGCGCGAAAGTGACGGCCTGGGCAAACATCGTCTTCATGGTTCAACCTTCCCTGTTCTGACTGCGCCGGCACGATCTTGCGCCGGTTCGTCCCAATCCGTGCAGGGACCGTGCCAATTGGCCAAAATCGCTGAAAACCGCCCAACTCCCTCCCGGATTCGGGCTGGAAGTCGATTTACCTTGCCAATCAGCGGGAAATATTGCCAATGATTGGGAATGGAGCGCGAAACGCAATTCATCGGCCAGTCGGCGGCCTTTCAGGATGCGGTCGATCGCGCGAGCCAAGCGGCGGCGCTCGATCGCCCCGTGCTGGTCATCGGCGAGCGCGGCACCGGCAAGGAACTGATCGCCGAGCGCCTCCACCGCCTGTCGGCGCGCTGGGACAAGCCCTATGTCATCCTGAATTGCGCCGCGATGCCGGAAACGCTGATCGAGGCCGAACTGTTCGGGCACGAAGCGGGCGCCTTCACCGGCGCGACGCGCAGTCGCGCCGGGCGCTTCGAGGAAGCCGACGGCGGGACGCTGTTCCTCGACGAACTGGCGACGATGTCGATGGCGGCGCAGGAGCGCCTGTTGCGCGCGGTCGAATATGGCGAAGTGACGCGCGTCGGCGCGTCGCGCCCGACGCGCGTCGACGTCCGTATCGTCGCAGCGACGAACGAACATCTGCCCGCGCTGGTGGAGAAGAACGGGTTTCGCGCCGACCTGCTCGACCGGTTGTCGTTCGAGGTCATTACTCTGCCCCCCCTGCGCGCGCGCGAGGGCGATATCGAGGTGCTCGCGACCTATTTCGGACAACGCATGGCGGCGGTGATCGGCTGGGAGGAATGGCCCGGTTTCGGGCCGCGTGCGCTCGCCGCGATGGAGGGGCACGACTGGCCGGGCAATGTCCGCGAACTGCGGAATGTGATCGAGCGCGCCATCTATCGCTGGGGTGATCCCGAACGGCCGGTCGATGCCCTGACGTTCGACCCGTTCGCCAGCCCCTGGCAGCCCGCGGTCCGCACCGCACCGGCGTCCGTCGCAGCCGGCGCCGCGCCTCCGACCGCCGAACCGAACGTCCCCGCCGCTGCGCCCACCGGCCCGGTCAGCGACCTGCGCGCCGCCGTCGACGGCTATGAACGGCAGATCCTGGCCGACACGATGGCGCGCTGTCGCTACAACCAGAAGGTCGCGGCCGAGGCGCTCGGCCTCAGCTATGACCAGATCCGCCATGCGCTGAAGAAGCACGGGTTAAACTAGAAAACGTCGCCCCCGCGCAGGCGGGGGCCGCTAGCAACCTTTTTCCGGCGACGCCGCGTAAACCGACTGCGGCCCCCGCCTGCGCGGGGGCGACGGCTATAGTGAACGCGCTATAGTGAACGCGTTATTTTTCCGGCAATTGCGCCTGCAGGGCGTCGACCACCGCGCGCTGCGTCGCGTCCATCGAGGCGAGGCGGTCGCGCAGCGCATAGATGTCGGGCAGGCCGTCGACCTGCTCTTCGACGCTGCGATCGATATAGAGGCGATCGATATCGGCCAGCGCGACGGTGAGCGGGGCGCGTGTCGATTGCAGGCGCGAAATCGCCTGCTGCGCGACCACCCAGCGTTCGCTGCCGACGTCGGCCCCGGCGCCCGCCGAAACGAGCGCGGCCGTCCCGTCGCGTTCGGCGGCAAACGCCTGCTGCGCCTGTGCCGCGTCCGATTCCCACCGCGCGAGGCGGCCACCGAGATCGGCGGGCAGCGGCCCCGGCGCCTCGACCACCACGGCGGGCGGCGCGACGTCGAACCGCCCCTCGACCGGACGCGGCGCGAGCGACGGCGCCTTGCCCGCCGACGTAGAGGCACAAGCCGCGAGCGGCAGCGCCGGAAGGGCAAGCAGCGGCAACAGGAAACGGATGCGTGTCATCGCCGACCCTGATATGGAGGCTCGCGGCCCGCAGCAAGACCGAATCGGTCGGCACCGGACATCGCCGCGAGCAACCGCAAAACCGCAAAAATCCCGGAATAATGCGGTTGACAGCTTCGGCGTTCACCGCTAGTGGCGCTGACTTTCCCGCATGCCGGAAAAATCGCTTGCTTCGGCGGGCGACTGGTAGCGCGGGTGTTTTAGTTTCTGATTGGATGGAAGACCATGTTCGCAATCGTGCGCACGGGCGGCAAACAATATCGCGTCGCCGCTGGAGACAAGATCGCCGTTGAAAAGATCGACGGCGAAGCTGGCGACACGGTGTCGCTGGGCGATGTGCTGCTGGCCGGCGACGGCGGCGAGGTGAAGGACGCGAAGGGCCTGGCCGTGTCGGCCGAGATCATCGCGCAGACCCGCGGCGAAAAGGTCATCGTGTTCAAGAAGCGCCGCCGGCACAATTATCGTCGTCGCAACGGCCACCGCCAGTCGCTGACGCTGCTGCGCATCACCGCGATCGGCGATGCCAAGAAGGCGGCGCCGAAGAAGGAAGCCGCTCCGAAGGCCGAAGCTGCTCCGGCTGCCGAAGCGAAGGCGGCACCCGCCAAGAAGGAAGCCGCGCCCAAGAAGGCCGCTGCTCCGAAGAAGGAAACGGCCGAGAAGGCCGCGCCCGCGAAGAAGCCCGCCGCCAAGAAAGCGGCCCCCAAGAAGGACGCCTGAGCGCGCTCGTCCGCGGCTCGGCAACAGAGATTAAGGAGTATCGGTCATGGCACATAAGAAAGCAGGCGGTTCCTCGCGCAACGGTCGCGATTCAGCCGGCCGCCGCCTTGGCGTGAAGAAGTTCGGCGGTCAGGACGTGATCGGCGGCAACATTATCGTGCGCCAGCGCGGGACCAAGGTGTATCCGGGCGTCAACGTCGGCATGGGCAAGGATCACACGCTGTTCGCCACCGCGGACGGCCGCGTCCGATTCCACGACGGCAAGCTCGGCCGCAAATATGTGTCGGTCGACGCGATGGCGGACGCCGCCGAATAAGGGACGACTCGGTCGAGGTCGTCCACCAGGGACGACCCGGAGCCGCCCTTTCCGCCACCAGCGGAAACCAGGTTCGAAAAGAGGGAGACGGGTCGCCCCGGTCTCCCTTTTTTCATGCCCGCTTTCCGTCGCCCGGCGGACGGGCGCGAAAACGGGGCCATCCATCTCCCTCGCATATCGCCTGTCGTCAAAGCGTCACCATCTGGCGTCACGGCGACAGGCAAATGGGAGTAAAAAGAAATGTTTGCGCGTACCGAAAGACTGTTGCTGCGGCCCGGCTGGCAGGAGGACGCCCCCGCGCTCGCGGGTGCGATCGGCGACGAGATGATCGTGCGCAACCTGTCGCGCGCGCCTTGGCCCTATGACGAAGCGCATGCGCGCGCCTTTCTGGCGGGCTGGACGGACGGCAGTCCCAGCCGCTTCCTGATGATCCAGCGCACCGCGAGCGCGCCGCGCCTGATCGGCTGCATCGGGATGGATCGCCGCGAAAGCGACGAAGTCGAACTCGGCTATTGGGTCGCGCGCCCCTATTGGGGGCTCGGCTATGCCACCGAAGCGGGCCGTCACATGATCGACCTCGCCCGCACGCTGGGAATCCACCGCCTGGTGGCGTCGCATTTCGTCGATAATCCGGCGTCGGGTGCGGTGCTGCGCAAGCTGGGGTTCAAGCCAACGGGCCGCCGCCCCGAACGCGGCAGCCTGGGCCGCAGCGCGGCGGCGCCGACGATCGAATATGCGCGCGAGATCGCGGCGCCGGGCAACGACGGCGACGGGGAAGACGGTCCCGTCGCCATGCCCGGGCTTCGCTGGCCCGATGCGATGCGCGAAGACTGGCGCCTGGCCGCGGCCTAAGCCGCGCCGGTCGCCTTGGGCGTCGCGGGATCGGCGCCCCACTCGCTCCAGCTGCCGTCATATACGGCGACATCTTCCTTGCCGAGGAGGTGCGCGCCAAAGGCGAGGACCGTCGCGGTCATGCCGCTGCCACAGGTTGCGACGAGCGGCTTGTCGAGGTCGACCCCCGCGGCGTCGAACGCGGCTTTCAGCTCGTCGCCCTGCTTCCAGGTGCCGTCGGCGTTGAACAGCGCGCCGTGCGGCAGGCTGCGCGAGCCCGGGATGTGGCCGGGGGCGACGCCGGGACGCGCGTCGCGCTCTTCGCCGGTAAAGCGCGCCGCCGGGCGCGCGTCGACGACCTGTTCGCCCTCGAGGCCCAGATTTTCGAGCATCTGCTCCTTGGTCCGCACCGCCTTCGCGTCGCGCCACACGGTAAAGTGGCGATGGCGCAGCGTCTGCTTGCCCATTTCGAGCGGGCGCCCCTCCGCCTTCCACTTGGCGAGGCCGCCGTCGAGCAGCGCGACGTCGTGCGCGCCGAACAGCTTGAGCAGCCACCATGCCCGCGCCGCGCTCTTCAGCGGGCTGTCGTCATAGATCACGATCCGGCTGCCGTCGCCGAGCCCCAGCGACTGCATGCGGCTGGCGAATTTTTCGGGCGGCGGGGCCATATTCTCGACCTCGTTCGACGAATCGGTCAGGTCGGCGAGGTCCATGAACACCGCACCGGGAATATGCCCCGCCTCATATTCGGCGCGCGCGTCGCGCCCCGCGTCGGCCATGAATTTCGTCGCATCGACGACCCGCAGGTCCGATGCCCCCAGTTCGCGTTCCAGCCAGTCGGTTGAGACCAAGGCGTCCATGTCATGCTCCTGTTACGACCCGCGGGGGAGCTTTGTCCCATCCCTCCGCCGGCCATCCTGCTGTGGCTCTATTCTTTCCCGGGGATAGTCAGCCTATGCCCCCACCTGCGCTTTTACAAGCGCATGCGAAGCTGTGCCCCAGTCGATGTTGCACCGCAACAGAAAAGGGACGGCGCGCCGGTCAGAGCGTGCGCCGCGCCGCTGTCGCGCGCGCCGCGGGACGATCGATCGCATAGGCCGGCCGGTCGAGCGGCAGCGGCGCAAGCCGGTCGCCCGTTCCCGCCGCCGGCGCGCGGCCGAGTACGAAGGTCGCCGCGGTCTGGCCAAAGGCGTCGGCATCGCCGTCCCAGTGATAGGTGACGTCGAACACCAGCACGGGGACCAACATCGGCTTGCCGCCGATGCTCAGCGGTTCGACCGTCCGCCGCGGCAGCGTCACCTCGGTGCTCAGCACCTCCGTCGCCCCGGGCGCCAGGTCGATTCCGTCCCGCAGCACGCTGCCACCGGCGCCGTCGAAGAAGCGCGCGACCACCGATTCGAGCATGGCCGATCCCTGCGCGAGCGCAATCCGGACCATGAGCCCCGTCGCGGCGAGCGGACCGTCGTTCCTGAGTTGCAGCGAAAAGCCGACCGCAAGATGCTCGGCGGTCATCCGCATCGCGCGGATTTCGAGCGCCATCGCGACCTGCGCGCGGCGTTCGGCCGACGGCCGCGTGACGAGCGGCGAAGCGGCGCGCGGGGCGCCGGGAACAGGCGCCGGCCCCTGCCCCTGCCCCGCCTCCGCAGCGGGCGTCGCGGCCGGCGGCGGGGGCGTCGCGGCACGCTCGGCGGGACCCGCCGGAGGCGGCGGCGTCTCGACCGCATCCTCGGCCACGTCGCCGGCAAGCGCGGGACGGCGGCGCCAGTACCAAAGACCCGCCCCCGCCGCGGCGAGCAGCGCGAGCGCCCAGGCCCAAAGCGGGGGTTCGCCGGGCGCAGGCGACGCCGCCGGCGGCGCGTCGGGCCCGGCGGGCGGCGATGCGGCGTCGACGGAAGCCTGGGGGACTTCTGCCGCGGTCGAATCGGGTTCGGCCGCGATGGGCGTGCTCGCACTGCGGTCGCTTTCGGCACCGTCGGTTGGCGCGGCACGCGGCGCGGGGGCCGGGGGCGACATCGGCGTTTCGCGGCGCGTCGGCGAAGGCGACGGCGAAGGTGCGGGAGCCGGCGCCGGCTGGGTCGGGACGATGCGCGGGGCCGTCGGCTGGGGAGCGGGGGTCGGCGCCGGGGTCGGGATGCCGCGCTGCTCGCCCGGCGCGAGCGGCGGAAGGCCGTTGTCGGAGGGCCCCTGCACCCCGGGCGTGCGGCCGTCGTTCTGCGACGGCAGACGAAAATCGATCGTCGGTCCGGGCGACGGCGCTGGCGACGGGCTCGGCGTGGGGGCCGGGCTTGGCGCGGGCGCCCCGTCCTGTTGCGCGGTCGCCGCGCCCGGCAGCCCCGCGAACGCGAGCGCCAGCAGCGGCAGCGCCGCGACCTTGCCCTTCCGACCGTGATTGCTCTTTGTCATGCCTTGCCCACGCGTCCGACCGTCGATGTCCCGGCGCCGCGTCGACCGCGCGCCGTCGTCGGCCGCCATCGACGGATGACAGCGGCCGCGCGTCGCACTAGACGGTTTCCATGAGTGATTCCAGCCATCCGGGGTTCGCGCCCAAACATCTCGGCCAGTCGAGCGAACTTCCTGCCTCGCCCGAGGCGGCGATGCTCGATTATGTCCCCAATCCGCGGCAGGGCGACCTGTATCTGGTGCGCTTCGCCGCGCCCGAGTTCACCTCGCTCTGCCCCGTCACCGGCCAGCCCGACTTCGCGCATCTCGTCATCGACTATGCGCCCGGCGAAACGATCGTCGAATCGAAGAGCCTGAAGCTGTTTCTCGGCAGTTTCCGCAATCACGCCGGGTTTCACGAGGATTGCACCGTCGGCATCGGCCGTCGCCTTTTCGACGAGATGCGCCCCAAATGGCTGCGCATCGGCGGCTATTGGTATCCGCGCGGCGGGATTCCGATCGACGTGTTCTGGCAATCGGCCGCGCCGCCCGAGGGGCTGTGGCTGCCCGACCAGGGCGTCGCCCCGTATCGCGGTCGCGGCTAGGGGCATCGGCGCCCCACGGCATCTGGGCACCGGAAACCTGGAAAATTTCATCTTTTCGTCATGCAAGACTGACACTAGTGTCAGCGATATGACCGCTGCCGCCCGCCCGCACGACCATGACATCACCGTCGGCCCCGACGCCATCGATTTCATGGGCCACGTCAACAACGCCCATTATCTGAGCTGGGTACAGGACGCCGTGCTGTCGCACTGGCGCCATATCGCCCCGCCCGACGCGGTGGCGCAGCATCTGTGGGTCGCGCTGAAGCACGAGATCACCTATCGCCGCCCCGCCTTCCTGGACGACCGCGTGATCGCGACCGTCATCCTCGAAAAGGTACAAGGCGCGCGGGCCTTTTACGAAACGATCATCAAGCGCGGCGAGGACGTGCTGGCCGAGGTCAAATCGAGCTGGTGCTGCATCGACGCCGAAACCTTGCGCCCCGCGCGGCTCGCGAGCGAAGTCGTCGCGCGCTTCTTTCCCGACGCCGGGCGATCCTGACAGACCGCCCGGGCCGTCCCCGGCCACACGCGAATCCGGTGCGGCGGTTACGGGCTGACCGGCTGATCCTCGTCATCGTCGACGACCAGCCAGATGCCGCCGGCGACGATCGCAAGACCCAGCACCACCGCGATCCAGCTCGCGCCTTCCAGCTTGCTCTGGCCTTCGGCGGTGCTGACCGCGCGAGCGCCATCGACCCTCGGGGTAGCGGCCGAGGCCATCACCGCCGAAAAGGGTATCGACAGGGCCGCCAGCGCGACCGCGGATTTTTTCAGCAATTCCATCATAATCTCCTGTTTCCAATCCTTTGGAAACGCGTCGTCCGGGTCGTTTGTTCCCCGGTCCGGCGGACGATGGAACGGTGCTGACCCTAGGCGGCCTCGAACCGGATCGGCAGGCGCTTCAGCCCGCCGACGAACACCGATTCGACGCGGGCCGGTTCGCCCGCCAGCTCGACCGATTTGAGCCGCGGGAGCAGCTCTTCCATCAGGATCCGCATCTCCATCCGCGCGAGATGCTGCCCCAGACAGACATGGGCGCCAAAGCCAAAGGCGATCTGCTGGTTCTTCGGCCGGTCGGGGTCGAAGCGGGTCGGCGCGGCGAAAATATCCTCGTCGCGGTTCGCCGACACATAGTTGAGCATCAGCCAGTCGCCTTCGCGAATCACCTGCCCGCCGACATCGACATCGGTCTTTGCGCTGCGCATGAAATGCTGCACCGGCGTGGTCCAGCGGATCGCTTCCTCGATCAGGCCCGCCTTGTCGGCCTCGGCGGCGCGGAACCGTTCGAACAACGCGGGATCGCGGGCAAGTTCCATCATCGCCCCGGCGGTCGACGCGCTCGTCGTGTCGTGCCCCGCGGTCGCGACGATCATGTAATAGCCCGCCAGTTCGCGGTCGGGGATCCGGCCCCCGTCGATCGTCGCATTGGCGATCACCGTCGCAATATCCTCGCGTGGGTGGGCGCGGCGATCGGCGGTAAGCTCGCGGAAATAGGTTTCGAAATCGGCGATGACATAGTTGAGCATCGCGATCGCCTGGTCGGCGCTCTTGATCGCCTCCCGGCTGCGGTTCAGTTCGGGGTCGGTCGATCCGAACAATTGCTGCGTCAGCATCAGCATTCGCGGCTCGTCCTCCGCCGGGACGCCCAATATGTCCATGATGACGCGCAGCGGGTAATGCGCCGCGACGTCGCGCGCGAAATCGCATTCCCCGTCAAAGCTCAGCATGTGGTCGACCGCGGCGCGCGCATGATGGCGGATGCGGTCTTCGACGATCTTCAGATTCTTGGGCATGAACCAGCTCTGGGTGAGCAGGCGATATTTCATATGGTCGGGGGCATCCATCTGGACCAGCGAGCGGATCAGGTGCCCGTCGCGGTTCGGCGTCGCCGCGCGCGCCAGGGCCTCGCCGTCTCGATTGGTCAGCACCGTCGGGCGGATTCCGTTCGCGAAGCGTTGCGGATCGCGGCTGATCGTCATCACGTCGGCGTGACGCGTCACCAGCCAGAATGGGTCGTGATCGTCATTCTCGACCACGGCAAGCGGCGCGTTCGCGCGCGCCCAAGCGAGCTTTTGATGAAGACCCGTCCATTCGCCATAGGCGGCGGGATCCACGACGGCGGCGGCTACCTCTCCAGGCAATAAAGGTTTTGTCATGCAACCAAATTGCCGCAAGACGTTCCGTCTGTCGAGCGGGATCATGCGTCCGTCGAATAGAGGCGTTGCCCCGCGCCCACCGTGCGCCTAGCGTTGTAACATTATTACTCGAGTCTGAAATTCCGGGGACAAGATCATGAAATTTTCCACGCGCCACCTTCTGCTCGCCACCCTTTCGTCGTTGAGCCTCGCGGCGACGCCGGCGTTGGCGCGGGAGGCCGCTGCCGCCGCCGCCCCGGCCGCCGCGCCGCTGCCCGACAGCGTGCCGAGCCAGCTTCCGCGCCTTGCGCGTCCGACGCATTATGACATCGCCGTCACACCCGATGCGAAGGCGCTGACCTTCACCGGCCGTGCTGCGATCGACCTCGACCTGTTCGCGGATTCGACCGCCATCACGATGAACGCGCTCGACCTCGCGTTCACGAGCGCAAGCATCGCGAGGGCCGACGGGTCGGGGCGTACCGCGCTGACTGCGACGGTCGATCCCGATGCGCAGACCGTGACCTTCACCGCGCCCAGCTCGCTCGCCCCCGGCCGCTACACGCTGACCGCCGACTATGACGGCAAGATCGGGACCCAGGCGAACGGCCTGTTCGCGCTCGACTATCCCGACAAGGTGACGGGCGCAGAACGCCGGGGCCTGTTCACGCAATTCGAGGCACCCGACGCGCGGCGCTTCGTGCCGAGCTTCGACGAGCCGAGCTACAAGGCGACCTTTCGCCTGACCGCGACGGTCCCCGCCGACCAGCTCGCGGTGAGCAACATGCCGGTAGAGACCGAAACCCCCGCGGCGAACGGTATGAAGACCGTGACTTTCGGTACCTCGCCGAAAATGTCGTCCTACCTGCTCTTCTTCGGGCTCGGCGATTTCGAGCGGCTCGCGAAGAAGAGCGAGAGCGGCGCAGAGGTCGGCATCGTCTCTCCCAGGGGATCGGGCGAACAGGCGCGCTTCGCACTCGACAGCCTCGGTCCGCTGCTCACCTATTACGGCCAATATTTCGGCCAGCCCTATCCGCTCCCCAAGCTCGACAACATCGCCGGCCCCGGCCAGTCGCAATTCTTCGGCGCGATGGAGAATTGGGGTGCGATCTTCACCTTCGAACGCATCCTGCTCGACGACCCCGCGATCACCAGCGAAGCGACCCGGCAGGCAATCTACGAGGTGCAGGCGCACGAAACGGCGCACCAATGGTTCGGCGACCTCGTCACGATGGCGTGGTGGGACGACCTGTGGCTCAACGAAGGTTTCGCAAGCTGGATGGCGACCAAGGTCACCGATCATTTCCATCCCGAATGGCAACCGTTGCTGTCGCGCGTCGGCGGCCGCGAGCGCGCGATGGGGCTCGACGCGTACAAAACGACCCACCCGATCCTCCAGACGATCCGCACTGTGGAGGACGCCAATCAGGCCTTCGACGCGATCACCTATCAAAAGGGTGAGGCGGTGATTTCGATGCTCGAAGCCTATGCCGGCGAGAAGGTCTGGCGCGACGGGCTGCGCCGCTACATGGCCGCGCATAAATATGGCAACAGCCGCACCGACGATCTGTGGAACGCGGTCGAGGCCGCGGGCGCCAAGGGGCTGACGGGAATCGCACATGATTTCACGGGCCAGCCGGGCATCCCCCTCATCCGCATGACCAGCTATACGTGCGAGGGCGGCAACAGGGTGATCGGCGTCAGCCAGGGCGAATTTTCGCGCGACCGGCGCGCCACGATCGATGGCGAAGGCCGCCGCTGGCAGGTGCCGATGCTCGTCAAGGGCGTCGGCGGCAAGGAACAGCGCGTCGTCGTCGCGGACGGCAAGGCGACGATCCGCGTACCCGGCAGCTGCGGCGCGACGATCCTGAACGGCGGCCAGCTCGGCTATTTCCGCACGCTCTATACCCCCGAAGCACTCGACGCGCTGCGCGCCGATTACGGCGACATCGCACCGATCGACCAACTCGGCCTGCTCAGCGACAATTTCTCGCTCTCGGTCGCTGGCTACCAGCCGATGGGCGCGGCGCTCGGCCTGCTCGCAGCGGTCCCGGCCGATGCCAATCCCTATGTCCTGACCGAAGCCGCCGACCGCTATGCCCAGCTTCATGCCGTTTTCGACGGCGACGCGGCGGGTCAGCAAGCTGTGGCGGCGCGCGGCGCGGCGGCGTTACGACCGGCCCTGACGCGGCTCGGGTTCGATGCGAAGGACGGCGAGCCTGCCCTCGACGCGGTGCTCCGCGCCGATCTGATCCGCACCCTCGGCACGATGGGCGACGCGGCGGTCCTCGCCGCGGCGCGGCGCCGCTTTGCGCTGCTCGACGACAATCCCAAGGCGCTCGACGGATCGTCGAAGGGGCTGTGGCTCGACATCGTCGCGACCAATGCGAGCGCGGCCGACTGGGACAAGCTGCACCGCCTCGCCGCGGCGAGCAAGTCGACCGTCGAACGCAGCACGCTCTACACGCTGCTCGGCGCGGCAAAGGACGATGCGCTCGCCCGGCGCGCGCTCGAGCTGTCGTTGACCGACGAACCGGGCGAGACGACCAGTGCGGCGATCATCGGCCGCGTCGCGCGCCATCATGCCGACGCGGCGGTCGATTTCGTCGAGGCGAACCAGGCCCGGGTCGACACGCTGATCGACGCGTCGGCCCGCGTCCGCTTCCTTGCCGGGCTCGCGATGGCCTCGGACGACCCGGCAATGATCGCGCGGCTCGAGACGAAGGCCGCAAGCCTGCCCGCCGACGTACGCAAACCCTATGAGCGCACGATCGCGGTGCTCAAGGAACATGCAGAGAGCATGCCGCGCATCAAGGCCGAGACCAAGGCCTGGCTCGCGGGTCGGTAGAGCAGGAAAGCTTCGTGTGTCCCCGCGGAGGCGGGGACCCATCTCCGATCGGTGCAAGATTGAGCCGTCGGGAGATGGGCTCCCGCCTTCGCGGGAGCACATATGTTTCGCAAACAGCTGACCGCGCTCCAGCCGGGAACGAAAGACGCTCAGGCGCGCGCGGCGCCCTCGGGCATCGCGCTCTGCCATTCGGCGGCGGCGCGGCGCACCAGTGCCTTCAACGCTTCGCCTTGCCGCGCCCAGGCCGCGGCTGCGGCGGCAGTCCAGCTTGCACCCGCCGCACGGCCGAGTTCGTCGATCGCCAGGTCGATAAAGGCGTCATATTCGGCCATCGGCAGCGCGCCATAGTTGCGATGCGTCGCGACGAGTTCGGCAACCAGCGGCCAGACCCATGCCTCACCCTGCGCGAGCCCATAGAGCATCTGCAACGTCTCGTCGGTCATCCGGCGCGACGCGGCATCGAGGTTGAGGAAGGCGGCGCGGCGCGCGGGATAAGCGGCGAGGAAGCGGTCGAACAGCGTGTGGCGGATGTCGACACCGGCCTCGGCGACGGCGGCAAGGCTCGCCTCCATCGGCGCGGCGTCGCCGCTTCCGGTCACTCGAACCGGCTCATTTGAACAGGCCGCCCAATATCCCGCGCATCAGCTGGCCGCCGAACTTGCCCGCGACCTGACGCCCGATGCTCGTTGCCGCCGAGCGCGCGGCCGACTGGAACATCTTCTCGGCCATGCTCGGCTTCGCAGCCTCGCGCGCCGCCGCCTTTTCCTGGCGGATACGCTCGCGCTCTTCGGCGGCCTTGCGCTTCGCCTCTTCCTTCGCGGCGAGAGCAGCCTGCTTGTCGGCCTCTTCCTGCGCCTCGGCCGCGACCGCCGCGGCCTGCGCCTGCTCGGCCTTGGCGGCGAGCAGTTCCTCGGCGCTTTCGCGGTCGACCGCGGTGTCATATTTGCCCGCAACGGGCGAGATCGACTGGATGATCGCGCGTTCCTTGGCGTCGAGCGGCCCGGCGCGCGAGCAGGGCGGCTTGATCAGGGTGCGCTCGACCGGCGACGGCGCGCCGTCGGCCATCAGCAGCGACACCAGCGCCTCGCCGACCTTGAGCTCGGTGATCTCGCGCGCGACATCGACCTTCGGGTTGGGACGGAAGGTGTCGGCAGCGGCCTTCACCGCCTTCTGGTCGCGCGGGGTGAAGGCGCGCAGCGCGTGCTGGACGCGGTTGCCGAGCTGGCCCGCAACCTCCTCGGGCACGTCGATCGGGTTTTGCGTCACGAAATAGACCCCGACGCCCTTCGAGCGGATCAGCCGCACCACCTGTTCGATCTTGTCGGTCAGTGCCTTGGGCGCATCGTCGAACAGCAGGTGCGCCTCGTCGAAGAAGAAGACGAGCTTGGGCTTGTCGGGGTCGCCGACCTCGGGAAGCGTCTCGAACATCTCGCTGAGCAGCCAGAGGAGGAAGGTGGCGTAAAGCTTGGGACTCGCCATCAGCTTGTCGGCGGCAAGGATGTTCACATAGCCGCGGCCCTGGTCGTCGAGCTGGATCATGTCGGCGATGTCGAGCGCGGGCTCGCCAAAGAAATGATCGCCGCCCTGGCTTTCGAGCGTCAACAGCTGGCGCTGGATCGCACCGACGCTCGCCTTGGTCACATTGCCATATTTCGCCGACAGCTCGTCGGCATTCTCGGCGCACCACGCCAGCATCGCCTGCAAATCGCCAAGGTCGAGGAGCAGCATTTTCTGTTCGTCGGCGACCCGGAAAGCGATCGCGAGCACCCCTTCCTGCGTCTCGTTCAATCCCATCAGCCGCGCGAGCAGTAGCGGCCCCATTTCGGAAATGGTCGTGCGAACCGGGTGACCCTGTTCGCCGAACAGGTCCCAGAAGATCACCGGATTGTCGCGATAGGCCCAATCGCTATCGCCGATCTCGATCGCGCGTTTCGAAAAGGGCTCGTGCGTTTTCGCGGTCGGGCTGCCCGCCATCGCCAGGCCCGACAAATCGCCCTTCACATCGGCAACGAACACCGGGACGCCGACCGCCGAAAAACTTTCGGCGAGCCCCTGCAAGGTCACGGTCTTGCCGGTACCCGTCGCGCCCGCGATCAGCCCGTGGCGGTTCGCACGCTTGAGCACGAGCGACTGGCGCGGCCCATCGGGCGCCCCGCCCCCGCCAAGCCCGAGATAGATTTCGGTCGCTGCGCTGCCGTCGCTCACCCTGTGTCCTCCGCCGTTATCACCGCCTACCGGTCTAGAACGGAGGGTCAGGAAATCAAGCGATCGAGGACGTGGCGGCTTGCGACCGGAGGTGGACCTTTACCTCATCGTCATCCCGGCGAAGGCCGGGATCTCGCCGGTGCCGAAATCCGCTAGCTTGAGATCCCGGCCTGCGCCGGGATGACGGATAAGGGACGTCCGCTCCCCACCCCAAATCGGACATCCGACAAAAAAAACGCTGTCCTACACTGTCCGGCTGCGTCAGCCTTCGTCCCGGCTCTTTCATTCGGTGGATAAAGGCGGTCACACCCCGGTTTAAGGATGCGGGCGGGCGCCGGCGCGGCATGGTCGCCGCACGCGACCCATCGGTGGCCGCACAAGGCTGACCTTTACTGAACTTTGAAACGACGCCGTGGACCCGGCCCGCGAGGACTGAAGACAGGTTGCCGTCATTGGCGCGCCCCAGCCATCGGAATGGCAGAGATCGACGGATTGCGGACGAACCGCCTCATCAGGCTCTAACATTGTCATCCCCGCGAAAGCGGGGATCCAGAGCCTGCATAGCCTGCCCCCTCCCTGGGTTCCCGCTTTCGCGGGAATGACAAAGGCTGGGAAATGCCCGCTTCCCTCCCCAAAGCCGCCACCGGCCCTCGCGCCTTCACCCCATCACAAAGGCGTTCAACTAATCGCCCTCCGGATCGCGCGGGCAAAGAAAAGGGCGCCGGGCCAATGGCCGCGGCGCCCTTTGGCAAGGCCCTGAAAGCCCGTTATTTCCCGTCGACGCGGATCGGGATGAACGCCGGCGGCTGACCGCGGCGCAGGATTTCGAGCAGCACGGCGGTGCGTCCCGACTTCTTGGCGTCGGCAACGCCCTTGGCGAGAGCCTCGGCGCTGGTCACCGGGGTCCGGTTGATGCTCAGGATCACGTCGCCGCGGCGCAGCCCCTTCGATCCGGCGTCGCTGCTGCTGCCCACCGCGGCGATGACGAGGCCCTTGGTGGTGCGCTCGACGCCGATGCTGGCGGCGATATCGGGGGTCAGCGTCTGCACCGCCATGCCGAGCTGTTCCTGGATCGCCTGGTCGGCGCTGCCCTTCGGATCGTCGGGCATCGTCTGCTCTTCTTCGGGGTCGAAGCTCGATCCGGCGAGCTCTTCCTCGGGCGGGCGCGTTCCGACGACGGCGTTCAGCGTCATCGGCTTGCCGTCGCGGATGATCTCGATCGGGATGCGCGTGCCCGGCTTCACATTGGCGACCAGATACGACAGCGTCTGCTGGGGCGTGACGTCCTTGCCGTTGACCTTGGTCACGACGTCGCCGCGCTTCAGCCCGGCCTTCGCCGCGGCCTCGCCGTCCTCGACGCGCTGGACGATTTCGCCGCGATCCTTGGGCAGGCCCAGCGCCGCGGCATAATCCTCGGTCATCGGCGCGATACCGATCCCCAGATAGCCGCGCTGCGGACGTTCGCCCGCCTTCAGCGCATTGATCACCGGGATCGCCGCATCGGCGGGGATTGCGAAGTTGACGCCGATGTTCGCTCCGACGGGCGAGATCAGCATGTTGGTGATGCCGACGACATTGCCTTCGAGGTCGAACAGCGGACCGCCCGAATTGCCGCGGTTGATCGCGGTATCGGTCTGGATATAGCGGTCATAGGGGCCGCTGCCGATGTTGCGCTGAACCGCCGAGATAATCCCCGCGGTCACCGTCGATCCGAGCCCGAGTGGGTTGCCGATTGCCACCACCCAGTCGCCGACGCGCGCCTTGTTGCTGTCGCCGAACTTCACGAACGGCAGGCCGGTCGCGTCGATCTTGAGCAGCGCGAGGTCGGACGTGGCATCGCGGCCGACGATCTTCGCGCGATATTCCTTCTGATTGGTCAGCGTCACCGTGACCTCGTTCACCTGTTCGCCGCGCGGGCCGCCGGTGATGACGTGGTTGTTTGTGACGATATAGCCGTCGTCGGAGATCAGGAAGCCCGACCCGCCGCCCTGCTGTTCCTGCGTGATCGGTTCCCGCGTTCCTGCAAAGGGGTTGAGCCGGACGCCCAGCGTCACTTCCTGCTTGGTCGAGATGTTGACCACCGCGGGCTGGAGCTGGTCGACGAGGTCGGCGAAGCTTTCGGGGGCTCCCGATCGCGGGACGACCTTGGCGATCTCGCTGCGCTCGTTCTGCGCCACCTGTGCGCCGACGGGCGACTGGGTGACCAGCGCCAGCGCGGTGCCGCCCACCAGCAGGGCCGAAGTGATGCCATATACATAACGCACGATTGCAATTCCTCTTCGTCTATTTGGTCCCGGCGTCCCCGGCGGGGGCTGTCTGCCCCCCGGCGGCTTAACGGCGTTTGAACATGAACGGACCGGCCAGCCCCTGTTCATTCGCCGCGCTTCGCCGTCAATCGCCGCTGAACCGTTTCAGATATTCATTGTCCGGCGACAATATGACCGATGTGTCGCCGCGGTTCCCTTCACCCAGGAATGTCTGGCGATAACTCTGCATGGCACGATAGAAATCATAGAAATTCGGATCCTTGCCATAGCTTGCCGCATAGATGCGTGCGGCCTCGCCGTCGGCGTTGCCGCGGATGATCTGTGCATCCTTGTCGCCTTCGGCGCGGATCGCGGTCGCTTCCTGCTCGCGCGCGGAACGCATGCGGTTATAGGCCGCGAGCAGGGTCGCACCCTCGGGCAGGTCGGCGCGCTTGATCCGCACGTCGATGACCTCGGCGCCATATTTCTGCGCCTCGCGGTTGAGCGACACCTGGATATTGTCCATCACCGCGCCGCGCTCGGGCGAGAGCAGCGTCGCGAAGGTCCGCTTGCCAAGCTCGTTGCGCAGCGACGAACCCAGGATCGTTGCGAGCTGCTGTTCGAGACGGGTCTCGGTCCGGATCGCGGTGTACATCCGCACCGGATTGGTGATGCGGAAACGCGCAAAGGCGTCCACCTGCAACCGTTGCTGGTCGGTCGAGAGCACCTGCTGGCGCTCCATGTTCACGCCCAGGACGCGCTTGTCGATGAACTGGACGCCGTCGACGAACGGCACGCGCACGAGCAGCCCGGCGCCCGAGCGGCCGAATTGCTCGCCCTTGCGATAGACATTCTTGGTGCGCTCGATCTCGCCGAAGCGCAGGACGAGCGCCTGCTTGTCCTCGGGGACGATCGCCAGCGTCTGCGACAGGATGACGAGCAGCGCGATGACCGCGACGAGCAGGCGCATCGGGTGGCGGGTCAGTGCTTCGAACATCACTGGCCTCCCTTCGCGACATCGTCCGGGGCCGCGACGGCGCGCTTGCGCACCTCCGGCAACGGCAGATAGGGGGTCACCCCGCGCGCTTCGACGATCGTCTTGTCGACGTTCGACAACACACTCTCCATCGTTTCGTAATAGAGCCGCCGCCGCGTGACTTCGGGCGCAAGCTTATATTGTTCATAGATCTGGTCGAACTGCGCGGTGTCGCCGCGCGCCCGTTCGAGAAGCTGGCGCTCATAGGCGCGCGCGCGGTTGATCGCCGCGTCGGCGTCCTGCCGCGCGGCGGTCACTTCCTTGAACGCCTCGTCGACCTGCTTCGGCGGGTCGGCCTGGCGGATCGCGATCCCCTGGATCGTCACGCCCGATCGATACTGGTCGAGCAGAACCTGCATGCGACGCTGGACGTCGGCCTCGATATCGACGCGGCCGGGACCGATCGCCTGGACCAGGTCGAAATTGGCGACCGTCGCGCGCATCGCGCTTTCGGCGACCTCGCGGATCGTCCCTTCGGGGTCGGCCAGCTGAAAGATGAACAGTTCGGGGTCGCGCACCGACCAGCGCACTTCATACGCCAGGTCGACGATGCTCTGGTCGCGCGTCAGCACGAAATTCTCGTCGGTCGCGGTCGGCGACCCGACCTGCATCGTGCGGATCGCGCGGACGTCTTCGGTCCGCATCTGTTCGATCGGCGCGGGCCATGTCCATTTGACGCCGGGGCCGACGGTGCGGACATAGCTGCCGAGCCGGGTAACGACGCCTTCCTTTTCGGGCGGGATGACGTGGACCATCGAAAACAGCGCCCAGATCAGGACGAGGAGGATCACCCCCCATTTCCACAGCTTGGCCGATTCGGGCAGGTTCATGCCGCCTCCGCCGCCGCCCGAACCACCGCCGCCGAAGCTGCCGCGCCCCTTGCGCAGCAATTCGTCGAGCGCCGAGGGGCCGCGCGGACGGCCGCGCCCGCCGTCGGCGGGATCGGGCGTGACCCACGGATTGCGCGGGCCACGCTTGCCATCGTCGCCGCCGTCCTTGGGACCATTCCCCCAGGGGCTGTTCGCCATCACGGCGATCGAACCGAAAAATTGCCGCAGCCCGTTCGGAATGCGGCGCCCCACCGTGCCATTATCATTGCTCTTCATGGGTGCATTTATAGGGGCGGCGGGCGCGATTAACAGGGGGGTCGCGCGAAAATCGCTGGCAATCGTCCGCGGCGCGCCTATCTGCCCCGCATGACCGATACCGCTCCCCTCGCCGCTATCGCCGCCGATCTGAGCGGCGGCCGCACCTCAGGCCTGCGTTTTCTGGACGATGCCGGCACGCTCGCGATCGTGCTCGACGTCACCGGCCTCGCCGAGGCCAACCGCGCGCCGCTGGAAACCCGGCTGCGCGAGGCGTTGCTTGGCCAGGACGGCGTGACCTCGGTCCGCGTCGCGATGACCGCCGAGAAAAAGGCGCTGACGATCATCGCGGTGGGCAGCGGCAAGGGCGGCGTCGGCAAATCGACGCTCGCCGCGAACCTCGCGGTCGCGCTCCGGCGGCGCGGGGTGAAGGTCGGGCTGGTCGATGCCGACATCTATGGCCCCTCGCTCCCCAAGCTGATGGACAGCGAAGGCGTCAAGCCGGAGGCGCAGGGATCCAAGCTGGTCCCCGTGCCCAACGCCTATGGCGTGCCGATGCTCTCGACCGGCCAGATCGCCGCGCCCGGCCAGGCGATCGCGTGGCGCGGCCCGATGGCAGGCAAGGCGCTCGAACAGCTCGTCGATGCGCGCTGGGGCGATGTCGATACGCTCGTCGTCGACCTGCCCCCCGGCACCGGCGACGTCCAGCTGACGATGATCCAGCGCCACAAGCCCGCGGGCGCGGTCATCGTGTCGACGCCGCAGGACCTGGCGTTGATCGACGCCGCACGCGCGATCAGCCTGTTCGAACAGGCCGAGGTGCCGGTGATCGGCCTTGTCGAGAATATGGCGGGCTATGCCTGTCCGCATTGCGGCGAGATCAGCGACCCGTTCGGGCGCGGCGGCGCCGAAGCGGCGGCGGGCGAAATGGGGATAGACTTCCTGGGCCGGGTGCCGCTCGCGATGGGGATTCGCCTCGCGAGCGACGGCGGGGTCCCGCCGGCCGCCGGAACCGATCCCGCGGGCGAGCCGTTCCACGCCGTGGCGGCGAAGGTCGCCGACTGGATCGAGGCACGGAAGGCAGAATGAATGGCGATCAACGACGAGGATGAAATCCGCAGGCTGCTCGGCGAGCCGCGCCGCATCGCGGTGGTCGGCGCGTCGCCGAACCCGGCGCGCCCGTCGAACGGCGTCCTCGCCTTTCTGGTGTCGCAGGGCCATGACGTGATCGCGGTGAACCCCGGCCACGCCGGCAAGACCATCCACGGCGCCCCGGTCGTCGCGACGCTCGCCGATGTCGAACCCGCGGCGGAGATCGTCGACATTTTCCGCAACAGCGACGATGCGGGGGCCGCCGTCGACGACGCGATCGTCCACGGTGCCAAGGCGGTGTGGATGCAGATCGGCGTCGTCAACGAGGCCGCCGCGCAGCGCGCCGGCGATGCCGGACTGGCCGTCGTCATGGACCGCTGCCCCAAGGTCGAGATTCCGCGGCTGGGCCTGCTGCGCTGACGGAGGGGCCGAGCGCGCAGCGCTCGTTTCGTCCTCGCCCCTCCACCACCGCTTCGCGGCGGTCCCCCTCCCCATCGCTTTGCGACAGGGAGGAACTCACACCAAAAGCCTTTGCCTCGCCCCCGCGCCCCGACTATCAGCGAGCGCGATGGCGGGCATTCGCGACACGGTGGGGACAAGGGCGCGGCGGGCGCCGCGCGTCACGCGCCGATCGCTGCTGGTCGGCGCGACCGCGGCCGGCGGCCTGGCGATCGCATGGAGCGTCTGGCCGCGCGACTATCGCCCCAATCTGACCGCGTCCGAAAACGAACATATCTTCAACGCCTTCCTGAAAATCGGCGAGGACGGGCATGTCAGCACGATCGTCCCGCAGTGCGAAATGGGCCAGGGGGTCACGACGCTCCTGCCCCAGATCATCGCCGACGAACTCGGCGCAGATTGGCGCACGATCGCGGTCGAAACCGCGCCGATCAGCCCGCTCTATGCGAATACGCTGGTCGTCGACGAGGATAGCGGCGCCTTCATGCCGCGCAGCGGCGTCCCCGATTTCGTCGCCGACGTGCGCGGCTGGGCGCGCCGCGAATGGGCGGTGCGCCATGCGGTAATGCTGACCGCGAACAGCTCGTCGGTGCGCATGTTCGAAGGGCCGTGCCGCGATGCCGCGGCCCAGGCGCGCGCGCTGTTGATGATGGAGGCGGCGCGGCGCTGGGACGCCGACTGGCAGGATTGCGATACGCAGGACGGCTTCGTCATCCATCAGGACAGGAAATTGCGCTTCGGCGAACTCGCGGCGGGCGCCGCGACGCTCGAACCGCCGGCCCAGCCGGTCTATCGCGCGACGAGCACCGACCCGCTCTACGGCAAGGAACTGACCCGCCTCGACCTGCCCGCCAAGGTCGACGGGTCGGCGAACTTCGCGGGCGACATCCGCCTGCCCGACATGGTCTATGCCGCGATTCGCCAGGGGCCGGTCGGCGCGACCCGGCTCAAGAGCATCGACCGGAAGGCCGGGCTCGCTTCGCCCGACATGCTCTATGTGGTCGAGCACGATCGCTGGGTCGCCGCGGTCGCGCGCAACTGGTGGGCGGCGAACCGTGCGCTCGACCGCTTCGCGCCGGTGTTCGAAACCACGGGAACGCCGGTTTCGAGCGACCGGATCGACGCCGCGCTGGTCCGGGCGCTGGTCGCCGATGGATGGCGGATCGCCAAAAAGGGCGATGTCGACGAAGCGATGGCGGACCGTCGCCGGATCGACGCCGAATATCTCGTCGCGCCGGCCCTGCACGCGTCGATCGAGACCCGCACCGCGACCGCGGCCGTCGACGGCGAGCGGCTGCGCGTCTGGGTCGCGACACAGGCGCCCGCGCAATGCCGGGCCGCGATCGCCCGCGCGACGGGACTGGCCGAAAATGCGGTGACGCTGTTTCCGATGATGGCGGGCGGCTCGTTCGACGCATGCCTCGATCATAGGGTTGCGGTGCAGGCGGCGATCATCGCGCGCCAGATCAAGCGCCCCGTCCATCTGGCCTGGTCGCGCGCCGAAGAAATCATGCGTGTGGCGCCGCGCGCGCCGGCGCGGGCCAGGATGGTCGCGACGCTGAACAGCGCCGGGGGGATCGACGCGCTCGTCAGCCGCATCGCGGTTCCCGCGACCAATCACGAAGTTCGGGCGCGGCTGTTCGACGATACGCCGGCCGACGTCGCGCAGCGCGATGCGGTGGGTCGCCCCGATGCCGCGGCGGTCGAAGGCGCGGCGGCGCCCTACGCCATCCCGCATTATGCCGTCGACCATTGCCCCGCCGACATCGGACTGCCGACCGCGCGCTGGCGCGGCAATGCGGACAGCTATACCGCCTTTTTCACCGAATGTTTCGTCGACGAGCTTGCGGCGAGCGCGGGATCGGACCCCCTGTCCTATCGCATGGCGATGCTGGGCGACGCACCGCTGCTCGCGCGCTGCCTGCTCACCGCGACGACGCTCGGCGGGTGGGAGGGCGGCCTCGCCGGCAGCGCGCAGGGCCTGGCCTGCCACTCGATGCGCGGCAGCCATATCGCGCTGATGGCGACCGCCCGCCAAGGCGACGGGGGGCTACAGGTCGAACAGCTCGTCGCGGTCGTCGACGCCGGACGGCTGGTCAATCCGGCGATCGCGCGGCAACAGGTCGAAGGCGGCCTGATCTTCGGACTCGCCGCCGCGGTCGGGGCGACCACAAACTATGAAGGCGGCGTCGCGACCGCGCGCAAACTCCACCAGCTCGGCCTGCCCAAACTCTCGCAAAGCCCCGCGATCGTCGTCGAATTCGTCGAAAGCGATCGCGATCCCGGCGGGCTCGGCGAAATCGGCGTCCCCGTCGTCGCCCCCGCGATCGCCAATGCGATGTTCGCCGCAACCGGACGCCGCATCCGGCGTCTGCCGCTGTCGGCGCATCCGCTATGATTCCTCCCCCCGACCATCCCCCGGTTCCCGCGTCGCGCGTCGGCGTCCTGCTCGTCAACCTCGGCACCCCCGACGCGCCCGAACCCGGACCGGTTCGTCGCTACCTCGCCGAATTCCTGTCCGATCGCCGCGTCGTCGAGATCCCGCCGCTGCTCTGGCAACCGATCCTGCGCGGTGTCATCCTGACCACGCGCCCGAAAAAGTCCGCGCACGCCTATGAACAGGTGTGGACCGATCGGGGCTCGCCGCTCGCCGCGGTTACGCGCGCGCAGGCCGACGCGCTGCAAGCCGGGCTCGGCGACGAGGTGCGCGTCGCCTTCGCGATGCGCTACGGCAATCCCGCGATCGGGCCCGCGATCGACGCGCTCGTCGCCGACGGGTGCCGCCGCATCCTGGTCGCCCCGCTCTATCCGCAATATTGCGCCGCGACGACCGCGACCGTCGTCGACGCGGTCGGCGCCCACCTCAGGACGTTGCGCTGGCAGCCCAGTCTGCGCGTGCTGCCGCCCTATGCCGACGATCCCGCCTATGTCGCGGCGCTGCGAACGTCGGTCGAACAGGGGCTCGCGGCGCTCGATTTCGCGCCCGACGTCCTGCTTGCGAGCTTTCACGGCATGCCCGAGCGTACGCTGCACCTCGGCGATCCCTATCATTGCCAGTGCCGCAAGAGCGCGCGGCTCTTGTCCGATGCGCTGGGCCGCCCGGTCGAGGTCGCCTTCCAGTCGCGCTTCGGCCGCGCCAAATGGCTCGAACCCGCGACCGACGTGGTGCTCGAAGGGCTGGGCGCCGAAGGCAAGAGCGTCGCGATCTTCGCCCCCGGATTTTCGGCCGATTGCCTGGAAACGCTCGAAGAGCTGGCCATTCGCGGCAGGGACCAGTTCACGGGCGCGGGCGGCCGCGACTTCGCCTATCTCCCGTGCCTCAACGACAGCGCGCCGGGGATGGCGATGCTGACCACGCTCGTCCGGCGCGAGCTCGCCGGCTGGATCTGACCCTCCTTCGCTTACCGGCTTCTTAACTTCTCGCTTCCACAATGGCGCCGGGATGGCACCGAATTCGACTCGGTGCCCGGTCTGGAGGTCGCCCGATGAACCAGTTGCAGTCGGCCGCGCTCACGCTGGCAGGCGTCACGGCGCTGTTCCTGCTCGCCGTGTTCGTCGTCTGGCGGATGCGGCGTGCCCCGGTCGAAACCGTGCCGCCGGTGCCCCGACCGCCGAAGCTGCCCCGCGAGCGCCGCCTGCCGGCGCTGCCCCGCAGAACGCACGCGGTCGAGCCCGAGGTCGAGATTGCCCCGGCGCGCCTTGCCCGCATTCGCGGCGAAACCTCGCCCGTCGCGGACTCCGAACCCGCGGAAACGCCCGAACCCGCCGAATCCGATGAATCCGCCGCCGCCGACGGGCCGCTGCCCGCGGGGCCCGTCGCCCCGCAATCGACGCTCGAAGCCGCGCTCGACGCCGAGGCCCGCGCGGTCGAAGATCGTTCGGGGCTCGACGACGGCGCCCATCGGGCCGACGGCGTGCAGGTCCGGCTCGTCCCGCAAATCCCGCCGCGCGACGCGATCCTGACGCGCAGCCGCCTCGGCGGCCGACCGCGTCTGCCCGCCGATATGGACTGGCCGCGTATCGACGGCACCCAGGGCGATTTTCTTGCCCAGATCGCCTGCGCCGACCTGCCGCCGCTCTTGTGGGAGGGGCTCGGGCCCCGCACCGGCTCGCTCGCCGTTTTCGCGCATCCCGAAACCGGCGCGGGACGGGTGCTGCACCTCGCCGAAGAGGGGCCGCCGCGCCCGATACCGCACGACGCGGGGAATGCGCTGTTCGGGCCGCACGGCGGCCTGCGCTTTGGCGATCTGGCGACGCTGGCGGTGCGGGCCTTTCCCGAATGGCCGGTCGATATCGTCGCGGCCGAGCCCGGCGACGACCCGCCCGTCGCCTCTGGCGATCCGACCGGCGACGATACCGAATACGACATCGCCGACCCTGCGTTTCACCCGTTCGACTGGGACAGTATGCGGATGCTCGCCGCGGTTCTCGAACGCCGGCTGATGCGGCTCCAGGCCGCCGCAACGGCCCCGGGCGATGCCAATGACGAACATGTCGCGGCGCTGGCCGATGCCGCAGAGGCGAATCGCGATGCTGCCGCGGGCGCGGCCGAGATCATCGCAATCATCCGCGAAAGCGCGGCCGAGGGGCACGACTTCACCGCCAGCGATGCGACCGCGGTGATGGCGGCACTCCACGCGCTGGGCTGGGCCCATGTCGCGTGCGTCGCCGATCCCGAAACCGGCGAGGACCGGATCGAGACACTGACCCTCCCGATGACACGCCACGACCCGCGCGCGCCGCTGTGGGTGCACGAATATCGCGCCTTGCTGTTCGACCATGCCAAGCATGCCTTCGCCGCCCGTCCCGACCGGCTGTCGGGTCCGGCGCGCGCATGGCTGGAGCCGCTGTGGCAGGATATGGCCGCACGCGAGGTCGCGACGATCGGCGGCGCGCCGTCGCTCTCCCTCTCCGGCTTCGATCCCGAGCTGGAGGCGGTGCTGATCGAATTGCCCACCAGCGGCCTGATGAGCCGCCTGGTCGGCGAAGGCGACTTCATGGTCCTGACGATCCGCAAGGCGGACCTCGCGGTCGGCGACTTTTCCAGCGTGGCGACCCGCCGGACCTAGCCCCCTGAATAGCTTTGCGATTGACGTAACGGTCAACTTGCGACGCACCGCCCATGACCCTAGGTGTGGGGCAACCAGCCTTGTGGGAGAGTTTTCATGGCACGCATCGCAATCGTCACCGGCGGCAGCCGCGGCATCGGGGAGGCGATCAGCCTCGCGCTCCGGGATCAGGGTGTGACCGTCGTCGCCAACTATGCCGGCAACGACGAAAAGGCACGCGCCTTTACCGAACGCACCGGAATCCAGGCCTATAAATGGGACGTCGGCGATCATCAGGCGTGCCTCGACGGCTGCGCGCGCGTCGCCGAAGAGGTCGGGCCGATCGATATCGTCGTCAACAACGCCGGCATCACCCGCGACGGCACCCTCGCCCGGATGAGCTTCGAGGACTGGAACGACGTCATGCGGATCAACCTGGGCGGCTGCTTCAACATGGCCAAGGCGACCTTCGGCGGGATGGTCGAGCGCGGCTGGGGCCGGATCGTCAACATCGGGTCGATCAACGGCCAGGCGGGCCAATATGGCCAGGTCAACTACGCCGCCGCCAAGTCGGGCATCCACGGCTTTACCAAGGCGCTGGCGCAGGAAGGCGCCAAAAAGGGCGTGACGGTGAATGCGATCGCGCCGGGTTATATCGACACCGACATGGTGGCCGCCGTACCGGCCCCGGTGCTCGAAAAGATCGTCGCGAAAATCCCCGTCGGCCGTCTGGGCCAGGCAAGCGAAATCGCGCGCGGCGTCGCCTTCCTGTGCAGCGACGAGGCCGGCTTCGTGACCGGATCGACGATGTCGATCAACGGCGGGCAGCATATGTATTGATACGTGCGAGCGGACGGCCTTGCCGATGGCAGCGGCCGCACGCTACACGGGCGCGATGACCGCAACGCCGCTCGCCGCCGCCCAACGCGATCTTTCGCGCGCCTATGCCGGGGGAGCGCCCGGCGTTCTGGTGTCGGGCCTCGTCTGGCTCGCCGCCGGCATCATATGGCAGGTCCAGGATTTGATCGCCGCGATCGTGGTGCTGTTCGTCGGCGGCATGGCGATCCATCCGCTCGGCAGCCTGATCGAGCGCCTCGCCTTCGGCGCGCCCAAGGCGACCGTCGGCAAGCCCCTCGAACGGCTGGCGATCGAAGCGACGGTGCCGCTGTTCGTCGGGGTGATGATCGCCTGGGTCCTGCTGTTTCGCGCGCCCGACCTTGCCATCCCGGCCTTCGCGGCGATCGTCGGAGGGCGCTATTTCATCTTTCGCACCCTTTATGACGACGTCGCTTTCTGGATACTCGGCGCCGCGATCCTGCTCGTCGCCGGACCGGCGCTGTTCGGCCTGCCGCTGCCCGCCAACCCCGGCATTCTGGTCGGCATCGTCGAGCTTGTCGGCGCGGCGCTGATCCTGCGCCGCTGGCGGGCCCGGGCCTGAGCGGCCCCTTGCACCCGCCGGTCAAACGCTCGGTCACGATCGCCGGCCATCCCACGTCGGTCAGCCTCGAGCCGCTGTTCTGGGACGCGCTCGAGGCCGAGGCGGCACGGCGCGGCCTGCCGGTGAATGCGCTGGTCGCGCGGATCGACGTCGAACGGATGAGCGCCGACGATCCGCCCAACCTGACCTCGGCGATCCGGCAATGGCTGTGGCGAGCGCGGGACGGTTAGGACGGATAGACCGCCCGCGCGAAGGCAGCGCCGCCGTCGGGCGCCATATGCAGGAAGAGTTGCGGTTCGATCAGCTCGAGTTCCATGATCGCCAGACCGTGCGTGCCCGCGACCATGTCGACGCGGGCATAGGCGGGCGGCGCCGGCGCCGCGGCGAGCGCCGCGGCGGCAAGCTCGCGCGCGGCGGCGCTGGCGTCCCACGGCTCTTCGCGCCCGCCGAACTGCGGCTGGACGCGAAAGTCGCCCGCGGCCGGGCGCTTGACGATCGCGTGGCTGTAGCGGCCGCCAAAGAAGAACAGCGAATATTCGCCCGCGGCGACGATTCCCGGCATGAAGGGCTGGACCAGCCGCCGCTGGTCCAGCGCGTCGGCCGGGACCCCGGCGCCGGGGGCAAGACGGTGCGTGCCGTCCGACCCCGCCGAGATCGCGGGTTTGATCACGACCTCGTCCGTCCCGAATGCCGCGCGCGCGGCGGCGAGCGCCGCATCGTCGAGCGCCGCGACCTCGATCGTCGGCACCACCGCGACGCCCTTTGCCGCGAGTTCGGACAGATAGGCCTTGTCGCTGTTCCAGCGGAGCACGGCGACCGGGTTGACCACGTTCAGCGCGTCTGCCTCGAGCCGGTCGAGCAGCGCGTACCAGCGCGCCGCCGCCCGCGGATAGCCCCACGCGAGCAGCGGCAGCACGAGGTCGAAGCCCGCAAGGTCGCCGGGATCGGTCCACGCCCGCGTCTCGACCGCAAGCCCCGCCGCGGTCAATGCGCCGGTCTTGCGGGCGAGCGCCGGATGCCAGTGCTCGCCATAGTCGGCGCCGGGGGTCAGGAGCGCGACGCGCGGCTGGAACGGCATCAGCGCGCCAGGAGCCCGCGCGCCTGTCCCGCAATGTGCGACAGCATCGCGCCATTCGGATTGGGAATCGTCCGCGCGCGGTCGACCGTCGTGCGGAACTGCGCGACGCGCGGCGCCTGGTCGTCGAGCCACGCGGTCACCGCCGTATCGAGATCGGTGCCCGAAAGCCCCGCCAGGAAACCGAGCCGCATCTGCTGGAAATCGCGCGCCAGGCTGTTGACGAGCAGCCGTTCCCACGGGTCGCTCGGGCTCATGTGCGCGGCCAGCGTCTGCGCCCAGTCGAGTCCCAGCGCTTCGCCGAGATGGGTGAAGGCGTGCGTCACCGCGACCTCGTCGTCGCCGCGCCGTTCGGCAAGGTCGACGATGCCGATCGCGCCGTCGAGCTTGAACAGGCGCACGACCGACGCCGCGAGCGCATCGGGCGCGCCGGCATCGAGCAATTGCTGGCTCAGCGCCTCCCACTGCCGCCGCACCGATTCGCCCAGCAGGCTGTCGACGCGGCCGCTGAGCCGTTCGACCCCGGGCTCGAGCCGCGCCACGATCGGGCCGGGCTGCGCGCCGGTCGGCGCGACGCGCAGGACGTCCGCCATCTGCGAGGCCATCGCCGAAGCCGCCTGCCCGAACAGCGACAGGCGGATGCCTTCGTCGACCTTCGCCTCGTCGAGCGAGGCCCAGATCGCGTCCATGCCGAGCAGCCGCTCGGCGGCGACGAACGCCGCCGCGACATCGCCGAGCGCACAGCCTTCCTCCTCGACCAGCTCGAACGGATGGACGATGCCCAGCCGGTTGACGATGCGGTTCGCCAGCTTGGTCGCGATAATCTCGCGGCGCAGCTGGTGTCCCGCGATCGCCTTCGCGAAGTCGCGCTGCATCTCTTCCGGAAACGCCGCCGCGAGATCGCTCGCCAGCGCCGGATCGTCGGGCAGGTCGCTCGCCTCGATCGCGTCCTGCAGCGCCAGCTTCGCGGTCGAAAGCAGCACCGCCAGCTCGGGCCGAGTCAGTCCGCGCCCTTCCTGCGAACGGCGCAGCAGGTCGTCGTTGACCGCAAGCCCCTCGACCTTGCGATCGAGCCGGCCGGCCGCCTCGAACGTCTCCATGATCCGCACGAGCGACGGCACCGCCCCCGCTCCGCCCTTTTCGGCGATCGACAGGGCGAGCGCCTGGAGCCGGTTGTCCTCGAGCACCAGCGCCGCGACATCGTCGGTCATCCGCACCAGCAGCGCGTCGCGGTCGTCCTGCGACAGGCGGCCTTCGGCCATTTCGCGGTTCAGCGCGATCTTGATATTGACCTCGTTGTCCGAACAATCGACCCCGGCGCTATTGTCGATGAAGTCGGTGTTGATCCGCCCGCCATTGGCGGCAAAGGCGATGCGCGCCGCCTGGGTCACGCCCAGGTTCGCCCCCTCGCCGACCGCCCGCACCCGCAACTCTTCGGCGTCGACGCGCAGCGCGTCGTTGGCCGGATCGCCGACCTCGGCATTATTCTGGCTCGCCGCCTTTACATAGGTGCCGATGCCGCCGAACCAGAGCAGGTCGGCGGGTGCCTTCAGGATCGCCGAAATCAGGCCCTGCGGATCGATCTCGTCGACCGACAGGTCGAGCAGCGCCTTGACCTCGGGCGACAGCGGGATGCTCTTCTGGCTGCGCGGGAACACCCCGCCGCCTTTCGAGATCAGCGCCTTGTCATAATCGTCCCAGCTCGACCGCGGCAGGTCGAACATGCGCTGGCGCTCCTTCCAGCTTTTCGCCGGATCGGGATCGGGATCGAGGAAGATGTGGCGATGATCGAACGCCGCGACCAGCCGGATCGCCCTGGACAGCAACATGCCGTTGCCGAACACGTCGCCCGACATGTCGCCGCAGCCGACGACCCGGATGCTGTCGGTCTGCACGTCGACGCCCATTTCGGCGAAGTGACGCTGGACCGAGACCCAGGCGCCCTTGGCGGTGATGCCCATCGCCTTGTGGTCATAGCCCTTGGAGCCGCCGCTCGCGAACGCATCGCCCAGCCAGAAGTCGCGCTCCATCGCCAGGCCGTTGGCGACGTCGGAAAAGGTCGCCGTGCCCTTGTCGGCGGCAACGACGAAATAGGGGTCTTCGCCGTCGCGGATCGTGACCCCCTTCGGATGCACGACCTTGCCCGCGACGAGATTGTCGGTGATCGACAACAGCGAGCGGATGAAGATGCGATAGCATTCGGTCCCCTCCGCGAACCACGCGTCGCGGTCGATCGAGGGGTCGGGCAGGGCCTTGGGATAAAAGCCGCCTTTCGCGCCGGTCGGCACGATCACGGCATTCTTGACGCGCTGCGCCTTCATCAGCCCCAGGATTTCGGTGCGGAAGTCGTCGCGCCGGTCGGACCAGCGCAGCCCACCGCGCGCGACGGGCCCGGCGCGCAGGTGGATGCCCTCGACGCGCGGGCTGTAAACGAACACCTCGCGCCACGGCAGCGGCTTGGGAAGCCCGGGGATCTGGCTCGAATCGATCTTGAAGGCGAGTGCTTCCGCGGCGGCGGGCGCAAAGGCATTGGTGCGCAGGGTCGCGCCGACCACGGCGTTGAACAAGCGCAGGATCCGGTCGTCGTCGATCGACTTGATCCCGGCGAAATCAGCCTGGATGTCCGCCGCAAGCGCCTCGGCGCGGTCCGCATCCTTCGCCTTCGGATCGTGCAGCGCGCGGAAGCGTTCGACCATCGCGCCGGTCAGGTCCGATGCGTGACGCAGCGCGGCGACGACCGTATCCATCCCATAGGCCGAGCCGCCCTGGCGCAGATAGCGGAACCAGGCACGCAGCCAGACGATCGCTTGCGGATCGGTCTGGGTCACCAGGACCAGCTCGTTGAACGCATCGTTCTCGGCGCGTCCCTCGAGCACCGCGGCGATCGCATCTTCGATCACGGGGACGTGCGGCAGCAACGCGGTTTCGTCGACCGCGGCGGGAAGTTTCAGGGTGAAGTCATGGATGAACGCCGGCGGCTCGTCGTCGCCGCTCGCGATCCGGCCATAGGTCAGCGCGGTCGGGATTTCCTCCAGCACCTCGAACCCGAAATGTTCGAGCGCGGGCACGACGTCCGAAAGCGCAAGCGCGCCCGACACGCTGTAGACCTTGAGCCGCAGGCGATCGTCGCCGTCGAGGCTTTTCAGCGCCAGGCGCACGCCGCGGCGATGATCGGCGTCGAGGTCGCGCAGCCGCAAAATGTCGCGCGCCGCCTCTTCGGGATCATAGAGGTTGCGATAATTGGGCGGAAAGAGCGGCGCGAACCGCGATGCAAGCGCCGCCGCGCGGCCGGCATCGCCGCGCCGGGCGAGCGCAGCCTCGACCTCCGGCTGCCATCCGCGCACCATCTGTTCGAGCATGGTGTTGAGCGCCGCTTCCTCGGGGATGACCCCGCCGCTGCGCAGGTCGAGCGTATAGCGCAACAGCGCCGCGCCGCCATCCTCCAGCACCATCGTCCAGCCGATCACCCCGGCGCGGGCTTCGCGCGCCAGCATCGCCTCGATCGCGAGGCGGCGACCGGTCGACACCTCGTCGCGCGGCAGCCACACGAATACGAACAGGTGACGCCCGAGCGCGCTCCTGACCGTTACCAGCTTCGGCCGCGGGCGGTCGGTGATCGACATCGAGGTCAGCGCGAGCCGTTCGAGCGAGTCGGCGTCGAACGCGATCAGCAGGTCGTGCGGCAAGGCGGTAAGCGCATGCGCGAGCGCCTTGCCGGCATGCCCCGCGGGGTCGAAGCCGAACTTGTCCATCAGCGCGGTCAGTTGCGCGCGCAGCACCGGCACCTTCGCAGGCGGGGTCGACAGCGACTGGCTGGTCCACAGGCCGGCGTGGATCGACAGCCGCTCGACCGCCTTGCCCTTGAATTCGGGGACGATCACGAGGTCGAGCAGCACCCGCCGGTGGACCGCCGACAACCGGTTCGACTTGATCAGCAAGGGGCCGTGGCCGCCGTTGTCGAACCAGGCGAAGGCGGATTCGAGCGCTTCGGCGGACAGCAGCTGGCTCTGGCTCGCCGCGCAAATGCCGAGCGCGTCCTGCGCTTCGCCGGTCCGCGCCCGCCATTCGTGGCCAAGCTGGGTCATCGCGCCGCCTTCGAACCAGCGCAGCAATTCGGCGCCCTCGTCGTCGCAGCGCATCGCGGCGTCCGCGAGCATGGCCGCACGCATCGCCTTCCAGTCGGCGACCGCCGCGCGTACATCGGCAAGCGCCGCTTCGATCGCGTCGAGGAGCCGGCGCCGCGCCCGTGCATCGCCGCGCTCGACCTCCATATAGATCACCGACTCGCGGCCCGATTCGCCCTTTTCGGGCGCTCCCGCCTCGGTCAGATGCCCCTTGGCGTCGCGCTTCGCCGACACCACGGGGTGCAGGATGCGGTGGACCACCAATCCCTGCGCCGCCGCGACCTGCGAGGTCGAGTCGACCAGGAAGGGCATGTCGTCGTTGACGATCGCCAGCCGCATCCGCCGGTCGGTGCCGTCGGCGGCGATCGGCTCGAGCGCCAGCGCCGGCGTGCCTTCGGGGCGGTCGAGCGCGGTGCGTGCGACAAAGGCGCTCGCGTCGGCCAGCGCCGCATCGTCCATGTCGTCGCCCTCGCCGGGAAGCGCGCTGCCGCGCAGCGCGGACAGGAAGGCGGACTGGATTTTCTTGGGAAGGGCGGGAGCGGAGACGGTGGGGGCGTCCGATTCCGAAGTTTCAGGCATAAAGTGCAGCATCCGAACCAAAAGGCGGGCCTGTCGCCAACGGGCGGGCGGCCCTGTCGCTCGCGCCCCTATGCGCCTGCCGCGCCCGCGGCTCAAGACCCCGCGCGCGCGCCGCGTAAAAATATTTCAAGGATAGGTTCGTCTGTTGCGCTGCAACAAATACCGGTGTCAGCCGCCGGGGGTGATCGCCACCGCCTTTTTCGCCAGCCGCGCCACGAGCGCCGGGTCGTCGGCCGCCTTGGCAACGATCCCGATATGGCCGCCGGGCAACGTTCGCGCGATCAGCACCACGAACTCGGCGTCGCCGGCGTCATGGTCCAGGATCACCGCGGGATGGGCCGCGCGCAGGGCATCGAGCTTTGCATCGACCGCCGCGGTCGCCGCCGCGGGCTTGCGGCGCGCGCGCGCATCCTTGACCACGCCCTTGAGCCCGCCGGGATAGCGGTCGAGATAGGTTGCGAGTTCGCCGCGAGCGACGCCTTCGTCCTTCGCATGGCCGAGTACGCACGCATATTCGGCAAGGCGCGTCTTGTCGTACTTCGCGCCAAAGACCAGCTTGACCACCGGGGTCATCGGCGCGCGCTCCTGCGCCCGCAGGCCGGCATCGTCGAGCAGTTCGGCAAAGGCGCCCGGCTGGGCCTCGGCCGCGAGCGCGAAATCCCAGGCCTTGCCGACCGCCTGATAGAGCGCGGTGCGGCTGCGGCTGTCGGCGGCGAGGGCGCGTTCGGCGGTTTCGCGCGCGGTGGCGAGCCAATCGGCGAGTTCGGCGTCGGGACCGGGGCCCTCCGCTGCCGCCGCGTCGGCGTCGACCTGCGCTGCGCCGCCGCGCCGCACCAGCGGGCCGCTCGGCATGTCGGGCGCGTCGTCGAGCGCGGCAAAACCCGGCGCGGCGTCGTCGTCCATATGCCCCGAGTCGGGGCCGTCGGCCCACACCGGAACCGGGGCGACCAGCGGCGCGGCGCCGCGCAAAGCCTGGTCGACCGAAAGCTGCAATTCCTCCTGCTCGTCGGCAGGCGCGGCTTCTTTCCAGTTAATGACGCCGAGGATGAAGTCGATCGTGTCGTCGTCGGACGAGAAGGGCAACAGGATGCCGCGATACATGATCGTCACCCCGCGGTCGTTCTCGAACTCGGCCTCAAAGCCGATCGGCGCGCGGTTGGCGATGATCTGAAGATAATGGTCGGTCAGCCGCGACAGCAGCGAACGTCCCGGTATCTGGCTGATATAGTGGACATCTTCGTCGACCTGCGATTCGTCGCCGATCCGCTCGCCAAGGAAGGCGAGCGCCGGGTCCTCGATCCCGGCGGTGAAGTCGAGCAGCACCGAATAGGGGCCGAAATCGACGGCATTGTCGAGGTCGAGATCCTCGACCGAGGGATAGGCGCGCTCGCCGAGCAGGGACGCCCAGTAATTATAGGCCCGGACCTGCATCCGCCTTTCGTCGACGCCCACCGCGACCGGCGCGTCGATCCCGCCATCTTCCTGGCCGTGGCTGCCCGAAAGCAGTCCGCGCATGCTGTCCATCATTCATCCCCAGTGGCGAATATCGGTAACAGCCATGCACCGGGACTGGTAAAAGCCGCGTAAACGATGGTGCGGGCCGCGTGGCGCACGACCCGCCCCTTCGGCCCTATTCGGCGGGATGCAGCCGGATCGCGGCGCCGCCGCCGGGGGCGAGCCACAGCTTGTAGCGATCGCCCTTCTTCACCTTGATGGTGTCATAGGCGATGCGGTGCCGCGCCTCGGTCAGATAGGTCGCTCCCTCGCCGTCTTTCCACACCGTCGCGGTATAGGTCTTGCCGGGGTCGAGGAAATCGAAGGCCAGGGTCAGCGTGCGGTCGGTCGCGTCATTGACGCCCCCGACGTACCAATCCTCGCTGTTCCGGTCCTTGCGCGCGAAGATCGCATAGTCGCCGACCTCGCCCGCGATCAGGTGGCTTTCGGACCAATCGGCCGGCACCTGTTCGATGAAGGCGAGTTCGCGCGGATATTTTTCGAGCGTTTCGACGAAGTCGGCCGCCATCTGGATCGGCGAGTAAATGGCGAGATACAGGCCGAGCTGCTTTGCCAGCGTCGAGGCGAGCGGCGCGTGGTTCGCGCCTTCGAGGCTGAGCACGCCCGGGGTGAAGTCCATCGGGCCCGACAGCATGCGCGTATAGACGAGCGTCGGTTCGTGGTCGGGGCCGTTGGCGAAGGCGCCCCAGGCATTATATTCCATGCCGCGAGCGCCTTCGCGGGCGACCCAGTTGGGATAGGTGCGGCGCAGGCCCGTGTCCTTTACCGGTTCGTGGGCATTTACCGCGACATGATATTTGGCCGCGGTTTCGACGACCTTCAGATGATGTTCGACCTGCCGCTGGCCGTCGTGCCATTCCATCGCCGTGGTGCCGGGGGTCGCCCCCGGCGCGATGATCCCGCCAGCGTCGGCGACATAGCCCGTTTTCACCAGCCCGACGCCCAGCGTGCCGTACAGCTTCATCGCATCGTCCAGCTGCGCCTCGTAATTGGCGATATTGCCGCCGGTCTCGTGGTGGCCGATCAGCGTCACGCCCTTCTTGCGCGCATAGTCGGTGATCGCCTTCAGGTCGAAGTCGGGGGTTGCCTGGGTAAAGCTGAACGCGTCGCCGTGGCCGAACCAATTGCCGTTCCAGCCCTTGTTCCACCCTTCGACGAGAACCCCGCCAAAGCCGTGCTTTGCGGCGAAATCGATGTATTTCTTGGTCCGTTCGGTCGTCGCGCCGTGCTGCGGCCCTTCGGCCCAGCTCCAGTCGCCGCGGATCATCCCCCACCAGATACCGATATATTTCATGGGCTTGAACCAGCTGACGTCGCCCAGCTTGTTCGGTTCATTGAGGTTGAGCTCGAGATTGTTCTCGACAATCCCCGCCGCATCATCCGCCACCCGCATCGTGCGCCACGGCGTCGCGAACGGCAGGTCGCGCACGACGCGCGGCCCACGCGACGAAGGCGCGAGCGTCGCGCGGAACTTTTGCCCCTCGACGCGCTTGAACCACATGCCGGCATAATCGACGAGCGCCGCTTCGTGGAACGCCAGATGCGTGCCGTCGTCGAGCCGCATCGTGATCGGCGTGTGCGCGGTCGACACGGCCTCGATCGGCGTCTTTTGATAGATTTGCTCATAGCGATTCCATTCGCCGCCGGTGATCCACCAGGCGGTGCCCTTGGGCACGATGTCGAATTCGGTAATCTCGTCGGCGATTTTCGCCGTCTTCAGCCCCGACTGCTCGGGAAGCTCGTAACGAAAGCCGATGCCGTTATCGAACAGGCGGAACCGCAGGTTCATCGCGTGGCCGCCCCAGCTTTCGTTCTGGCGGAAGCGGATCAGGATTTCGTTGTATTTGTTGTGAACATAGCGGTTTTCGCCCCACGGCTGTTCCCACGTATCGTCGCCGCTCGCCCGTTCGGCGCCATCGATCGCGAAGCCGCGCTGGAGCGCGATACCGTCGGTGAGCAGAAAGCCGAGCTTCGACGGCGCGATGAGCAGCTTGCCCTTGCGCGACAACGACCAGGTCGGGCGCGCGTCATTGTCGGTCGCGATGGTCAGCGTGATGCTGCCGTCGGGCGAGGTCGCGGTCAGCGGCGCCGGGGCTTCCTGTGCGGCGGCGGGAGTAGCGAGCGCGCCGAGCAACGCGAGGGGAGCGAAACGGAGCATATTCATCCTTTCATCTGGAGCCAGAGCGCGCCGCACGGCGGCAGCATGGCATTATCGGCATTGCCGAGGGCGACCAGCGGCGCGCCGCCGGAGGTCAGCGCGGCCACCGCGATCGGGGCACCGCCGAAATTGAACAGGCATCGCACCACCTCGCCGCCGCCGACGCGGTCGAAGGCGAGCAGGTCGCCCTCGGCGACCCAATGGGCGTTGCCGCCGTGCCGCAAGGCCGGATGCGCGGCGCGCAGCGCGACGAGGCGGCGGGTAAGCGATAACATCGAATCGGGATCGTCCTGCTGGCGGTCGACCGCGAGCGCGGCGTGGCCGGCGCCCAGCGGGAGCCACGGATCGGCGTTGGAAAAGCCCGCATGCGTTCCACCGGCAACCCAAGGCAGGGGGGTGCGCGCACCGTCGCGCGACAGGGTCAGCGGCCAGTTCTTGAGGGCCTCTGGATCCTTCACCAGCTCGAGCGGGATATCGACCTGATCGAGCCCCAACTCCTCGCCGTTATAGAGAATGATGTTGCCGCGCAGCGCGCAGAGCAATGCCATCTTCATCCGCGCAAAGGCAGCTGCGTCGACGTCTGCCGGGGTCCAGCGCGATACCGCGCGCGGCGCATCGTGATTTTCGAATGCCCAACTCGGCCATCCGACACCGGGGGCGTCAGGCCAGCCCTCGGCGGCCTCGCGGACCAACTGCGGGGTCAGCCGGTCGGCATAAAGGAAGTCGAAGCCATAGGCGCTGTTGAGTCGCCGCTCGCCGGCGGTGAACAGCTTCATTTCGCGCATGGCATCGTCGCCGCCGACCTCGGCGACGGTGAAGCGGTCGTCATATTGATCGGTGAGCGCGCGAATCCGTTCGAGGAAGAGCGCAATATCGGGGTGCGACTGATTGTAGATCTTCTGCTGGAAATCGAACGGCCGGGTCCGAACCTTGTTCGATGGCGGCGCGGGCGGATTGTCGCGCAGGTCGGGATCGTGCATCGAAAAGTTGATCGCATCGATCCGGAAACCGTCGACGCCGCGGTCGAGCCAGAAGCGGACGACGTCGAGCAACGCGTCCTGCACGTCGCGGTTATGCACATTGAGCTGCGGCTGGCTCGACAGGAAATTATGCATGAAATACTGGCCGCGCCGCGCGTCCCACGTCCACGCGGGCCCGCCGAAAACCGATTGCCAATTGGTCGGGGGCGACCCGTCGGGCTTCGCGTCGGCCCAGACGTACCAGTCGGCCTTGTCATTGTCCCGGCTCGCACGGCTTTCGGCAAACCAGGCATGGCGGTCGGAGGTATGGGCAAAAACAAGGTCGGTCGTGACCTTGAGCCCCAGCGCATGCGCGCGCGCAACGAGCGCGTCGAAGTCGGCAAGCGTCCCGAATATCGGATCGACCCCCCTATAATCGGCGATATCATATCCGAAATCGTCCATCGGCGAGGGATAGAAGGGCGACAGCCAGATCGCGTCGGCGCCCAGCTTTGCCACATGGTCGAGCCGGGCGGTGATGCCGGCGAGGTCGCCGATGCCGTCGCCGTTCGAATCGGCGAAGCTGCGCGGATAGATTTGATAGACGACCGCGCCCTTCCACCACGGTTGGGCCGGTACGGCGTGGGGAAGGGCTTCGGCGAGAATCGGCTTCGTCGTCACGCTATCGTTCCATTTTATCGCTGGCCCGGCAGATCAGGGTGCCGAAGGCGGGGAGGTTGACGGTGAGGCTGCCCGGCGCGTCGGGCGTCACGGGGCAGTCGCCATAAAGAGACGTAAAGGCGGCGCTGCGCATGTCGATGGCGATCCGCGCCGACAGCGGCCTTGCAGACGTATTATAGGCCAGCACGACCTCTCGCCCGGTTTCGGGGTCGAAGCGGGACACGGCGAGCAGGCCGGGCTTGTCCGAAAACGCCCTCAGCAGGGTCGTGCCGTGGAGCAGCGCCGGGGTCCGGTGCCGGATCGCCGCCAGCGCCGCAATCTCGCGATACAACGGTTGGGCGGGATCGAAATTGGCGACTGCGGTCGTCGCGTCCGAACCGGTCAGGTCATTGTCGTTATAGGCCGCGACGCGCGAGGCGAACATATCCTCGCGCGCGAGTTGATCGCCGTCGTCGGAGACGAATCCCTGCTCGTCGCCATAGTAGATCGTCGGTACGCCGCGCAGCGTCAGCAGCATTGCGTGGCCGAGCATCACGCGCTTGAGCAGTTCCGCCTCGTTCGCGCCGGGATTCGCCTTGCGCACGAACATTGCAAAGCGTCCCATATCGTGATTGCCGCCGAAGGTCGGCAGTTGCAGCGCCGCCCCCGCCCCGCCGCGATAGAGGACGTCGCCATCGAACAACCGGGCGAAGACGTCGGTGCCCTTTGTCCCGCCCACCGCGTCGATCAACGCATGGGCGAAGCTGAAATCGAGCACCGCGGGAAGCCCGTCGCGCTGCGTATAGGCGGCCAGCGCGCCCGGATCGACGCCGCCGAGAGCGACTTCGCCGAAGATGTGGAAATTGGGAATGCCCCGCGCCTTCGCCCGGGCGCGCATCGCGGGGACGAACGCCTGCCAGAATTCGGGATTCACATGCCGCGCGGTGTCGATGCGAAAGCCGTCGATGCCGAAATCGTCGATCCACTTGCCATAGATGTCGATAAAGCCCCGGACCACGCGCGGATTTTCGGTCGCGAGATCGTCGAGCCCGGAAAAATCGCCGTAGAGCGAGGATTCGCCGACCCAGTCGCTGTTGCCGCGGTTGTGATAATAGATCGGATCGTTGAGCCACGCAGGCACCTTCACCCGCTCTTCGCCCTTCGGCACGACGGGGGTGTAGGCAAAGCGCGGGTCGACCATCTTCGCCCAATTGTCCGCCGACGCGATATGATCGCCCACGAAGCCGGGATTGATCGGCGCGCCGTCGACCCCGCCGCGGCGCGAGAAGGGGTAGTCGGCGAGGCCGCGATAGCGAAATCCGTCCGCGGCGCCCTCTCCATAGGTGATGACGTCGGCGGTGTGATTGGCGATGATGTCCATATAGACTTTCATCCCGCGCGCATGGGCGGCATCGACGAACGCCTTGAACTCTTCGTTGGTGCCGAAGTGCGGATCGACGCGCGTGAAGTCGGTCACCCAATAGCCGTGATAGCCCGCGCTCTCCTGCCCTTTCGGTCCCTGCACCGCCTTGTTCTTGAAGATCGGCGCCAGCCATATCGCGGTTGCGCCGAGCCCCTGGATGTAATCGAGCCGGCGGGTCAGGCCGGCCAGGTCGCCGCCGTGGAAGAAGCCTTTGGCGGCAGGGTCGAACCCGGTCCGCAGCCGATCGCCCTGCATCCCACCGCGATCGTTCGCCGAATCGCCGTTTTCGAAGCGATCGGGCAGTACGAAATAGATGATCTCGTCGCTCGCGGGACGCTCGCGATAGTCGATCGGGGCAGTCGACGGCGACGCGGCGGCGACGGCCAGCGCCGCGATCGATGCCAGGAAATTCATGCGTGCGCTCCTGCCGCGCAATGTCGCGCGATAAAGTCGGCGTGCGTGGGCAGACGCGACGCGGTGCCGGCAACGATCGCCGCGATGTCGGAGAAAAAACCTTCCAGTTCCTCGCGGGTCAGCGCGTCGGCCATCGGATGATAGCTCTGCGGCACGACATTCTGGCCGGTCAGCACCTGAAACCATGCGATCTCGATGAACAGCTCGTCTTCCTCGCGAAAGATGCGGCCGTGCGTTTTGAACAGGTCGATCTTTCGCGCCAGCGTTTCCGGTATCGCCATTTCGCGGCATCGCACCCAAAAGGGTGAATCGGTTCGCTGGCTGGCGTGATAGTGAAGGATGATGAAATCCCGGATCCGTTCGTAATCAAAGGCGATGCGCCGATTATAGGCGTCGATGTTCGTCGGCGCGAAATCCCGGTCGGGGAAGTGCGACAATAGTTTCGCAATGCCGTTCTGGATCAGGTGGATACTGGTCGATTCGAGCGGTTCGAGGAAACCCGAGGACAGGCCCAGCGCAACCACATTGCCGTTCCAGGCGCGCCGTCGCATCCCGGCCCGAAAGCGCAGCGTCCGTGGCTCGGCCAGCGGGCGACCCTCGACATTGGCGAGCAGGATCGACGTGGCTTCATCCTCCCCGATGAAATCGCTGCAGAAGACATGGCCGTTGCCCGTGCGATGCTGGAGCGGGATACGCCATTGCCAGCCGCAGCGATGTGCGATCGCCTGGGTATAGGGTCGCGCCGGACCGACATTTTCGCTGGGCACCGCGATCGCACGATCGCAGGGCAGCCAGTGCGACCAGTCTTCGAACCCCGTTTCCAGCGCTTCCTCGATCAGCAGGCCGCGAAAGCCCGAGCAATCGATGAAGAGCTCGCCGCCGATTTCCTCGCCATTTTCCAGGACCAGCGTTGCGATATGCCCATCTTCGGCGTTGCGCAGGACACGGCGAACCTTGCCCTCGGTCCGCACCACGCCGGCTCGCTCGGCGACCTTGCGTAGATGCGCGGCATAGAGGGCGGCATCGAATTGAAAGGCATAGGTGATGCCGTCGAGGCTCGTGTGGGGAATCTGGGGCAATCGCGCGAACCGATTCCGGCGCGCGGCGGTTTCGGTCAGCGAATAGTCGCCCAGCGCGCCGGCCACGCCTTCGCTCCGGCCGCGCAGCCAATATTGCGGGAATTGAAGGATACCGAGGCTGCGCCCGATCTGACCGAACGCGTGCATATAGGCGTCGCCGATCCGGCCCCAGTCGCGAAACTCGATACCGAGTTTGAACGTCCCCTGCGTTTCGCGGATGAAGTCATCTTCGTCGAGGCCGATCAGCGCGTTGAACAGCCGGATGGCGGGAATGGTGGCCTCGCCGACGCCAACCGTTCCGATCTCTTCGCTTTCGACCAGCCGGATCGACAGATGGCCCATCATGCGGGACAGGGCGGCGGCGGCCATCCAGCCCGCCGTGCCGCCCCCGACGATCACCACCTTCGTGACGCGATTGTCGCCCACCTTGGAGACCCTACCTCTCATGCCCGCCTGAAGGGTGGCGGCGCCGCGAATTTCGACGCCGCCCCGACACCGTCAGAATTTATAGGTGATGCCGGCCATGAAGTTGCGGCCATAATTCTGATAGTCGCGAATCTGGCGCGGATCATTGTTGTAATAGGTGACGAACGGCTCGTTCGTGAGGTTCGAAGCCTGGAGCAGGATGCCCAACCCTTCGAGCGTACCGCTCTGGAACGTATAGCCGATCTGCGCATCGACCACGAACTCGCTCTTGGCCATGAACATGTCCCGCGCAAGGCTGAGCCCCGACACCTCGGCGAGGAACTTCGAGCGATAGCGTCCCGACACGCGGGCCTGGAAACCCGCCTTTTCGAAATAGGCTGTCCCGTTGACGACCCAGCGCGACAGGCCGGGCATCGAGATCGGGGCGGCACCGCCTTCGCGGACCCTGCTCTTGGTATAGGAGCCACTCGCAAGCATGCCGAACCCGTCGAGGGCGCTTGAGAAGGTCGCGAACGGAAGCGAGAGCGAGGCTTCCGCGCCATAGACATGGCCGCCATTCCCGTTGCGCCATTGCTTGGCGATGCCCCGATAGGTGGCAACCGACCCGCCGTCGGGGATCTCGAATCCGGTAAAGTCGAACTCGTCGTTCTGCCGGTAGATGTAATTTTCGAGATATTTGTAGAAGCCGCCCACGGACACATAGGCGCCCTGGCCGAAATATTTCTCGAGCGCGATGTCGACGGTATCGGCCATCAGCGGGCGCAGCTTCGCATTGCCGAGATCGAGGGACCAGGGCGAGGCGTTGATGTCGGTGTTATTCCGCTTCGACGAATCGAAATTGACGCCGCCGCCCGGCTTCAACTGGTCCATGCGCGCACGCGCCAGCATGCGGGCCGCACCGAAGCGCAGGAATGTGTTGTCGGCAAACTCGACCGTCAGGTTCAGGCTGGGCAGGATGTCGGTATAGGTCGCGCCGTCGGTGACCGGCGCCGACTGGGTCTGCCCATCAACGACCTGTGCATAGAAGCTCGACCCCGTCTGGTCGGAATGCACGATCTGGACGCCGACGTTGCCACGCACGGGCGTATCGCCCGCGCTATCGAAATTGGCCTGGATGAAGCCCGTCAGTACTTTTTCGTGGATCGTATAATCGTTGAAGATGCGCCCCGGGGTCCAGCCGGCTTCGTCGGTCAGCGTATAATTGCCGTCGTTGTAATAGCGCCAGCTGTCGAACGCGACCATTCCGGGGATGCCGATGAAATCGAGCGAGACCGGATCATAGAGATAGTCCGAAGGCACCGCCGTATCGGCCGGATAATCCTTGCTGGTCAGCACGAAGCCGCGATCGTCGAGGCTCTTCTTGCGGTCCGAATAATTGGCGCCGACCCGAATGCTGCTGATCGCGCCGTCCAGTTCCTGCGTCGCCTGCAGACGCAGCGACTTCAGCTCGTCCTTGATCTTCGGCGTGTTGACGAAGCCGTCCTGGCAATTCGGCACCGCGCCGCCGCAGCTGTTCCAGCCCTGCGGATCGGTAATCAGGAACAGGTTGGGATCGGCATAATCGAGCGAGGGGTCGAGGATGATGCCGCCATCGGGGCGCATCTCGAAACCCAGCGCGGTTTCGCGTGCGCCGACGCCGCCGCCGCGTCCGGTACCCAGATAGATCTCGAGATTTTCCTCGGTCTTCTTGAGGTGCGAATAACCGAGGTCGAGTTCCAGCGTCAGCTTTTCATTGGGTTTGAACTGCGCGTTCCAGCCGCCGGCGATAATCGTCGAATCGCGATGGACGACGTCGTTGCGCATGACCGCCTCGGTCCCCGACCAGGTGCCCTTGGTTACCAGGCCGTCCTCGATGGTGAAACCGGGCAGCAGCGTCGAATTGCCCCACGCCAGCGGGAACTCGATGCCGCGCAGGCGCTGGACATCCTTGAACTTCGACCAATAGCCGTCGAGGGTCGTGTGGAACTTGTCGTTGGGCTCCCATTCGAGCACGCCCATCACGCCATCGCGCTTCAGCTCGTTCGACTTAACATAGGGCTTGGCACCGCCGATGATGAAAGCCGTGTTGGTACCGTCGGTCGCTTCGGGGTAGCCCCAGGCGTTGAATCGCTCTTCGGCGGTCGGCGACTGCATGCGCGCATAGCCGATCGCCCAGCCGAGCGTGCCGTCGGCATTCTGGTCGATGTACGAGATATTGGCGCGATATCCCTTGTCCGAAATGTCAGGGTTGAGCTTGCCGAGATCGTTGAATTCGATGCGCGCGCCGGCCGCGATCGCCCGCTTGCCATAGGCGAGGGGGCGAACCGTCCGCATGTCGATCGTCCCGCCGAGCGCCTGCCCGATGAGCGACGCGTCGGGCGTCTTGTAGACAACCGCTCCGTTCAGCAGTTCCGACGGATATTGATCGAGCTCTACCCCGCGGTTGTTGCTCGCCGACACCTGTTCGCGGCCATTGAGCAGCGTCGTCGTGAAGTCCGGGGCCAGGCCGCGGATCGACACGACGTTCGCGCGCCCGTCGAGCCGCTGCGTCGCGAGGCCGGGAAGGCGCGAAAGCGATTCGGCGATCGAAAGGTCCGGAAGCTTGCCGATGTCTTCGGCCGAGACGACCTCGACGATCGAGGTGTTCTTCTTCTTTGCCTGGACCGAATTGTTGATGGCGCCGCGAATGCCGGTGACGACGATCGCGCCGTCAGTTCCTGCGTCGTCGGCGGGGGCGGCATCACCGCTGTCCTGCGCATAGACGGTCGCGGGCAGCATGGCGGTCAGCGCGAGCCCCAGAGCGATCGCGCTCGTCCCGCGGCGGAAAATGGTCGGCATGGTCATGTTTTGATTCCCCTGGCTCAGACGGGCGGTTTGGCCGCGCATCGGTCCCGGGGACGATCGTCTCCGCCAGGCTCCTCTCCGACACGTGGGTTTTCCCATCTTGAGCCGCGCAATTGAAACCAATCGGCGCGCGCCGCCATAGGGTATACGTATACGCATAATATGCACGGCGCCCCGCTGTCGCGAAAATATCACAGGATGACGCGGCATTTTCCGACCCGGCGCGCGCTCCATGCAAATCCTTGCACGCGACCGCGCAGCCGCTACACCGGGGAGGGGGCGCGACAGCCGCCGCGGCAGGAGAGGATCATGGGACGGCCGCCGTCGTCCAAGCCGACGTCGTTCGACATCGCCTATCTTGCCGGCGTGTCGCAACCGACCGTTTCGCGCGCGCTGCGCGGCAGCAAGTCGGTGAGCGCCACGACCCGCGCCAACATCGAACGCATCGCGCGCGAGCTCAACTACACCGTCGACAAAAACGCCTCTAGCCTGCGTTCGCAGCGCACCCATACCCTGGCCCTGCTCTTCTTCGAAGACCCCACCCCCGACGAATCGATGATCAATCCCTTCTTCCTGTCGATGCTGGGGTCGATCACGCGCCAGTGCGCGCTCAAGGGCTATGACCTGCTCATCAGCTTCCAGGAAATGCAGAACGACTGGCACGTCACCTATCAGGACAGCCATCGATCCGACGGCATCATCCTGCTCGGCTATGGCGACTATCAGCTCTATCGCGCGAAGCTGGAACATCTGGTCGACATGGATACCAAGTTCGTGCGCTGGGGATCGGTGTCCGAAGACAGCATCGGCCTGACCGTGGGATCGGACAATATCGGCGCGGGCGAACAGGCCGGCGCGCATCTGGTCGAGATCGGGCGGCGCCGCGTTGCCTTTCTGGGCGATGCGTCGGACCATGCGCCCGAATTCCAGGACCGCTATACGGGGCTGTGCCGGGCGATGCGCTATGCCGGCATCGAGCCCGACCCCGCGTTGCAGGCCGATGCGATATCGTCCGAGGAGTCGGGCTATGCTGCGGCGACGAAGCTGCTGGCCGGGAGGCGGCATTTCGACGCGGTTTTCGCGGGCAGCGACCTGATCGCAATCGGTGCAATGCGCGCCTTTGCCGAAGCCGGCCTGTCTATGCCGCGCGATGTCGCGATCATCGGCTTCGACGATATCCCCGCCGCCAGCCTGACGTCGCCCACGTTGACGACGGTGATGCAGGATATGAAGGGCGCGGGCGAAATGCTGGTCGACGCGCTGCTGCGCCGCATCGACGGACGGGATGTGGAGCGCACGGTGCTGCCAGCACGGCTGATCAAGCGCAAGAGCACCGCAGTATAGGGCGCACCCCATGTATTCGTATACCAAAGGCGCGGGCTCGCTTGCCCCCTCCCCCGCCGCGCGGCAAGGTTCCGGCGAAACCAGAGCCGCGCCGTGCGGCCGGAGGGGGAGGTAGCGATGGAAAAGCCGCGGCAGGGCTTTGCCGGCCTGTGGAACATCAGTTTCGGCTTTTTCGGCATCCAGATCGGCTTCGCGCTGCAAAATGCGAATATGAGCCGCATCTTCCAGTCGCTCGGGGAAGATCTCGAAAAGCTGCCCGGCCTGTGGATCGCGGCGCCGCTGACCGGCCTGCTCGTCCAACCGGTCATCGGACATATGAGCGACCGCACCTGGCTCGGTCGGCTGGGCCGGCGACGCCCCTATTTCCTGGCTGGTGCGGTCCTCGCCGCGATCGCGCTGTTCGCGATGCCCGAAAGCCCGGCCGTCTGGTTCGCCGCGGTCATGCTCTGGCTGCTCGACGCGTCGCTCAACATTTCGATGGAGCCTTTCCGCGCCTTCGTTGGCGACATGCTGCGCAAGGACCAGCATAGCGCAGGCTATGCCGTGCAAACCGCGTTCATCGGCGCCGGCGCGGTCGTCGGGTCGCTGTTCCCCGCCGCGATGGAGGCGCTGGGCGTCGCCAATGTCGCACCACCGGGCCAGATCCCCGACACCGTGCGCTATGCCTTCTGGTTCGGCGGAGCGGCGCTGTTCCTGTCGGTTCTGTGGACCGTGGCGACGACCGAGGAATATGACCCCGCCCGCATGGCGGCGTTCGACAGCGACCGCGACGCGGCCGCCACTCCGTCGATGCGCGCGCTCGCCTCGCACAGCTATGTCACCGGGTTCGGGTGGCTCGCGGCGGGGGCAGCGGTTGCGTTCGTCCAGATGCGGCTCGGCCTGCTGCGCGAGGTGTTGCTGCTCGGCGCCCTCTTCGCGGGCTACGGCCTGGCCTCGATCGCCGCGATCGCGCTCGCGCGCCGCGACAACACGGACAATATGCTTTCGAGCATCGTCGGCGATTTCTCCGGCATGCCGCCGCTGATGAAGCGGCTCGCCGTCGTCCAGTTCTTCAGCTGGTCGGCGCTGTTCATCATGTGGATCAACACCACCCCGATCGTCGCCCAATATCACTATAGCGCGACCGATGCCGCGAGCGCCGCCTATCAGGCTGCGGGCAATTGGGTCGGCGAGCTGTTCGCGATCTACAATGGCGTGGCGGCCCTTGCCGCGCTGACGCTGTTGCCCTGGCTTGCACGGCGTATCGGGGCCGCGCGGACGCATATCGTCGGCCTGATCTGCGGCGCGATCGGCTACGCCGGCTTCTTCGTGCTCCGCGACGCAGCGCATCTGGTCGCATGCGAAGTCTTCATCGGCATCTTCTGGGCCTCGGTGCTCGCCATGCCCTATGCCATTCTGGCATCCAGCCTGCCCCAGGCGAAGCTCGGCATTTACATGGGACTGTTCAACGTGTTCGTCGTGGTGCCTCAGCTGCTGGTCGCGACGGTGATGGGGTCGATCATGCAGGCCTTCTTTCCCGGCGACCCCATCTGGACGATGGTCTTTGCGGCGGCGACGCTCCTGTTCGCCGCCGCGGCTATGCTGCGTGTCGTCCCGCTGGTAACGGATACGCCGAAGCACTGATTTTCCGTATCCGGTGTGGTTAGGGCTTCGCTTACCTTAAGCGGCTATAGCCCGCCGGATGGAGCCAATTCGCGACGCGATCTATTATGAGCAAATGGCGCGCGTCGCTCGGCGCAAGGCCGAGCTTACCGACGATCCCTTCCTTGCGCGCCGCCTGCGCGAGGCGGCGATCCGTCACGAGCGGACCGCTCGCCGCATGCGCCGCGAGGCCAGCGAAGGCCCCGCCCCGCCTCCGCCCGCCGCTTGAGGCGATCTCGCGTCAGGACCTGGGCTCATGCACCCTAGGACCGTGACCCTAGAAAGCGTCGATCGGGCCGCGAACGCTGTCGAACTGCGCCGCGATATGCCGGGCATAGGGAAGCCCGCATTCGCGGATCACGACTTGGGGCCCCTCCCATGCGATGACGCCGCGGCGCTCGAAATCGGACATGGCGCGGCGCACGGCGCCAACGCGCGAGCCTTCGATATCGGTGCGCCCCCGACACAACAGGTCGCGTATGCGGCGTCCGCGCTCGCGCTGTCCCGCGTCGACCGGAACCCCCCGATCGGCGGCAAGGCGGCCTTCGCCGATCCGGTCGCGATAGGCGCCGGGCCGCTTCTCGTTCTGGACGATCAGGTCGGGAAACTGGCTGATCGCGCTCGCCCCGAAGCCAAGCAGCACCGGCGCGTCGTCCTCCGTAAAGCCCTGGAAGTTGCGGCCGACCCGCCCGGCCCGCGCCGCGGCGGCGAGCGGATCGTCCGGCAAGGCGAAATGGTCGAAGCCGATCGGCACATATCCTGCCGCGGTCAGCCGTTCATAGCCCAGCTCGGCCTGTTCGAACCGCAGTTCGTAATCGGGCAGGCGGCTCGCGTCGATGCGGCGCTGGCGCGGGATCATTGCCGGCAAATGGGCATAGCCGAACAACGCGACGCGGCTCGGCGCCAGGCGGATCGCCTCATCCAGCGTATCGTCGAGGTCGCGCAGCGACTGCCCGGGAAGTCCGTACATCAGATCGAAGTTGATTGCCTCGATTCCCCGCAACCGCAGCGCGGCAACCGCGGATTCGATATCGGCGAGCGGCTGGACGCGGCCGATCGCCTGCTGGATATGCGGCGCAAAGGTCTGAACCCCCATGCTGACCCGAGTGACATGCGATGCGGCGAGAACGAGGGCCCATTCGGATGTGAAGCCGCGCGGATCGATCTCGATCGAGATATCGGGCGCGCAACTATCGAAGACGGTCAGGATGCGATCGAGCAACCGCACGAAATCGACGGACGCGATCGCATTGGGGCTGCCGCCGCCGAACGCGATACGCTGAACCCGGGCGCGTCCGCCCAGCCGCTTCGCGACCATCGCGATTTCGCCGCGCAGCGCGCCGAGATAGTCGGCCAGCCGCTGCTTGCGGTTCGCCGCGCCGGTGTTGCAACCGCAATACCAGCAAATCTGGTCGCAATAGGGGATGTGGACATAGAGAGAGACCGGGGTTCCGGCGTCGATCCGATCGAGCGCGGCGGCATAGTCGGCAGCGCCGACCCCGCCGGTGAATTCGACGGCGGTCGGATAGCTCGTATAGCGCGGCACCGGCTTTGCGAGCAGGTCGGGGTAATAGCTCCACATGGGCTTCGATTATCCTGAGCGCCGTGCCGCAGCATTGACCGCGATCAACATCGGGCGCGCACGGGTCAACAGCATCCGCCGCGTTTGCCGGACTTTGCCTTGCCGCGGCGGTCGGTCATCGCATGGCATGCCTTGTCGCATCGCTCGCCCTTGTCGTCGGGCGCGGCCGGATCGCCAGGCACGACGATCAGGTGGGCTCCGCCGCCACAGGCCGGCAACACCAGCATTTGCGCGTCGCTGGCGAGCGGCGTCATCGCAAGACCCGCCGACGCCAGAATGGTCGCCAGGGAACGGAGCATCACGGACCGTTCTCCCGCTCGTCTTCGTCGATGAAGATACGCAGCGCGGCCCCGTCCAGATCGTCGAACTGACCGTGGTTCAACGACCAGAGGAAGGATCCGAGACCAATCAGGCCGAGCGCCAGAGCAATCGGAATCAGGAAGAGAAGCCCGTTCATCGCGCGCCTCCCTTCATCCGTTTGAGCCGCATCGCATTGCCGACGACGATAAGCGACGACCCCGACATGGCGACGGCAGCGATCAGCGGTGTGACGATGCCGAACAGCGCAAGCGGAACCGCGACGATGTTGTAACCTATCGCGAGCGCAAAATTCTGGCGAACGACCCGCTGCGTTTGCCGCGCGACGCGCACCGCCTGAACCACGGGCATCAACCGGTCGCCAAGCACGATGAAATCGGCGGCGTTCTTGCCCGCGTCGCTCGCCGATCCGGGCGCGATCGAGGCGTATCCCGCAGCCAGCGCCGGACCGTCGTTCAGCCCGTCGCCGACCATGAGGACCCGATGCCCCGCACCCGATTGGCGCCCGATCGCCGCGAGCTTGTCTTCAGGCCGCATGCCCGTCTGCGCGGTCAGTCCCAGCGCGCGTGCTACCGGTGCGACCGCCTCAGCCCGGTCGCCCGAAAGGATCGTCGCCGCGATGCCTTCATCGCGGAGCGCGTCGACGGCCTCGCACGCATCGGATCGCACCGCATCGGCGAAATGAACCCGCGCAGCGGGGGTACCGTCGATTGCCAGTTCGGTCACGAGCGCGTCGCCGGCAACCGGCCCCTGCGGACGACCGAGCGTGACGATATGGTCGTGCCACCGCGCCGCGACGCCAAAGCCGGGCGATTCGCGTACCGAATCCACCGCTTCGGCTTGCACCCCCGACGCGACGAGCGCGCGGGTCAGTGCTTCGCTGAGCGGATGGCGGCTGACCTGTGCGAGGGCCAGCAGCAGCGGGCGATGCACCGGATCGAGAGCATCGATATCGGTTGCGATCGGTCGGCCGAGAGTCAACGTCCCGGTCTTGTCGAACATCGCCTGGTCGACCTCCGCCAGCCGCTCCAGTGCCGAACCGTCCTTGACCAGAATGCCCAGGCGCATCAAGGCGCCCGCCGCGACGATTTGCGCCGCGGGTACCGCAAGGCCGAGCGCGCACGGGCAGGTGATGATCAGCACCGCAACCGCGATCAGAAGACTCTGATGCCATCCCGCGCCTGCGAGCATCCATCCTGCGAAGGCGGCGAGCGCGAGGCCGTGGACCGCCGGCGCGTAGAGGCGCGCGGCGCGGTCGGCGATCCGGACATAGCGCGACTTGCCCTGCGCCGCCTCGCCCATCAGCCGCGCGATGTCGGCGATCGCGGTGTCGGCGCCCGCCGCGGTGATCCGGACGCGGATCGGCGCAGCGAGGTTGAGCGTCCCGGCGTGCACGGGATCGCCGACATGCACAGCCTGCGGCGCGCTTTCGCCGGTAAGCAGGGAGAGATCGATCTGGCTGTCGCCGGTTGTGACGATCCCGTCGGCGGCAAGGCGTTCGCCAGCGGCGACAAGCATGACCATCCCCGCCTCCAGCGCGGTCGCGTCGACCCATCGCGTCGCCGCAACCCCTTTCAGGACCATGGCGCCGGTGCCCATGTTGCGCAGCAGCGCCGTGACGCCGCCGCGCGCCCGATCGCGCATGACGCTGTCGAGCCAGCGCCCGCACAACAGGAAAAAAAGCAGCATGACCGCGCTGTCGAAATAGGCGTGGATGCCATGCGTCGCGGTCTCATAGAGGCTGAGGCCGGTCGCCAGCAGCACCCCGATGCTGATCGGGACGTCCATGTTGGTGTGCCGGTGTCGCAGCGCGCGCCACGCGGACCGGAAGAAGGGCCGTCCGGAATAGGCTATCGTCGGAAGCGCGATGGCGGCCGAGAGCCAGTGGAACAGGTCGCGCGTCGCACCGGCTGCGCCCGACCAGACCGATACCGACAGCAGCATGATGTTCATCATCGCAAAGCCCGCCACCGCCACCGCGCGCAGCAACTCGCGGCTCGACGCCGCTTCGGGGGCGACCTCGCCCACCGCGTCGCCGATCGGATGCGCCTCGAACCCCAACAGCGAAAAGGCGCCGATCAAGTCGGGCATCGCGGCATCGGGCGTGTGGGTCAGGTGGACGCGCTTTTCGGTGAAGTTCACGCGCGCCGCCGCGATCCGCTTGTCGCGCACAAGGCCCTGTTCGAGCTTCGATATGCAGCCCGCACAGCGGATGTCCGGTACGGCGAAATCGCGCTCGACCAATGGCATGGCGGCCGCGGCGCTCATTGCAGGTCGACCCGGTACCGCGCTTCGTCGGCGCCGCGGCGCACCGCGAGATCGAGCCGCCACCGCCCCGCCGGCACGCGCTCTTCCGACACCAGGCGGCCGCCGGCGTCCGGCACGAAGTGCATCGCGGCCGGTGGCGTGCGGCCGAGCGGGTGGCTCAGCGTCGCGGTCACGGCAAGACCGGCGAGCGGCCGCCCGCCGCGGTCTATCGTCAGGCGGGCTCGGCGATCGGGTCCCAATGTGGCGCCGGCCGTCCACCCCAGCCGGTCCTGTGCCGCGGCGCGCCGAAGCCATTCGTTGTAATGCTGGCTGGCGACATAGCTGTTCTCCACCACCGCACCGCCGAAGGTCGAAAGCGCGAACCGTGCCATGGCGAAATTCACGGTCATCACGACCGCGAAGAAGGCGACGAGGATCGCCGTCATGTGCCAGCCGGTGAAAGACTTGCGTGTCCGCTGGGTCATTGTCCCGTCTCCGGCCGATCGAACTGGATGATTTCGCTGTCGCCGCGCGGATCGCCGTCGAGACCGCGCGTGGCGAGGGTAAAGTCCTGCCGCGCCGGTCCGGCGCCCGGCGCCGCCACGAACAGCCTGGCCCGCGTGACGCTGTCGGCCGGCAGGGTCAGTTCGATCCGCTGCGCACCGGACGCCCGCGCACCCTCTTCGGTCCACAACGCGGCCTCCGCAAGGCCCCGCATCGTCACCTCGACCCGGCGCGGACGCGTTTCCATGTTGCGCAGCTTCACCGTATAGCTGTTTCGGATATGACCGTCCGACAGCTGGACGTAGAGGGGACTGCGCTCGTGCTGGACCGCAAGGTCGAGCCGGGCCCGCTGGCCGAGCGAAAAGAGCATCGCGGCGCCGATCGCACACCAGATAGAGAAATAGACGATCGTGCGCGGGCGCAGCAGCGTCTTGCGCACCGGCTTTGCCGCGCCGCCGGCCTTTTCCGCCGCCGCATCCTCGAGCGTGCAATAATCGATCAACCCGCGCGGACGCCCGACCTGCGCCATCACGCCGTCGCAGGCATCGATGCACAGCGCGCAGGTGATACAGCCGATCTGCGGGCCCTGCCGGATATCGATGCCCGTCGGGCAAACCGCGACGCACTGGTTGCAATCGACGCAGTCGCCGAACGCGCCCGGATGCTTATCGGCCTTCTTGACGCTTCCGCGCGGTTCGCCGCGCCAGTCCTTATAGGTCACGAGCAGCGATTTTTCGTCCATCATCGCGGTCTGGATGCGGGGCCAGGGGCACATATAGATGCACACCTGTTCGCGCATGAACCCGCCGAGGACGAAGGTCGTGGCGGTAAGGACGGCCACGGTGCCATAGGCGACCGGCGCCGCCTGCCCGGTCCAGAAGGCGTGCGTCAGCGTCGGCGCATCGGCGAAATACATGATCCACGCGCCGCCGGTCCAGAAAGCGATCGTCAGATAGACCGCATATTTGAGCGCGCGCTTGCCGACCTTTTCCAACGTCCACGGACCGTTCGCAAGGCGGATCTGCGCATTGCGGTCGCCGTCGATCAGGCGATCGACATGCTGGAACAGGTCGGTCCACACCGTCTGCGGACAGGCATAGCCGCACCACGCACGTCCGACCGCGCTGGTGACGAGAAACAGCCCGATCCCCGCCATGATCAGCAGGCCCGCGACATAATAGAATTCATGCGGCCAGATTTCGATCTGGAACATGTAGAAGCGCCGGTGCGCAAGGTCGACGAGCACCGCCTGGTCCGGCGCATAGGGGCCGCGGTCCCAGCGTATCCACGGCGTGCCGTAATAGACGGCAAGCGTAAGCGCCATCACCAGCCATTTGAAGCGGCGGAATGGCCCGTCGACCGTCTTCGGATAGACGCCCTTGCGCGCGGCATAGAGCGACGCGGAGCCGCCGGTGAGGTCTTCAGGGCTGGCCATCGGCTCCCTGCCCTTCCGCGGCGGTGGCCGTCGCCGGCGCCGCTTCGCCTCCGCCGAGCGAATAGACATAGGCGGCGAGCATCTTGATCGTCACCGGATCGAGCCGCTCGCCCCAGCGGGGCATCACCCCGTTGCGCGGGCTGGTGACGGTCGCCGTAATGCTCGCGCGGTCGCCGCCATAGAGCCAGATCGCGTCGGTCAGCCTCGGCGCCCCGACATCGCGGCCGCCCTGCCCGTTGGCACCGTGGCACACCGCACAATTCGCCTCGAACAGCGTCGCGCCGCGCGCCGACGATACGCTCGGCTTTTCCTGCCGGCTGATGACGCGCACATGACTGACGACATCGGCGATCTGTCCCGCGTCCAGGATGCCGTCGCGGCCAAAGGCCGGCATCAGGCTGGTGCGCGTCGCCTTGTGATCGGGGTTCCGGATGCCGTGCGTGATCGTATAGTCGATCCGGTCGAGATCGCCGCCCCACAGCCAGTCGTCGTCGGTCAAGCTGGGATAGAGTTTCTGGACCCCGGCCCCGCCCGACCCGTGGCATTGGACGCAGTGGACGCGGAAGGCCGCGCCGCCGCCCTGCACGGCCGCCTGCATCAATTCGGGGTGCGCGGGCAGGTCGGCGACAGGCGTCGCGGCGATCGCATTGATCACGGGCGCGCGGCGTTTCGCGTCGGCTGCAAGCTCCTGCTCCAACTGGCCGCGGCTCGTCCAGCCGAGCATGCCCTTCGTCGCGCTGTTCACCATCGGCCACGCCGGATACAGGACGACATAGACCAGCGCCCAGGCAATCGTCAGGTAGAAGGTCCAAAGCCACCAGCGCGGCAACGGGGTGTTCAGCTCTTCGATGCCATCCCATTCATGGCCGACCGTGCTCGTGCCGGTGGCTTCGTCGATACGCTGTTGGTCAGCCATGCTCGTCGTCCTTGAAGATCATCGTTGCGGCCTCGCGATTGCGGTCGCCCGCACCGGGGCGGAACGGCCAGGCGATCAGGCCGATGAACAGCAGCGCCATGCACAGCAGGCCCCAGCTGTCGGCAAAATGGCGAAGGTCGTTGTACGTCATCGCGCCGCTCCAGCCGGGGCGGCCTCGACATGCGCCTGTTCCTGCGGTGCGGCCTTGTCGACATCGACGAGGGTGCCAAGCATCTGGAGATAGGCGATCAGCGCATCCATCTCGGTCACCCGGAACGGGTCACCATCGAAATCGCGCACCTGCGCCTTCGGATAGCGCTGGGCGAGGTCGCCGGCGCCGGCATTGGGATCGGCCTGTGCGCGGACATCGTCGTTCGCCTTTGCGATATCGTCCTGCGTATAGGGGACGCCGACGCGGTAAAGCGCCGTCAGGTCGTTGGCCATGTCGCCGGTCTTCAACTCGCGATCCGCCAAAAAGGCATAGGGGGGCATGATCGATTCGGGCACGACGCTGCGTGGGTCGATCAGGTGTGCGCGATGCCACTCGTCCGAATAGCGCCCGCCGACCCGCGCAAGGTCCGGCCCGGTCCGTTTCGACCCCCATTGGAACGGATGGTCGTACATGCTTTCGGCGGCCAGGCTGTAATGACCATAGCGCTCGACCTCGTCGCGGAACGGACGGATCATCTGGCTGTGGCAGACGTAGCAGCCCTCGCGCATGTAGATGTTGCGCCCGGCCAGCTCGAGCGGGGTGTAGGGCCGCATGCCGTCGACCTTTTCGACCGTATTGTCGATCCAGAAGAGCGGCGCGATCTCGACGATTCCGCCGATCGCGACGGTGACGAGCGCGAACAGGCCGAGCAGCGTGATATTGCGTTCCAGCTTTTTATGGCTGAAGCGCGGTTCGGCGGGTTGGGTAGCCATTTTCTGGGCGCTCCTCATTCGGCGGGAACGGGCGCGAGCGGGCGATCCGCCGCGGCGTTATAGGGGGTTTCGGTCATGGGCCGTTCGGCGCGGACGCGGCCGGCGAGCGTCGCCCAGACGTTGACGAGCATGATGACGAAACCCGCGAGATAGAGCGCCCCGCCGGTCGCGCGGATCAGATACATCGGGTGCATTGCGGCGACGCTTTCGGCAAAGCTGTAGACGAGGTAGCCGTCGGCGCCATATTCGCGCCACATCAAGCCCTGCATGATGCCCGCGACCCACATCGACGCGGCGTAAAAGACGATCCCTACGGTCGCGAGCCAGAAGTGCCAGTTGACCATGCGCAGGCTGTAGAGCCGCGGCCGACCCCACAAGCGCGGCACGAGATAATAGACGCTGGCGAAGGTGATCATGCCGTTCCAGCCGAGCGCGCCCGAATGGACGTGGCCGATCGTCCAGTCGGTATAGTGCGACATCGAATTGACCCATTTGATCGACATCATCGGGCCTTCGAAGGTGCTCATCCCGTAGAAGGCGAGCGCCATCACCATCATGCGGATGATGGGGTCGGTGCGGATCTTGTCCCACGCGCCGTTCAGCGTCATCAACCCGTTGATCATCCCGCCCCAGCTCGGCATCCACAGCATGATCGAAAAGACCATGCCCAGCGTCTGCGCCCAGTCGGGCAGCGCCGTGTAGTGCAGGTGGTGCGGTCCCGCCCAGATATAGAGGAAGATCAGCGACCAGAAGTGGATGATCGACAGGCGGTAGGAATAGACCGGCCGCTCGGCCTGCTTCGGCACGAAATAATACATCATCGCAAGGAAGCCGGCGGTCAGGAAGAAGCCGACCGCATTATGCCCGTACCACCACTGGGTCAGCGCATCCTGGACCCCGGAAAAGGCCGCGTAGCTCTTTGACCCGAGCAGGCTGGCCGGCATCGACAGATTGTTGACGATGTGCAGCATCGCGATCGTCACGATGAAGCTGAGATAGAACCAGTTCGCGACATAGATGTGCGGCTCGCGCCGCCTGACGATCGTGCCCACGAAGACCGCGAGATAGGCGACCCAGACCACCGTCAGCCACAGGTCGACATACCATTCGGGCTCGGCATATTCGCGCGCCTCGGTGACGCCCATCAGATAGCCGGTGGCCGCGAGGACGATGAAGAGCTGATAGCCCCAGAAAACGAAGCGAGCGAGCGTCGGAAAGGCCAGCCGCGCGCGGCAGGTACGCTGGACGACATAGAAGCTCGTCGCGATCAGGGCATTGCCGCCAAAGGCAAAGATCACCGCCGAGGTGTGGAGGGGGCGCAGCCGCCCGAAGGTCGTATATTCGAGATTGAGGTTGAGCACCGGAAACGCGAGCTGGAGCGCAATGTACAGGCCCGCGAGGAACCCCGCCGTGCCCCAGAATAGCGTCGCGATCACGCCCCACCGAACCGGGTCGTCATCATAGACGCCCTGGTCGGCGGGCATTTTCAACAGGCCGCGGGCGATCGCGTCGAAATCGGCACGGGAAACGGTCGCCCAGAGCGCGACAAGGCAGGCGACCGCGACGATCCCCATATGCACCGCGAAGGGCGCATCGACCGCGGATGCGGCCATGACGAGCGCGACGAGCGCCAGCGCCATCCATCCGCCCGCTTTCGAAACCAGACTTTCCATGTTCGCGAATCCCCGCTCGGCGCGGCCGCCCCGGCCGCAGTACGAGATCGCCATGAACGTCCGGGCACCGCGAAACATTGATACGGATCAACGAAAGAATTGCGCCGTATCAATGTGTCGGCACGCCGACGAGCGCAGGGGAAGCTCCGCCAACAGAGGAGCCATGACAATGAAAACGCGTACCATCTCCCTTATCGCCCTGGCCGCCGCCACGGCGATCCCCGGACAGGCTTTTGCAAAACAGGGCGACGTCCAGTTCAAGGTTCTCGCGACGCTGGTCGCCCCCGACGGCAAGATCAAGGACGTCAAATATGACGGCATCGGCCTGCCCGCCGGAACGCAGACCAAGGCGAACGACAATGTCACGCCGACGATCGCGGTCGAATATTTCGTGGCCGACAATGTCTCGCTCGAAACGATCGCCGGGGTGACCCAGCACGATGTCGACGGTCGCGGCGCGCTCGACGGAGCCGAACTTGTGTCGGATGCCAAGATCGTTCCCGCGACGCTGACGCTGAAGTATCATTTCGGCTCCGACACGGCGATCCGCCCCTATGTCGGCGCCGGGCCGAGCTATTTCATTTTCATCGACGAAAAGCCGGGAGCGGCAGCCCGCACGCTCGGCGCGACGCGGCAGAAGATGAGCGACACGTTCGGCTTCGCGCTGCAGGCGGGCGTCGACGTGCCGCTCAGCGCGAACGGCCTGTTCGTTTCGCTTGACGCCAAGCGCTATTTCCTGCGCCCGAAGGCGACCTGGTATGCGGGCACGACCGAAGTGTTGCAGACCAGGCACAAGCTCGATCCCTGGGTGATCAGCGCCGGCGTCGGTTTCCGCTTCTAGCGCCCTTGCGCGGCGCGGCGGTCGGGCCCCATCCCGCCGCTGCGCCGCGCGGCGCCTATCGGGCGGGTTTCAGGTTGCGGTCGGCAAAGGCGATATAGGCCGCCCAGTCCGCGGCGGTAATATCGTGCTTGCCGGTCCGGATATGATAGCCGATCCGCGCCCCGACCGAACGGTCGGGCGGCGGCATCTCGTCGCATCCCGGACCATCGAACCCGAACAGGCGATACACTGGCCCGGCAGCGCAGGCGGCGAGGAACTCGCCCCTGGGATCGGACCACCAATCCTCGGTCGCGCTCGCCACATAGACGGGGCGCGGCGCAATCAGCGCGATCAGTTCGTGGGCGTCGACCGGCAGCGCGGTCTCGCGTCCGGCAAAGGTCTTGAACCGCGGCGCGAACCAGTAATCGTTCATCACGCGGATCGTTTCGCCGAACGCCCGGCGATACAGCGCCGCGCCCCCCTCGCCGCTATCGTTCGCAACGACCATCGCGAAACGCGGGTCGGTTGCCCCCGCCCACAGCGCCGCCTTCCCATAGCGCGAGTGCCCGATCGCGATCACCCGCCCGGCGTCAACGTCGGGATCGGTCGCAAGATAGTCGTAGACGCGGCTCAGTCCCCACGCCCAGGTCGCAATCGCCCCCCACCCATCGGGGGCCGAAGGGCTGATCGGATAGGCAGGCTGGATACTTTCGGCGCGCATGTCGTCGCCGTCGGGGTAAAGGTCGCCCGGAAAGAAGGTGGCAACGCCATAGCCTGCCGCGAGGATCCGTTCGATCGGCCATTCGCCCGCGTCGATACCGCGCGAATCGGCGGTCGCGCGATGCTTGACGATCCCCTCGCCGGGCGCCGCGATCCAGCTATGCGCGATGTCGATCGCGGGGTCGGTCGAAACCGCCTGATTGCCGTGGAAATTCAAGCCCGCAAACAGGGGCACCGGTGCCTTTGCGCCGGCGGGAAGATAGATCAGGACCGAGGTTTGCGGCCCGTGGTCGGTGCCGTCGAGATAGAGCGTCACCTGCTTGCGGACCGCCCGGCCGCCAAGCGCCTGGCGGTCGAGGTCGGTCACCGCGAAGCGGATTGCCCCCGGCGGCGCCGGAGCAACGCCATAGATGGTCCGCTCGAACAGCGCGAGCAGTTCGCCGCGGCGTTGCGCGGTCCATTGCGCGGCGCTCGTGACGCGGGTGCCGTCGGCCATGACGAGCGGATCGGGCAGGGCATAGGCGGGCACCTTCGCCTCGTCGGAATTGCCATCGAGCTGCGCCCCGGCGGGCGTCGCCATGCAGAGCAGCGCCGCCGGCGCCAGCCGCAGAAGGCGAGAGAGGCTGGAAGCAGAATTCATGCGTCCAGCCTTCTCCCCCTTATGCCTTCCGATCAAGGATCAGAAGTTGATGTGGAACCCGACCTGATACGACCGGTCGAGCTGATTGCTCAGCGACGGCTGCAACGGGGTTCCGTAATATTGGTTCTGGTAGGCGATCGTGGCGTTGACCATGTCCGCCTTGATCGAAAGCCAGTCGTTGACATTGTAGGTCGCCGACACGTCGAGCGATTCCTGCGGCGCGTTCCACACGCTCAGATTCGCGTCGGCGTTGTTGCTCTGGATGCTGCGCGAGCGCCAGTTGTACGACACGTGCAGCGAGATCGGCCCCTTTTCGTATATGCCGGTGACGTTGTAGGCATTTTTCGAAAGCTGGTCGGCGGGAACGCGGCGGTCGATGCCGACCACGTCGAGCTTGCTGTCGACATAGGTGTAGTTCGCCTGAACCCCGAGCCCCGACAGAAAGCCCGGCAGGAAGTCGAAGAACTGCTGATAGGTCAGCTCGAAGCCGCGAATCTTGCCGTCGCCGCTGTTGCGCGGACGGCTGACCTGATAGACGTCGCCGTTAATCGTTTCGTCAGCATAGAATTTCTGGATGAACCCGCTGACATTCTTCTGGAACAGCGCCACCGCCACATAGTTCGACCTGCCGAAATAATATTCGAGGCTGGCGTCATATTGATCGGCCTTTGTCGGCTTCAGTGCCGGGTTGCCCCCGCTCGCGGTCAGGCTGACCGGGTTCAGCAGCAACGCGGGCGACAAATTGCCGAAATCGGGCCGCGTGATCGCCTTGGAATAGGCGAGACGCAGGAAGAGGTCGGGGGTGAACTGGAACCGGATATTGGCGCTGGGCAGCCAGTTTTCATAGGGTGTGCCACCGGTCAGCGGCTCATAGTCGCCGGCATCGTTCTGCACCAGGACCGTCTGCTCGCCGTCGGTCCGGACATAGCGCACACCCAGATTTCCATCGACGGGAAGCGTTCCGAGATCGAAACCGAACTGCGCTTCGGCATAGCCTGCCAGCGTCGTCTCGCGATAGTCGTAATGGCTGCCCGGCGCGCCCGCGGGGTCCCCCGGCGGCAGGCCGAACAGGCTGCGGTTGCGCGCCGCATCCACCATGTAGCGATGACTGATCGCGACCCATTGGTTCGTCGACGCATCCTGGTCGGTGAACAGATCGCCGGGTGTCAGTTCGGTGATGTCCGAATAGGGCCGCGTCAAACCCGCGCCGCTCTGCGAGAAGAAGTCGTAGATCGCGCGGTGATGCGCCCAGCGAAAGCCCGCCATCAGCGTCTTGATCGGCCCGGCATCGACGTCATAGGTCGCGTCGACCCGGAACGAGGGTTCGCGGCCGTCCTGCTGCGTCCCATATTCGAAATAGCTGACATTGCTCCAGGCATCGGGATCGGTCAGATCGACCCCCGACACCGCGACGTCGGGCGTGTCGCCGGCCAGGCTGATATCGGCCTGGTCGGCGCGGGTCTGGATCGTTGCGCTGCGGTAGTAGAAGGGCCCTTCGCTGCGCACATAGGATGCCTCGGCCGACAGGGTGAAGCGATCCGACGAATAGCTGCCGCCGAACGCCACGTTGATCGTGTCATAGGGATTGTCGGCCTGCCCGGCGGTCGACTTCACCACCGGATTGGCAAGCGAATAGCTTGCGGGAACCGACGATCCGTCCTTGAACGCGGGAACGCCCACGCCCGTCGTCGCCCCGTCGGTCTGCACCGAAAGCTGCTGCGTGTACGAATGGCCGCCCGAATAATTGTAGATCGTGTCGAGATGCAGTTCGACCGCGTCGCTCGGACGCCACTGGAGCGCGCCGTACAGGCCGGTGCGAGCCCGGTTTCCGGTCTCGTAGCGCGGGCGCACCTGCGACGGCATGGTCACGGCGTCGCCGGTTCCGCCCGTCGCACCGTCGCCGTCGACATCGAACAGGCTCGTGTTCGTGCCATAGCTGTTGGTCGAAACCTGATAGCCGCCCGAATAGAAACGCTCGAACTGCGCGCCGAGCAGCACGCCGATCTCGCCGATGCCGGTCTGCCAGCGGTTGGACACGACCCCCGACACGCGCGGCCCGGCCTTGTCCTGGAATTCCGAATAGGTCGCGGCGCCGGTGAAGGCGACGTGAAAGCCGTCGAAATCGAAGGGGCGCGCGGTGTGGATGTTGATCAGGCCGCCCAGGCCGCCTTCGATCTGGTCGGCGGTCGCGGTCTTGTAGACATCGACGCCCGACAGGATGTCCGACGAGAAATCGAGCAGGTGCGCCACGCGATCGGTCGTGCCGAACAGTTGCCGGCCGTTGACGGTCGTCATCACCTGCTTCAGGCCGTGAACGACATAGGCATTGCCCTCGCCCCGCGTATTGCGCGAAATCTGCACGCCGGGGATTCGCTGGAGCGTTTCGGCGATGTTGGTGTCGGGCAGCTTGCCGATGTCCTCGGCGACGATCGAATCCTGGATCTGGCCCGAATCGCGCTTGATCGCCGCCGCATTGCCGAGCGACGCGCGCAGGCCGGTGACGATGATCTCTTCGGTGCCCGCAGTCCCGCTTTCGTCCGCTGCCTGTGCAAAGGCCGTCCCCGGCATGGCCAGCATCAATGCCGCCACCGCGGCAGAGCCCAGCAGGGAAATCTTATCAGACATCTTCCTCTCCCGACATTCTCGGGCACGCGCCCGCTTTTTCTAGGAATTTACGACCATATCAATCAACCTTTCTGATATCTCAGTCAAGCAATTTCACGCATATAATATGCTTTTTCTGCGCGATCACGTCGATTTATTTGAGATATCAGATAAATTCCCCGCCCTCGCCGTCCGTGGCGGTCAATCGAGTTCGACCGAATCGAGGTCGAGGGGTGCCCCGGCCGCAATGTCCAGCGTCGCGCGATGGTCGCCGGCGTTGATCGCATCGGGCAGGACGATCGAGAGGTCGCGCCATCCGCGCCCCGGGGTGAACGACACGATGGCGCGCGCGATCTCGATTCCGCTCACATCGACAATGCGCAACAAGGCATCGCGGGGCGTATCGCCGTCGAGCGCGTAACGAACGCGGAGCGTCGGCCGACCGGCGGCGCCGGTCTTGACCGTCCAGCTCACCGCCGCCTCAGCCTTGCCGACCGCGCCATAACCGGTCCCCGCATAGCCCTGGCGACTGCTGGCGATGGCAAGGCCGCTGCGCTGCATCTCGGCCGCCTCGACCTGTCGCAGCCCTTTGCCCTTCGGCGATCCGAAAGCCCCGGGCGTGTAGGGAGAGGGCAAGGCGCGTTGCACGATCAACGGCGCCGCACCGCGGTGGGACACCCACTCGCCTGCCCGCGCTTCGCGTTTGGCAAAACGGTACGGCACGATTTGTCCATCCCTCACCGCACCGGCGGTCCATCCGGTCGGGGTCCAGCCCTCCGGAACCTCGGCGCCCTGCCGTAGCGCCAGATAGACGTCGGCATCGACGCGCGGGCGTACCGCTACGTCGCCCGCGTCCGTGGCGGCATCGGGCCGCAGCCAGTCGCTGTCGAGCAAATCGGCCGGCAGCTTCGTCCATTCCTCGGAACGATCGACGAACAGGGGATCGCCGTTGTCGAGATAGGGCCGCGGGGCGCCGCCGCGACTGTCGGCGATCAGGTCGGTGCCAGGCGCCTCGGGCACCGCCTGCCCCGGATCGGCGGCGGCAATCGCGATCGCCGATACGAGGGCCTGTCCCGCCGCGACCCGCGGAAAGGAGAGGGTCAACGCGCCGTCCGCCGCCTCGACCTCGATCACCTTCTTGACCGCACCGCCGAAGCCCGCCGCCGCGAACAAATCGACGTCGCTCAGCCGGGTTTCGCCATTTACCGCCACATCGAACAGGCGCCAGCCGCGGGCGTCTATTCCGGCGCGGCCATACCAGGGCTCGGCGAAGTACAGCTCCACCCGGTAGCGACCGGGCGCAACCGGGAAGCGGTAGCGCAATTCGCCCCGGCCGTAGCGATAGGTCTGGAACAGCGCCGCGTCGCGAGCGCCGCGGATGGCATCCGACGTCTTGCCGCGGCTGCCCAGTCGCGGATCGAGCGCGGGATAGGCATCGGCCCAGCTCGTCCACCCCCATTGGGCGCCGTCGCCGAAATGGCGATCGGCCTGCCACGCCTGCCCGTCGCCGTCGACGATTCCCGGTCCGCCGGCATTGACGCGGTACAGATAATGCCATCCCTTCGCCGCGCGCATCGAAACGGTCGGGGTCCCCGCGACGTCCTTCGCCCCGGGCGGGGGCGGCAGATGATAGAGCATCACCCGATCGCGGGCCGCGACCTTGCCACCGACAAGGCAGGCCGCCGACAACCGGTTGTAACGCACGGGCACGTCGTTCCACACGAACCGCTGCGTCGCATCGCGGCGCCGGCGCCCGAGCGACAGCCTGCCCGCTTCATCGTTGAACAGCTCGACCGCGTCGCAGTTGGAATAGACTTCGATGTGCGATTTGGCGCCGGGCGCCGTCCAGCGGTCGGGCCAGCTGTGCGAGACGATATAGACCATCGGCGCCACCGCGGCAGAGACCTGGCGCGCACGAAACATGTAATAGGCGTCGAGCGGTTCGCCCCAGAGCGTCATCAGGCCCTTGTTGTTCGACGGCCCGACATGGTCGAGCGGACGGATGCCGTCCCAGATCTGGGTCCCGTCCTCGCGCATCGCCCGGCCGGGGTTTTCGTGACTGGCGAGCAACCACTGGAAATGTCCGACGCTGCTGTCCGCGACCGAGTCGGCCAGGCGCGCCTTCTGCTGTTCCAGCGTCGCCATCCGCTCCTCGGAATGCGCGTCGGAAAAGGGCGGCTCTTCGTGCAGGCCCAGCGACCGCCAGGCGCCATATTCGCCGACCAGTCCCTGACGTTGCAGTTCCTCCGCATATCGATCCGGATCCCCGCCATAGGTGCCCGACCAGTTCTGGGGCACGTTCCAGTCGGTGCCTTCGCCGCCGTTGCAGGTCACGACCAGCCGCTCGACCGACGCGGTCGGGTCGAGCCGCCGGATCAGCGCGGTCGCTTCCTCCGCAAACGCCTTGGGAAGCTGGCTTTCATTCTGCAATCCCCACAGGAAGACCGCAGGATTGTTGCGTCGTTCGCGGACCCAGTCGCCGAGCAGCGACAGGAAGTTCGCACGATAGGAGGGATTGTCGAACCAGTTGTGTGCGCTGAACTGCGGCCACCAGAGCAGTCCGTCCTCGGCGATCCGTTCGCCATAGCGCAGGTTGTGCGGGTAATGGCCGTCGCGAAAGGCATTGAAGCCGGCCGCTTCGACCTGGGCGACGCGGGCCGCGACCTGTTCGGACGAAAAAGCATGGCTGCCGCCCAGCAGATGTTCATATTCGGCCGTACCGCGGATCGCGAAGGGCTTGCCATTGAGCAACAGGCGCCGCCGCCCGTCCGGCTCCTCGACGATCGCGACGGTGCGGATACCATAGGGCGTGCTCAGCCGGTCGCGCACGACCCCGTCCTCGCGAATCTCGGCGACGAGCGTATAGAGCGTCGGATGGTCGGGCGACCAGAGGCGCGGGTTGCGAATCGTCGGCAACGATTGGTCGATCGTCGCGTCCTCGCCCGCCGCGATCCGCACGCTGCGCCGCGCTTCGGCCACGACCCGCTTTTCGGGATCGACCAGGCGGGTGACGACTTCCAGCGCGCGCGAGCGCGCCGACGGGTTCTCGAACTCGGTGCGGGTGCGAAGCGTCGCGGTTGCGGCGTCGATCGCCCCGGGTTCGCCCCAGGCATAGACGCCGAAGGGACGCACGCGCACGTCGGCGGTCCGCACGACATGGACAGGTCGAAAGATGCCGAATGGTTGCGAGCCTTCCGAAAAGCCCATCTCCGGCTGGTCGTCGCCCGGCGCCCACGGCAGGTCGGTGATCCCCTTGGGATTGTCGGCCCTCACCACAAGCACGTCGGGCCCTGCCCGAACCGCCTTCGTCACCTCGACTTCGAAGCTCGTCAGGCCGCCGCCGTGGCGCCCGACCGCGACGCCGTTCAGCCACACCGTCGCATAGGCGTTAACGCCTTCGAAGCGCAGGAAGATGCGTTCGCCTGCGGCGGCCGGCGCGATGTCCAGCGCCTTGCGATACCAGGCGGTTCCGTGCCGCGATCCGTTGCGGACCTGACGGTTGTAGGAATAGCCCTGCCAATTGTGCGGCACCGATACCGGCGTCCAGCCGCTGTCGTCGAAGCCCGGTGCGGTCGCATCGCCTGCCGGCATCGTCGCGCCGTCCGCGGCGCCGGCGTCGAAGACCACCGATCGCCAGGAGCCCTCGACCGTCCGGTCGCTGCGCTGCGCCAGCGCGGCGGCGGGCAGCAGCGCGAGCAGCGACGCCGCGGCGAGCCATGCAGGCCGGCTCACCAGTTCCACAGCGTGCCGTCCGCCAGCCGCGCGACCGGAAGCTGTTTCGGGTCATAAGGGTATCGCGCCGCCAGCGTCTCGTCGATCTCGACGCCGTGGCCGGGCGTGTCGCCCGCGATCAGATACCCGTCCTCGAACCGGTAATCGTGCGGGAATACGGCGTCGGTTTCGGGGCTGTGCCGCATATATTCCTGGATCCCGAAATTCGGGACCCAGCTGTCGAAGTGCAGCGCCGCCCCCATGCACACGGGCGACAGGTCGGTGGCGCCATGACAGCCCGTGCGAACCTGGTACAGGCTGGCGAGGTCGGCGATGCGCCGCAGGTGGGTGATCCCCCCGGCATGAACAACGGTCGCCCGGATATAATCGATCAGCTGGTTCTGGATCAGCTCGCGGCAATCCCAGATGCTGTTGAATATCTCGCCGACCGCAAGCGGCGTCACCGTATGCTGGCGGATCAGGCGGAACGCCTCCTGATTCTCCGCCGGGGTCGCATCCTCGAGCCAGAAGAGACGATAGGGCTCCAGCGCCTTGCCAAGCCGCGCCGCCTCGATCGGAGTCAGCCGGTGATGCACGTCGTGGAGCAGCTCGATCTCGTCGCCGTGCACCGCGCGCAATCGTTCGAACAGCTTGGGCGCATGCGTCAGATAGGCGCTCGTCGACCACAGGGTTTCGGTCGGCAAGGCACCGTCGGCGGGTTCGTAGTAAAGATCGCCGCGGCCGACGCCATAGGCCCCGCGGACCCCGGGTATTCCGCTCTGCGCGCGCACGGCGCGGTACCCCATGTCGCGATAGACGCCGACCTGGTCGACCGTTTCTTCGATATCCGCCCCGTTCGCATGGCCGTACACGAGCACGCCCTCGCGCGAACGCCCGCCGAGCAGCTGGTGCAGCGGCATTCCCGCCGCCTTCGCCTTGATGTCCCACAGCGCGGTGTCCACGGCGGCGATCGCCGACATCGTCACCGGCCCGCGCCGCCAATAGGCGCCGCGATACAGAAACTGCCAGATATCCTCGATACGGTGGGCGTCGCGACCGATCAGATTGGGGATCACATGGTCGGCCAGATAGCTGACGACCGCCAGTTCGCGGCCGTTGAGCGTCGCGTCGCCGATTCCCGTCACACCTGCATCGGTTTCGATCTTCAGCGTGACGAAATTGCGACCGGGACAGGTGACGATCACCCGTGCATCGCGAATGCGCAGCGCACCGCCATTGCCTGCCGTCGATCCGGCCTCGCCCAACTCTCCCACCTCACGTCCTTTCACTCTAAGTTATCAGACTAATTGCCTGAACGCTTGCTGATAGGCAAGGGGGAAGGTGAAAGTCGAGGGCGATCGATGGCCCCGCCCCGTCAGGGGCATCAGAAAGCGGCGAGCCGCTCGGTGCGCGTCCGCAGCTCGGCCGCCTCGGCCTGGACGCGGCGAATCCCGTCCAGCTCGGTCGCACGGAGAAGGTTGTCGATGACGCGGCCCAGATGATCGCGCATCGCCTGTCGCGCACCGGGGCCGTCGTGCGCCGCGATCGCGTCGATGATCGCGCGGTGATCGTCGATCATCGGCTTGATCCCCGCGGCCCGCGACCGGGCGAGCATCCGTTCGCACAGCGGCGACCGGTGGCGAATGTCCCACAAGGTCTGGATCACCAGCACCATCGCGTCATTGTTCGTGGCCCGCGCGATCTGGACGTGAAACGCGCGATCGGCGAGCTCGTCGCGAAGCTCGCCCTTGTTTTCCTCGATCATCGCGTCGAGGATTTCGCGAAGTCGCGCGATCGCGGCCTCGTCGGCGGTGATCGCCGCCAGCGCGGCACATTCCCCTTCGATCAGCCGCCGGGCCTCCGTAAGCTCGAACGCGCCGATGTCGAGCTCGCTGGCGTCGATCGCGCCGCTCGACCGCTCGGTCACATAGACCCCCGACCCGCGCCGCGCCTCGACCAGGCCCAATATCTCCATTCCGATCATCGCCTCGCGTACCGTCAGGCGGCTGACGTCGAATCGCTCGACCAGCACGCGTTCGGGCGGCAGGCGGTCGCCCGCCTTGTAGCGCCCGGCGGCGATATCGGCCTGGAGGGCGTCGATGATCGCCTGATAGAGTTTGGGCGCGGCGGCTTTGGTCATGGCGTCTCCTTCACCGCTTGCGGATATCGCATCGGGACGGCGCTGTCACCGTTGTCAGCGCATGCCGCTTGCATTGGTCGAATAAATGATCAAATTGTTATCAGATATAAAATGCGTATCGGGAGAGTGATGATGGATATGTCGCGGCGGTCCCTGTTGCAGGCCGGGCTGGTCGCGCCCGTCGCTCCCGGCCTGCTCGCCTCGGCGCCGGCGAGCGCGGCGGAGCCGGTCCACCGCTCCCTGCTCTGGTACGGCAAGCCCGCGAACATGTGGACCGAGGCGCTGCCGGTCGGCAACGGGCATCGCGGCGCGATGGTCTTTGGCGGCATCAAGCGCGAACGCCTGCAACTCAACGAAGACAGCTTATGGTCGGGCGGCCCCTATTCGAACGTCAATCCGCGTGCGCGCGCCGCGCTGCCAAAGGTCCGCGACCTGATCTTCGCGGGACGTCACGCCGAGGCGGAAGAACTGGCCGACGCCGATATCCAGGCCGTGCCGATGCGCGAAATGGCCTATCAGGCGCTCGGCGATCTCCATATCGACCTGCTCGCGGTCAACGAGACCAGCGCGATCGACTATCGCCGCGAACTCGACCTCGACACCGCGATCGCGCGAACGCAGTTCGTCGCAGACGGCGTCGCCTATACGCGAGAGGTCTTCGCCTCTTCGGTCGATGGCGTGATCGTTGTGGCCATCGGCGGCGGGGGTGCTCCGATCGATGCCGAATTCTCGCTGAGTTCGGGCCAGCGCGCCCGTATCGAAGCCAGCGGACCCGACCTGATCATGCGCGGGCGAAACAACGCCGACCGGGGAATCGCCGGACGCCTCTCGTTCGAGGCGCGGGCGCGGGTCCTGGTCGAGGGCGGCGAGGTCGCCGCCGACGGCGCGACGCTGCGCGTGACCGGCGCACGCGCCATCCTGCTGCTGTTCGCCGCGGCGACCAGCCACCGGTCGCCGACCGACGTATCGGGCGACCCGGCGGCGCGGGTACGCACAGCACTCGACACCGCCGCGGCGCGGCCACTGGCCGACCTGCGCGCACGGCACGTCGCCGAGCATCGACGGCTGTTTCGCCGCGTCGCGCTCGATCTGCCGCGCGGCAAGCGCGCGCATCAACCGACCGACCAGCGGCTCGAACACGCCGCCGACGGCGACGACCCGTCGCTCGCGGCCCTCTATTTCCAGTTCGGCCGCTATCTGATGCTGGCGAGTTCGCGCCCCGGCAGCCAGCCCGCGAACCTTCAGGGAATATGGAACGAGCATAACCAGCCGCCGTGGGGCTCGAAATACACGATCAACATCAACACCCAGATGAACTATTGGCCGGTCGACAGCGCCAATCTGGCCGAATGTATCGAGCCGCTGGTGCGGATGGTCGAGGAACTGGCGGTGTCGGGCGCCCGCACGGCGCGGGACATGTATGGCGCGCGCGGCTGGGTGGCGCATCACAACACCGATTTGTGGCGCGCGTCGGGGCCCGTCGACCATGCCCGCACCGGCCTGTGGCCGACGGGCGGCGCCTGGCTCGCCTGCCAGCTTTGGGATCATTGGGATTACCACCGCGACCGCCGCTGGCTCGATCGCATTTATCCGCTGCTGCGCGGCGCGGCGCAATTCTTCCTCGACACGCTGGTGCGCGACCCGGCGACGGGGTTCATGGTCACCAATCCCTCGCTTTCGCCGGAGAATGATCATGGTCATGGCAGCACGCTGTGCGCCGGGCCGACGATGGACATGGCGATCCTGCGCGACCTGTTCGATCGCGCCGGCCAGGCGGCCGAACTGCTCGATCGGGATCCCGACTTGCGTGGCGAGATGGCGGCGATGCGCGCCCGGCTGGCGCCGCTGCGGATCGGCGGCGGCGGGCAGCTTCAGGAGTGGCAGGCAGACTGGGACGCCGACGCGCCGGACCCGCACCACCGCCATGTCTCGCATCTCTATGCGCTGTACCCCAGCTTCCAGATCGATGCGCGCGGCACGCCCGACCTCGCCGCCGCCGCGCGCACATCGCTCGACATGCGCGGCGACGATGCGACCGGGTGGGGTCTCGGATGGCGGCTCAACCTGTGGGCGCGGCTGCGCGATGGCGCGCGCGCCCACCGTATCCTGATCGACCTGCTCTCGCCCGGCCGGACCTATCCCGACATGCTCGACGCGCATCCGCCCTTCCAGATCGACGGCAATTTCGGCGGCGCGGCGGGCATTGCGGAGATGCTGGTTCAGGGCGACGGCACGTCGATCGACCTGTTGCCCGCCCTTCCCCCGTCATGGCGCGAAGGCGCGCTGCGCGGCGTCCGGGTCTGCGGCGGCTGCACGGTCGACCTCGCGTGGCGGGACGGCCAGGTCGAGCATGTCGACCTCCACCCCGAACAGCCGGTCGATTTCGAGGTGCGCAGCCCTGCCGGGCGGGCGCGGATTCGCGGCACCCCCGGCCGGTCGATCCGTCTGGACGCCGGCGATTTCGCCTGATCGCTGGCCGCTTATATAATCATACGATATTTCTATTTACGCCCCACCCTGGGGCCGATTATAAGCGGATTCGGAAGGCGCGGCGCGACGCCCGCCTTGTCCATTCGCCCTTTTCGTCGTGCAACCGGCCAGCGAGGACCATCATGCAGCTCACCCATTTCATCGGCGGCACCGCCGTCGCCGCCGACACGCCGTTCGAAAGCCTGAACCCGTCCGACACCGACGAGGTCGTCGCGACCTATCCGGCCGGTGACGCCAGCGACGTCGACCGGGCGGTGGCCGCCGCCCATGCGGCGTTTCCGGCCTGGTCGCAAGCGACGCCCGAGCTGCGATCGGACCTGCTGGACCGCGTCGGAACCGCCCTGTTTGCCCGGTCCGCCGCACTCGGCGAACTCCTCGCCCGTGAAGAAGGCAAGACTCGCGCCGAAGCGACGGGCGAGGTGATGCGCGCCGCGCGCATCTTCAAATATTTCGCCGGCGAGGCGCTGCGCCGCCACGGTCTCACCCTCGAATCGACGCGCCCCGGTGTCGACGCCGCCACCTATCGCGAAGCGGTCGGCGTCTTCGGCCTGATCACGCCGTGGAACTTCCCGATCGCCATTCCGGCGTGGAAGGCGGCGCCGGCGCTGGCCTTCGGCAATACCGTCGTGCTGAAGCCCGCGAATTCGACCCCCGCGACCGCCCACGCACTCGCGGCGATCATCCACGAAGTCGCCGACGACCTCAACGCGCCGGCCGGCATCTTCAATCTTGTGCTCGGCCAGGGCGGCGTCGGGTCGGCGATCGCCTCGCACCCCGATATCGCAGGGGTCAGCTTCACCGGGTCGCAGGAGGTCGGGGCCAAGGTCGGTGTCGCGGCAATGGCGCGGCAAGCCCGCGTACAGATGGAGATGGGGGGCAAGAATCCCCTCGTCGTCCTTGCCGATGCCGATCTCGACAAAGCGGTCGCGATCGCACTCGACGGCGGCTTCTTCCAGACCGGCCAGCGCTGCACGGCGTCGAGCCGCGTCATCGTCGAGGATGCGATCCACGACCGGTTCGTCGCCGCGCTCGCCGACCGCGCGCAGGCGCTGACGGTCGGCGCGGCGCTCGACCCCGACACCCAGGTCGGCCCCGCCGCGAGCGAGCAGCAGTTCGCGCAGAATCTTCGCTACGTCGAACTGGCGCAACAGGAAGGCGGACGCCTCGTCACCGGCGGCGAGGCGCTGCGGCTGTCGACCCCCGGCTATTACATGCGCCCCGCCCTCGTCGCCGATACCGCGCCCGACATGCGGATCAATACCGAAGAGGTGTTCGGGCCCGTGGTCTCGACGGTGCGGGTACGCGACTATGAGGAGGCGCTCGATCTGGCCAATCGCGGCAACTTCGGCCTGTCCGCAGGTATCGTCACCGGCTCGCTGAAACACGCCCGCCATTTCCGCCGCCACGTCCGCGCCGGGATGGTGATGGTCAACCTGCCGACCGCGGGGGTCGATTATCACGTCCCCTTCGGCGGCACGCGCGGATCGAGCTATGGCCCGCGCGAACAAGGGTTCGCCGCGGTCGAATTCTACACGCAGGTCAAGACCGTCTACACCGCCGACTGACGGCGCCGGTCGGGGAGAAGGCCATGTCCGACACACCGTCGCCCTTCGCGCTCTCCGGCCACCATGCCCTGATCACCGGCGGCGGCAGCGGGCTTGGCTTGGCCACGGCGCGGTGCATGGCCCGTGCGGGGGCCGCGGTGACGATCGTCGGCACCGACGCGGCAAAGCTGGCGCGCGCGCAGGCCGCGCTCGGCGATGTCGCGGCCGACGTGTTCGACGTCACCGCGGTCGACCGCGCCGCGGATTTCGCGGCGCGCATCGCCGACACGCACGGGCCGGTATCGATTCTCGTCAACAATGCCGGCAACACCGTAAAAAAGCCCCTCGACACGATGACGCCGGGCGAGTTTCAGTCGGTGCTCGACGTCCATGTATCGGGCGCGTTCGCCCTCACCCGCGCATTCCTGCCCCAGATCGCGGCGCATGGCGCCGGATCGATCCTCTTTACCGCGTCGATGGCGTCGTTCCTCGGCATTCCCGAGATCGCGGGCTATTCGGCGGCGAAGGCGGCGCTCGTCGGCCTGACCCGCTCGCTGGCGACCGAGCTCGCGCCTCGCGGCGTGCGCGTCAACGCGGTCGCGCCGGGCTGGATCGACACGCCGCTGTTCCAGAGCGCGAGTGCCAGGGACCCGGCGCGGGTCGAGCGGATCGACCGCCGCATTCCGATGGGCCGTTTCGGGACGCCCGAGGATGTCGGGCTGGCGATGCAGTATCTCGCCTCGCCCGCCGCCGCCTACGTCACCGGACAGGTGCTCGCGGTCGACGGCGGCGCGCTCCACGCCTTCTGACGCCCCTATTCGGCGACGATATCGACCGCCGACACGATCGGTTCGCCGACGCGCGGGGTAAAGTCGATCCTCAGCATCCCGTCGGCGACCGTCGCGGACAGGCGGATCGTCGCGGCCTTCAGCTTCCCCTTCCCCAGCGCGAACGGATCGACCGCACGCCGCACCGCGCCGCCGCTGACCGCGACGTCGTAGACGCGCTTGCCCGCCGCTTCCTCGACCGGCTCGAACAGGTGCAGCGTCACCCGATAGCGGCCGTTCGCCACCGGAACCCGATAGGCGGCAAGGCCGGTGCGATAATTTTCATACAGCGCGAGGGCCTCGGCGCCGGCGACCCGCAATTGCGGATCCTGTGCCTCGCTACCCGGCGCGGCGTAGATTTCGCGGCGGAAGCGGTTGAGCGGAACGCCCTTGCCGCCTTCGAAATAATTGTCGGAACCATAGCGGACCCCGTCCACGACCGCGCCGGTCAGCGTCCCGCTGCGGATATGGACGTCCCTCGCGCCGCCGTCATAGCGCCATTCGGCGGTGTCGCGCACCGCCCCGGCTTCGGCGACCAGGCTGTTCGCGCCGGGGTCGAGGCGGACCGCCTTCCAGACGCAGACCGCGTCGGCACAGCCCGTCCAGCCGACATCGCGACCGTTGACCGAAAGCCGCGCGCGCGGCTGGTTGGAATAGGCGCGGACATCGACCGTGCGATAGGCGCGGTCGATATAGCGCTTGCCCGTCAGGTGCAGCACCGGCACGTCGCGCCGCCACGCCGCCTTATAGAAATAAAAGGCGTCCTTCTTCACCTTGCGGTCGAAGCTGACGAGCCCCTTGGTGTTGACGTCGGTGGTATCGCCCTCTTCGCGGACCTCGCTCGCCGCGTCGAACATCTGCCACACCCACGCGCCGTACAGCCAGTCGAGCCGCTTGACCTGATCCCACGACCGTTCGTGGATATAGCTTTCGATTTCCTCGGGCTGGGGGCGGGAAACATTCATGATCTTGCCGCCGTGGACATTGTCGGTGTGCTGGCTGATCGCGCCGCCGCCGCCATATTCGCCGAGCGAGATCGGCAGTCCGGGGAATTTGCGGTGCAAGTCGGTCAGGTGGGCGCCCAGTCCCTCCACCTCGTCGACATACCCCTTGCCGTACCAGCCCATATACAGGTTGAACCCGACCGTATCGGCGATCCCCGAGAGGATCGGGCGATCGTCCTCGTCGCCCGGCATCGGCTCGCAACAGCTCGCCATCGTCGTCGGGCGCGTCGGGTCCTCACGCTTGGCGAGCCGGTTCAGCGCCTCCATCAGCGGGCGCGGGTTCGAGGGGGTCAGCCCTTTCCAGCTCCAGTTCGTCACCTCGTTGCCGATCGACCACATTGCGACCGACGGATGGTTGTAATTCTGCCGGATCAATTCGGTGAGCTGCATCTCGGCATTGGCCAGCATCGCGGGCGGGGTGTCGCGCACGCCCTTCGGCGCCGTCTGGTTCACCAAGCCCAATTCGGCCCACAGGATCATGCCGTTGCGGTCGGCGAGGTCGTAAAAAGGCGTCGCCTGGTTATAGTGAGAGAGCCGCACCGTGTTCGCGCCTAGCTCGCGAATCAACGCCATATCCTCTTCATGGTCGGCGACATCGATCGCCCAGCCCTTTGCGAAACGATCCTGGTGACGCGAGACGCCGTGCAGTTTCAATGGCTTGCCGTTGAGGAAGAATCCCTTGTCGGGATCGATCGCGATCGTGCGCAGGCCCAGCGGCTGCTCGACGCGATCGAGCAGCCTGCCCGCCGGATCGCGCACTTCGGCGACGATGCGATAAAGATAGGGATCGGCAAGCCCGTCCCATCGATGCGGATCCGCGACGCGCAGGCGTCGCTCGTCGCTGGCGACCGTCTTTGCCGCGAGCGGCATCCGCCCCTCGTCGCGTGCGACGACGCGCCCATCGGCATCCTTGATGGCGATGGCCAGCCGCGCCGACGAAGCCCGCGCACCGTCGTTGGCGATGCGCGTACGCACCACGACGTCGGCCGCGGCATCGCTCAGGGCCGCGACATGGCCGTATACGCCGGGTCCGCCATGATCCATCAGGTCGATATGCACGGGATCCACGCTGATCTGCGTGACCGGCCGATAGAGCCCGCCGAACATCATGAAATCGCCCGACAGCGGCACGACATGCCAGGTCGCGCTGCCCGGTTCGGGCTTGCTGTTGTCGGTCCGCACGGCGAGCAGATTGTCGCACCCCGGCCGCATCGCGGCGGTGGCGTCGACCCTGAAGCGCGAAAAGGCGCCTTCGTGACGGCCCAGCTTGACGCCGTTGAGCCAGACGTCGGCGACGATGCTCGCCCCGTCGAATTCCAGGAAACTGCGCCGGCCCGCCGCCGGGGCGCATAGCGCCCGACGATACCAGCCGATGCCGCGTTCGGCATTGATCGTCGCGTCGCGTTCGGTGCCCTTGTTGCCAAGACGGTTCCAGGTATGCGGGACCGCGACCCCGGTCCATTCGGCCTCGTCGACGGCTGGACGGACCGGCGATTCATCGGTGACGCCAAAGCGGAACGTCCAGCCGTCGGACAGCATCTGCGCATCGCGCGCCTGCGCCGGCGTCGCAGCCGCCAGGACCAAAGCTGAAATCGTCGCGAACCACCGCACATCCATCTCCCGCGTTTCTGAAATATAAGAATCATATATTGATATCTCAGAAACGCCAAGGCATAACGTCGCCGAACGCAAAATCGGGGAGAAGCGATATGCCGGGCAAGATCGGTCCGATAAGCCTTGCGGTGCTGGGCGCCACCCTCGCCGCGCCGCAGGCCGCCGGACAGACCGAGGGATTGACGCGCCCGACGGTCACCTTCGCGGTGTCGCCAGCCGGCGACGACACGGCCGATGGCAGCGCCGCCCACCCCTTCCGCACCCTGCCCCGCGCGCAAGCGGCGGTTCGCGATGCCAACAGGAACGGCGACGTCGTCGTCCGCATCGCCGGCGGGACCTATCGCCTCGACGCACCGCTTACGCTGACCGCCCCCGACGGCGGCCAAAAGCAATGGACCGTCACCTGGACCGCGGCGCCCGGCGCCCATCCGGTGCTGTCGGGCGGAATCGCCGTGACGGGATGGAAATTGCACGACAAGGCGCGCCATATCTATGTCGCCGACGTTCCGCGCGGCCTGGCGAGCCGGCACCTGTTCGTCGACGGCCGGATGGCCGATCGCGCCGCGATCGAACTCGATCGCGGCAAGGTGCGCTTTACCGACGAAGGCCTAGAGGTGAACGACCCGGCGGCGGGCGACCTGTCGCGCCTGGGCCGTAGCGGCGGCCTCGAACTGATGGGGCTCGGTCATTTCACCACGCGCTTCGCCCCGGTCGACCGGATCGAAGGCCGGATGCTGGTGATGAAACAGCCTGGCTGGGCGAACAATATCTGGGGCTATGACACCCTCGCGCACCCCTATAATCCGGACGATGGCAAGCTCTATCTGCGCGGCGACCTTGCCTTCCTGACACGGCCCAACCAGTGGGTGCTCGATGCCGGCGCGGGCAAGCTCTATTATCGCCCGCCGGTCGACACCGACATCGCGAAGCTCGACGTCGAATTGCCGCGGCTCGAAAGCCTGATGCACATCGCCGGCACCTATGATGCGCCGGTCCGCAACGTCACGATCAGCGGGCTGCGCTTTTCCTATGCCAGCTGGCGCGGTCCCAACGGACCCGAAGGCTATGCCAGCCAGCAGAGCGGATCCTATCTTACCGGCCGGGCCGCCGCATACCCCGCCGATCCCCTCCTGACCTGCAAATGGGGCTGCCCCGAGTTCGAAAGCGTGCGCAACGAATGGTCGCAGACCCCCGCCGCGGTCCAGGTTTCGGCCGCCGAAGGGATACGGTTCGACGGCAACATCTTTGCGCACCTCGGCCAATATGCGCTCGGTATCGGCAACGACGCGAGCGCCAATGCCTCGGGCGTCGGCCTGGGCGCCGTCGACGTCGTGGTTTCGCGCAATGTCTTCACCGACCTTGCCGGCGGCGCGATCGTCGCCGGCGGCGTCCGGCGCGACGCGCACCATCCGTCCGATCCGCGGATGACCAATCGCCAGCTCACGATCGTCAACAATCTGATCCAATCGGTATCAAAGGATTACAGCGACAACAGCGCGATCCTCTCGACCTATGTCGACGGCGCGCAGATCGTCCATAACGACATCAGCGACACCCCCTATGACGCGATCGACATCGGCTATGGCTGGGGGATGCACGATGCCGGGGGCAACGCCAACTACCGCACCCGCATGCACGGTTACGACTGGCCGCAGAACAAGGTCTACGAAACCCCGACGACGCATCGCAACGTCGTCGTCGCCTATAATCGCATCTATGACACCAAAAAGCATTTCGAGGACGGCGGCGCGATCTACAATCTGTCGGCCAGCCGCGGAACGGTGATTGCGGAAAACCATATTTTCGACCTCAATCGCCGCATCGCGCTCTACCTCGACGAAGGCTCGAAATTCATCACCGTTCGGAACAATGTCGTCGACGATGCCGGAACCTGGCTGAACATCAACGCCGTGACTCCGGCGGTGAAGATGTGGCTGCGGATCTCGACCGACAATCTGGCGACGGGGAACTGGCACAACGGCGGAGAGGTCGGCGGCTGGTGGACGGCGTATCTCGACAACCGGATCGAGGACGACCACCCGGTCACCGGCGACGACTGGCCGGCCGATGCAACAGCGGTGATGGCCAATGCCGGAATCGAACCTTCCGCCGGAGACGTCGCCTATGGAGATGTCCGCGCGCGCGCCAATCCCTATGCCGGAAAGCGGAGCGGCCAATGACCGGAGTTTCGCCTTCCATGCTGGACCGCGCCGACGTCAGCCGGCGCGCCGCGCTGCTGGGCATCGGTACCGCCGCCGCGATGAGCCCGTCGATCGTCCGCGCCACCGGATCGCTCTCCGGGTTTCACGACGTCCGCGATTACGGGGCCAAAGGCGATGGGCGCACGGTCGATTCGGACGCGATCAACAAGGCGATCGACGCCGCCTCGCGTGCGGGCGGCGGCACCGTCGTCGTCCCCCCCGGCCGCTATCTGTCCTTCTCCATTCGACTCCGGGACGATGTCACCATCGCGCTTGCATCCGGCGCGATCATCGAGGCGGCCGATCCGGATACGCATCCCGGCAGCTATGATGCGCCCGAAAATTATCTGGAGGAACAGTTCCAGGACTTCGGGATCACGCACGTCCATAACAGCCTGATCTATGGGGACGGGGTCCGCAACGCGGCGATCGTCGGCCGGGGCATGCTGCACGGGCTGGGGCTCGATCGCGAAGGACCGGGGTCGCATTGGCACGGCGTCGATGGATGGCAGTCCGCGAAAGCCCTGGGCCTTTCTCCCCGCGAGTTGCGGCTTCGCGATCCGAAGGAGCGCGCCCAGGTCGGGCGTGCGAACAAGACGATCGGGCTGATGAACTGCCGGAACATCTTGCTGCGCGACTTCACCATTCTGCAGGCGGGCCACTTCAGCGTCATCGCGCATGGCGTGACCAACATGACGATCGACGCCTTGACGATCGATACGGACCGCGACGGCATCGACATCGATTGCTGCCGCGACGTGCGCGTGTCCGACTGCATCGTCAACGCGCCAAAGGACGACGCGATCGTCCTCAAGAGCAGCTATGCGCTGGGGCGCAAGACGCTGTGCGAGGATATTGCGATCACCGGTTGCAAGACCAGCGGCTACCTGATGGGCAGCCTGCTCGACGGCAGCTATCGCAAGTCGGATTACATGGCCCCGGACAAGATCGGTCCTCTCGGCCGGATCAAGATGGGGACCGAAACCAACGGCGGATTTCGCAACATCCTGATTTCGGGCTGCACGTGCGAAGCAAGCCGTGGCCTTTTGATCGGCGTGGTCGACGGCGGCACGATGGAAGACGTGATCGTATCGGACATCGTGATGCGCGATCCGGTCAACCATCCGCTCTTCGTCCATCAATCGGGTCGCCTGCGCGCACCCAGGGGCACCGCGATCGGCAAATGCCGCCGTATTCGCTTCGACAACATCAACGTCTCCGGCGCGAACCCCCGCTTTCCGTGCGGGCTGACCGGACAGGCAGGCTACCCCGTTGAAGATATCAGCTTTTCGAACATCCTTGTGCAGAGCGCCGGAGGAGGCACGGCCGCGGATGCCGCCCGCACCCCCCAGGAACGCCCGACGTCGAGCCTCGAGGTCAGCTATCTCGGCACCCTGCCGGCCCAGGGCCTCTATGCCCGGCATGCCAGGCGGCTGACCGTCCGCAACGTCGGGTTCATCGTCGACACGCCCGACGCGCGGCCGCTCTTCCGGCTCGACGACGTGCAGGGCGCGACGATCGACGGCGTGACCTCTGCGCAGCCGCGCGACAATGCCGTCGTGCAGCACACAAGTAGCGATATCGCGCTGGGCGACGTGCGGACCCTCGGCTGATCCCTCGCCCGTTCCCCTTCCCGAAAAGGACAATTTATGACCGGAGTTTCGCATTCCATGCTGGACCGCGCCGACGTCAGCCGGCGCGCCGCACTGCTGGGCATCGGCACCGCCGCCGCCATGAGCCCGTCGATCGTCCGCGCCACCGGATCGCTCTCCGGGTTTCACGACGTCCGCGATTACGGGGCCAAGGGCGATGGACGCACGGTCGATTCGGACGCGATCAACAAGGCGATCGTCGCCGCCTCGCGTGCCGGCGGCGGCACCGTCGTCGTCCCCCCCGGCCGCTATCTGTCCTTCTCCATCCGACTCCGGGACCACATCACGCTGGTGCTCGCCCAGGGGGCCGTCCTCGAAGCCGCCGACCCCACGAAACATCCGGGCCGCTACGACCTGCCGGAGGGTGTCTATGAAGAACAATATGTCGACTACGGCCTGGCGCATTATCACAACAGCCTGATCTATGGCGACGGCGTCAGCGACGTCGCCGTGCTAGGTCCCGGCATGATTCACGGGCTGGGGCTGCGCCGCGAGGGTCCGGGACCGAAGTGGCACGGCGTCAAGGGCTGGATATCGCCGCGCGAGCGCGGAATGGACCCGCATGAGGCGCGGCTGAGCGATCCCGCCGAACTGGCCGAGGAAGGCAAGGGCAACAAGGCGCTGGCCTTCAAAAATTGCCGAAACATCCTGTTGCGCGATATCACCATCCTGCAGGGCGGCCACTTCTGCATGTATGCGCTCGGATGTTCGGGCATGACGATCGACAATCTGCGCGTCGACACCGACCGCGACGGAATCGACATCGACTGCTGCCGCGACGTCAGGATCAGCAACTGCGCGGTCAACGCGCACAAGGACGACGCGATCGTCCTGAAGAGCAGCTATGCCCTCGAACGCAAGGTGATGTGCGAAGACGTCACGATTATCGGCTGCAAGACGAGCGGCTATGCGCTCGGCACGATGCTCGACGGCACCTATCGGCTGTCCGACTATCGGGCGCCCGACGACGTCGGGGTGCTGGGGCGGATCAAGCTGGGAACCGACTCGGTCGGCGGCTTCCGCAACATATTGGTGACGGGGTGCACGTGCGAAAATTCGCGCGGTCTTCAAATGGGAGCGATCGACGGCGGGACGCTGGAGGACGTGACGTTCAGCGACATCACGATGCGCAACATCGTCAACCACCCGATCTTCGTCCGCTTGTCCATGCGCAACCGCGCGCCGCGCGACGCCGGCGTCGCAACGGTGCAGCGCGTACGCTTCGACAACATCAACGTGTCGGGCGCCAACGGCCGCTATGCCTGCGGGGTCGTGGGGATCGAGGGCGGGATCATCCGCGACGTCACCTTCTCCGACGTCCATGTATCGAGCGCAGGCGGCGGGACGGCCGCCGACGCGGCGCTGGAACCGCCCGAGCGCCGCACGAGCAGCCTGGAGCCGAGCTTCATGAAGACGCTGCCCGCGCACGGCCTGTATGTTCGGCGTGCGCAGCGGGTCGCCGCGGTGGATTGCAGCTTCGTCACCGAAACGCCCGATGCCCGGCCGGCGATCCTGTTCGACACCCAAAGCAGTGGCTTCGTGTCGGGGCTGCGTTCGCTCCACACGCCCGGCGACGCCGTGATTGCGCGGAACGGCGGCACGGTGAAGGCGGTCGATACGGTGCAGTTGACCTGATGAGCAAGCGCCGCCTTCTCGTCACCCGCAAATTGCCCGAAGCGGTCGAAAGCCATTTTCGCACGCATTACGACGTCGAGCTCAACGCCGGCGACGTGCCGCTGGACGATGCGGCGCTGCGCGCGGCGATGACGCGGTTCGACGCCATTTGCCCGACGATAACCGACCGCTTCGATGCCGACCTGCTGGCGACGCCCGGTGCGACGGTCAAGATCCTCGCCAATTTCGGCGCGGGATTCGAACATATCGACCTCGCCGCGGCGCGGCGCGCGGGCATAGCCGTGACGAATACCCCCGACGTGTTGACCGAGGCGACCGCCGATCTTGCGATATTGCTGATGCTGATGGCGACACGCCGCGCCGGCGAAGGCGAGCGCGAACTGCGCGCGGGGACCTGGACCGGCTGGCGTCCCACCCACCTGATCGGGCAGGGGGTGTCCGGCAAGACGCTGGGGCTCGTCGGCTTCGGCCGCATCGCCCGCGCGACCGCCGAACGCGCCCGCGCGGGGTTCGGCATGAAGATCGCCTATTTCAGCCGCCGGCAAGCGGCGGATGCTGGCGATGCGATCTTTCATCCGACGCTCGAATCGCTGGCCCGCGATGCCGACATCCTGTCGCTCCACGTGCCCGGCGGCCCCGAAACGCGGCACATGATCGACGCGCCGCTGCTGGCACGGCTCAAACCCGGTGCGGTCATCGTCAATACGGCGCGGGGCAGCGCGATCGACGAGGGGGCCTTGGCGGACGCACTGGCCGCACGGACGATCGCGGCGGCGGGCCTCGACGTCTATGAACGCGAGCCCGCCGTCGATCCGCGACTGCTCGCCTGCGAAAATGCGGTGCTGCTGCCCCATCTGGGCAGCGCGACGATCGAGGCGCGCACCGCGATGGGCCTGCGCGCCGCCGCCAATCTGGCAGCCTGGTTCGCCGGCAACGAATTGCCCGATCGTGTCGCCTGACGGGGCGGTCGACATCGCCGGCGCGGCCATCGCGGACTGGATCGCCGCGCCCCGCGGCCCGCGCCCGCTGGTCGTCGGCCTTTGCGGCGCACAGGGCAGCGGCAAATCGACGCTGGCCGGCGATCTGGTCGCGCGGCTCGACGGCGCCGGCCATCGTACGACCATCCTCTCGCTCGACGACCTCTATCGGTCCGCCGCCGCGCGCGCCGCGCTGGGCCGGTCGGTGCACCCGCTTCTGGCGGTGCGCGGGGTTCCCGGCACGCACGATGCCGCGCTTGGCCTGACGTTGCTCGACCGGCTCGCACGGCACGGGCCGGTCGAGATGCCGCGGTTCGACAAGGCGATCGACGACCGCGTCGCGCCCGTGACGGTCGAGGCCCCGTTCGACATCGTCTTGTTCGAAGGCTGGTGCGTCGGTGCGTGCCCGCAGGATGTCGAAGAACTCCCCGCGCCCGTCAACGCGCTCGAGACCGAACGGGACCCGGAGGGTATCTGGCGGCGGCGCGTCAACGCGATGCTCGCCGGCCCCTATCGCGCGCTGTTCGACCGGATCGACCGCCTGATCCTTCTCGCGGCCCCCGGCTTCGACATTGTTCACCGCTGGCGGGCCGAACAGGAAGACGGGCTGCGGGCCCGCGATCCGGGCGGCGCGCGGCTGATGGACGCGGCCGCGATCGCCCGGTTCATTCAGCATTACGAGCGGCTGACGCGGCATATCCTGGCCGAAATGCCGGGCCGCGCCGACCTGACCCTTCACCTCGACACCAACCGGCGCGTGCTTCGCGCCGAAACCAAGGACCCATCCCGATGACGCTTTCCTTCTCGCTCGACTGGCTCTGCGACGACTGGCGAGAGGCCAGGCTGCTCGGCCGCATCGAAACCGCCGACGGCCCGAGCCCGATCCTGGTGGACCGCGGCATCGTCCATGACATGAGCGCCGTGGCGCCCACCGTCGCGGCGTTGATCGAGGCGCGCGCCTTCGCCGCCGGATCGGGCCGCGTGCTCGGTCCGCTCGAAGACATCGGCGCTTCGCTGGAATTGCTGTCGCCGATCGACCTGCAATGCGTGAAGGCCGCCGGCGTCACCTTCGCGCTGTCGGCGGTCGAGCGGGTGATCGAGGAGCGGGCGCGCGGCGACGCATCGGCCGCGGGCGCCATCCGCGACGCGCTCGAGGCACGCGTCGGCGCCAGCATCCGGTCGGTCGTCCCCGGAACCGATGCCGCTGTGGCGCTGAAGGATGCGCTGATCGGCGAGGGGCTGTGGTCGCAATATCTGGAGGTCGCGATCGGCCCCGATGCCGAAATCTTCACCAAATCGCCCGTGCTTTCGACCGTGGGCGCGGGGGGCGACATCGGCGTGCGGTCGGATTCGAGCTGGAACAATCCCGAGCCCGAGATTGTCCTGGTCGCCGCACCCGACGGCCGCGCCGTCGGCGCCACGCTTGGAAATGACGTGAACTTGCGCGATTTCGAGGGGCGGTCGGCGCTGCTGCTTGGCAAGGCGAAGGACAATAATGCCTCCTGTTCGCTCGGTCCGTTCATTCGCCTGTTCGACGACGGCTTCGGGATGGAGGACATCCGGCGTGCCGTGGTCGAGCTGACCATCGACGGACCCGAAGGCTATCGCCTCGAAGGCAGCAGCTCGATGGACCAGATCAGCCGCGATCCCGAGGAATTGCTGCGCCAGGCGATGAGCGAGCATCATTATCCCGACGGCTTCGTGCTATTCCTGGGCACGCTTTTTGCCCCGACGCAGGATCGCGACGAACCCGGGCGCGGCTTTACCCACAAGGTCGGCGATGTGGTGAGCATCGCGAACCCGCGCCTCGGAACGCTGACCAACACCGTATGCACCAGCGCGGGCGCCCCGCCGTGGACGCGGGGGATCGGCGCCCTGATGCGCAATCTCGCGCGGCGCGGATTGCTTGACTGATATATCTATTGATTGAATTGATCTCTCTGTATATGCTTTTGCCCATAACAGCAGAGAGGAAATTTCATGGTCGACCTCTTCGGCCGCAGCATGAGCCGTCGCGACGTCGCTGCGCATTGCGGGGCGCTGTCGCAATTCGCCGGGGTGCGCCTGATGATCTTGGGCGACGGCGTTGAGCGCGGCATCCGGATGCTTGAGTTCCGTACCGGGACCGGACTGCGCTTCACCGTCCTCGTCGACCGCGCGCTGGACATCGCCGATTGCGAACATAACGGCCGCGCGATCGGGTGGAATTCGCCCGCGGGCTTCCGCCACCCCGGATTGCACGAATATGAAGGCGAAGGCGGCCTCGCTTGGCTGCGCTCCTTTTCGGGCCTCGTCGTCACCTGCGGGCTCGACCACACGCTGTTCATGGACGACGACGATGCGAGCCATTATGTCTACGGCCCTCGCGAAACGGTGTCCTCCTCCCTCCACGGACGGGTCGGGACGATCCCGGCGCGGCTGACCGGCTATGGCGAGCGGTGGGACGGCGACGACTGCACCCTGTGGTGCGAGGGCGTCGTGCAGCAGTCGACCGTATTCGGCGAAGACCTTCACCTGATCCGCCGGATCGAGGCGAAGGTGGGCGGCGACGAAATCCACCTGCACGACCGCGTCGTCAATCACGGCTTCTACCGGACGCCGCACATGTATTGCTATCATATCAATGTCGGCCACCCGGTCCTTGCCGATGGATCGCGCTATCTGGCCCCCATTGCCGAAACCGTGTGGGCGGCCCATGCGGGCGCCGATTATCGCAAGCAGGGGGTCGGATATCGAACCCTGCCGGCGCCGCAGATGAATTTTCACGAACAGGTCTGGCAGCACGAGATGGTCGCCGACGCCGCCGGCAGCGTGCCGGTCGCGCTGGTCAACGATGTCGCGGGACTCGGCATCGAAGTGGTGACCCGCAAGGATCAATTCCCCTGCCAGTACCAGTGGCAGAACCTGCAATCGGGCCAATATGCCCTGGGGATCGAACCCTCCACGAACCATGTGCTCGGCAAACCGTTCGCGCGCGAGCGCGGCGAACTGATCTGGCTCGAGCATGGCGACGCACGCACATATGACACGGTGTTTCGCATTCTCGACGGCGCCGACGCGATCGCCGCCAGCGAAAGCCGGATCCGCGCGATCGCACCGCAGCCCGACAGCGATTATCCCGAACCCACCGGCACCTATCGCCCGATTGCCGTGCAGGAGGGACGGGCATGAGCGTCGCGGGCAAAACCATCCTCTACACGGGCGCCGCGGGCGGCCTCGGGCTGCGCTCCACGCTGGCACTGCTCGCCAAGGGAGCGCGCGTCGTCGCGGTGGATCACGATCCGGCAAAGATCGCCGCGCTCCGCGAGGCGGCGGGCGACGCCGGGGGCCTGCACCTGGTCGCCGCCGACATGGCGGACCTGGACGGCTTTCGCGCCGCCCTGACCGAAGCGAGCGCCACGACCGGCGGGTTCGATGTCGTGATCAACAATGCCGCAATCTATCCGTCCAAACCCTTCGACGACTTTACGGTCGAGGAGCATCAGGCGGTCCAGCGGGTCAATGTCGACGCCGCGATCGTCGCCGTCCAGGTGGCGCGGCCGACGATGCGGGCGCGCGGTTGGGGGCGCATCGTCAACATCGCCAGCGTCACCTTCTACGGCGGCTGGGCCCTGCTCTCCCCCTATGTCGCGTCGAAGGGAGCGCTGGTCGGCCTGACGCGGGCGTGGGCGCGCGAATTCGGCCCCGAGGGGATTACGGTCAACGCGATCGCACCGGGCGCCTTTCCCACCGATGCCGAGAAAATCCACCCCGACCCCGAAGGCTATATGCGTTTCGTGCTCGATCATCAGGCGGTCAAGCGCCGCGGCACCCCCGACGACATTGCCGAAGCGCTCGCCTTCCTTGCCTCCGACGCGGCGGGGTTCATCACCGGCCAGACGCTGAACGTCGACGGCGGCTGGGTCATGCATTAAAGGAAAGCAGCGGATCATGGGAATTTTGAGCGGCTATCGAGTTCTCGATTGCTCGATCGCGATGGCGGGCCCGTTCGCGGCGCAGCGGCTTGGCGACCTGGGCGCCGATGTGATCAAGGTCGAACCGGTCACCGGCGAATGGCAGCGCCACGCCTCCGCGGGCGGGGCGCGCGGCAACCGGATCAACGTCTCCTTCCTCTCGCTCAACCGCAACAAGCGGTCGCTGGCGGTCGATCTCAAATCCCCCGAAGGCAAGGCGATCCTGCTCGATCTCGTAAAGACCGCCGATGTCTTCATCCAGAATTACCGGCCTGGCGTCGCCAAGCGCCTCGGCGTCGACTACGACACGCTGTCCGCGATCAATCCGCGGCTCGTCTATGTCTCGATGTCGGGGTATGGCGAGAGCGGTCCCTATGTCGATCGTCCGGGACAGGATCTGTTGCTCCAGGCACTGTCGGGGGCGATGCTTTCGGCCGGGCGCGCAAGCGATCCGCCGCAGCCCGCCGGTCAATTTCTGGCCGATGCGGTCACGGCCTACACCGCCTTCGAGGGCGCGCTTGCCGCGCTCCTGCACCGCGAACGCACCGGCGAGGGACAGCTTGTGCAGGTCAATATGCTCGACGCGATGGCCGCGGTGCAGATGCAGGAAATCTCGGTCCACACGGTCGGCGGCAAACCGCAGACGCGATCCGCGGAGCCGCATGCCCACAGCTATATCCGCGCGCCCTATGGCGTGTTCGAAACCGCGGACAGCCATATCGTCGTTGCCTTTGCCAGTCTCGACAGTTTCGGCGGCCTGATCGGCGAGCCGAGCTTCGCCGGAATGGACGACGAGACCGACAGTTGGACTCACCGCGATGCGATCTTCGCAAAGACGCGCGCGCGACTGAAGGAAAAGACGACGACCGAGTGGCTCGACATCCTGCTGCCCGCCGGCGTCTGGGCGGGCCCGGTCCACGGCTATGCCGATCTGGTCGAAGACCCGCAGGTCAAGCACAACGGCAGCTTTATCGAATATGACCATCCCAGCGAAGGCCGGGTGAAGACGCCGGGCTTTCCCATTCGCTTTTCCAAAAGCCCCGCCGCGCTCGATCGCGGCGCGCCGCAGGTCGGCGAACATACGCGCGATATCCTGACCGAAGCGGGCATCGCCGCCGACGAGATCGACCGCCTGCTCGCGGGCGGCGTCGTGAAGCAGGACTGATGCACTACCGCGGCCTGACCTGGGACCATCCGCGCGGCTATACCGCGCTTGCCGCCGCCTCGGCGGGATTGTCCGACGACACGCTCGAATGGGACAGGCATCCGCTCGAAGGGTTCGAAGCGCACCCGATCGCCGACCTGTGCGCGCGCTACGACCTGGTCGTGCTCGACCATCCGCATGTCGGCGAAGCCGTCGCGGCGGGATGCCTGCAACCGCTGGAGGATCATTTCGATGCGGGCGAGATCGCGGCGCTCGAGGCCGACAGCATCGGCCCCAGCCTCGCGAGCTATCGCTACGAGGGGCGCCATTGGGCCTTGCCGCTCGACGCCGCCACGCAGGTCATGGCGCGCCGCCCCGATCTGGTGGGCGAGGCGCCGCGAACATGGGACGAGGTCGTCACTCTGTCCGAACGCGCACCCGTGGCGCTGTCGCTTGCCGGTCCGCACAGCGTCCTGTCTTTCCAGTCGATCGTCGCCGCGCTCGGCGAGCGATGCGCGGCGGACGACCCCGGCATTTTCGTCTCGGCGGACGCCGGCGCACGCGCCCTCGATATCATGGCGACGCTTGCCGCGCGCAGCCCGGCGTCGGTACGCGGCCTGAATCCGATCGGGATCCTGGGCCACATGGCCGCGCACGACGATGTCGCGCTGTGTCCGCTGGTCTATGGGTATGTCAATTATGCGGCGCCAGCCGATACCGCGGCGAAACCCCTCGCCTTCACCGATGCCCCGCGGGTCTGTGCCGACGGCGCCCCCGGCTCGACTCTCGGCGGCACCGGAATCGGCATTTCGGCGCGGTGCCGCGTAACGCCGGCCCTGATCGCCCACCTGCGCTGGCTGATGAGCGAGGAAGCGCAAAGCGCGTTCATCCCCGCGCACGACGGCCAGCCGAGCCGGCGTTCGGCATGGCACGACGAGGCGGTCAATGCGCGGTGGGGCAATTTCTATCGGAACACCGCGGCGACGCTCGAGGCCGCCCATATCCGCCCGCGCCACGACGGCGCGATCGCCTTTCAGACCGAGGCGGCCGCGTTGATCCGCGACGCGATCCGTTCCCCCGTGCGACACGCGGCCCTGCTCGAAGAGTTGCAGGCCGCCTATACCCGGAGCCGCCTGCCATGACCGACACGGTCCAGTTCACCATCGACGGTGCCGTCGCCACGATCACGCTCAACCGCCCCGACAAGTTTAATGCCGCAACCCCCGCGATGGCGAAGGCGATCGTCGAGGCGGTGACCGAATGCAACGACAGCGACGCGATCCGCTGCGTGATCGTGACCGGCGCCGGGCCAAAGGCGTTCTGCGCCGGGTCCGATATTTCGGAACTCGATCGCTATGCGACGCCGTGGGATTTTCGCAACCGGTCCGATTATTGCGACGCGATCCATCGCCTGCTGAAGCCGACGATCGCCGCGGTGAACGGCTATGCGCTCGGCGGCGGGCTGGAAACCGCCCTGTCGTGCGATATCCGCCTCGCATCGAGCACAGCGCGCTTCGCCGCGCCCGAGATCAAGCTCGGCTGGATCGGCGGCGGCGGCATGGCGGCGATGCTGGCGCATTCGATCGGCCTGTCCAACGCCGCGCTGATGATCATGTCGGGCGACATGATCGACGCGCAGCGCGCGCTGCAATGGGGACTCGTCAGCGAAGTCGTGGAGCCCGAGGGCCTGATGGACCGCGCTCGCGAACTCGCTGCGACCATCGCCTCGCGCGCACCGATCGCCGCCGAAACCGCGAAGCTCAACCTGCGCGCCGCGGTATCGATGCCGCTCGACAAGGCGATGGAATATGAACGCGACCTCCAGGCGATCTGCTTTGCGACGGAGGATGCGAAAGAGGGGCGCGCGGCCTTTGCGGAAAAGCGGCCGCCGCAATTTCGCCGACGCTGATATCGGCCCGCGCGGAAGGCGGGAACCAAGGGAGATCCGGATGATGATGCGACGGACGATGCTGGTCGCAATGTGCGCGGCGAGCGCGGGGGCGGCGACCGCCCAGACGAGCTGGGACAAGCCATCGGTGGAATATCATGTCGCCCCCGACGGCGACGACACGGCCGCCGGAACCGCCGACGCACCGTTTCGTACCCTGGCGCGTGCACAGGCCGCGGTCCGCGCTGCGAATGCGGACCGGGACGTAACCGTCATCGTCCACGGAGGGCGCTGGGCGCTGACCAGACCGCTGGTCTTCACCGCCAGGGACGGCGGGCGGAACGGCTTTGCCGTGCGCTGGCGCGGGGCCGACGATGCGCGCCCGCTGATTACCGGAGGCATGGCGGTCGCCGGCTGGCGGCTTCAGGACAGCGCACACAATATCTATGTCGCCGACGTCCCGAAAGGCCTGCCGGCACGGCAGCTGTGGGTCGACGGCCGTCTTGCCCGGCGCGCCCGCACCGAAATCAGCCGCGCCGACGCCACGTTCGACGAAGGCGGGATCAGCCTTGTCGGCGCCAGCGCCCAGGCAGCGGCAGGGGCGGCGGGCGAGCGCCACGTGGACGTCGAGGCAACGGGATTTTTCACGCACCGTTTCTCTCCGGTGGACCGGATAACGGGCTCGCGGCTCGACATGCGCCAACCCGCCTGGAACAACAATGTCTGGGGCTATGACACGATCCCCGACCCCTTTCATCCCGAAGCGGCGCGCCTCTATCTGTCCAACGCCCTCGCCTTCCTCGACGAAGCGGGCGAATGGTATCTCGATCCCGAAGCCGGCAAGCTCTATTACAAGCCGGCCGCGGGCGTCGACATGGCCAGCGTAGACGTCCAGTTGCCACGCCTGTCCGCGCTCGTCAGCGTCGCGGGAACGGTCGAGCATCCGATCCGCGATCTGACGCTGTCGGGTTTCCGCTTTTCGCATACAAGCTGGACCGGCCCGTCGCGCGACGGATATGCGAACCAGCAGAGCGGGACCTTTATCGCCGGGGCGTCCAGGGCCTTTCCCGCTAACGCGCTGACCATGTGCCGGCAGGGCTGTCCCGAGTTCGAAAATGAACGCAACGCCTGGCGCCAGATGCCGGCGGCCGTCCAGATCTCGGCCGCACAGCATGTGACGATCAGCGAGAATATCTTCGCGCATCTCGGCCAATATGCGCTGGGGATCGGGATGGATGCGAATGCCAATATTTCGGGCGTCGGTCTGGCCACGGTCGACGTCACCGTGCGCGACAATCTGTTCGCCGACCTTTCGGGCGGCGCCATCGTCGCCGGAGGGGTCCGGCCCGACGCGCATCACCCGTCCGATCCGGGGCTGACCAATCGCCAGTTGATGATCCGCAGCAACCTGATCCAGGGGGTCGGGCGCGACTATACCGACAATGCCGCCCTGATCGCGACCTATTGGGACGATTCGATCATCATCCACAACGACATTTCCGACGCGCCGTACGACGGCATCGATATCGGCTTTGGCTGGGGCTATGTCGACCAGGGCGGAAATCCCAACTACCGCGCACGCCAGCGCGGTTATGATTCAGGGGTCAATCCGGTCTGGGACACGCCGACGATCCGCCGCGACGCAATCGTCGCCTTCAATCGCGTCTACGACGTCAAGCAGGTCGCCGACGACGGCGGCGCCATCTATAACCTGTCGGCCTGCACCGACTGCGTAATCGCCGAGAACCACATCTTCGATATCGGCCCGCGCGTCGCCCTCTATCTGGACGAGGGGTCGCGCGGCTTCACCGTTCGCGACAATGTGGTCGAAGGCGATGTCCGCCAGTGGCTGAACGTCAACACCGCCCACGCCTTTCAACCGGGGCGGACCAATTCCCGAAACAATGTCGCGCGGGGCAACTGGCACCAGGCGACGAATGTCGGCGGAATCTGGAACGCCTATATGAACAACCGGATCGAGGACGATCATCTCGTCCGCTTCAACAGCTGGCCGGGCGGCGCACGGCACGTGATGGGCAATGCGGGGCTGGAGGAGGAAAGCCGCGTCCCCGCTTATCGCGACTACCGGCCCCGGCCGAAAGGCGATCTGCCGCCGGCGCTGCCCCGCGGCAGCGGGACCTATGGCCGCAACGATCCAAAGGGTGCGCAGGCATCGAAGCCCGCCGGCGAGTGACCGTGGTCCGACGTCGATCCGGCCGGTGTTATTTCACGCTCTTGATCGGAAGCACGAGGAAGGACCCCGCATAGACGAAGGCGATCGCGGCGATGAACAGCGCGGTGTAATCGCCGCCCGACAGGTTGAGCAGCCAGGCCGCGAGCACCGGGCTCAGGATTTGCGGGATATTCACCGCGGTCGTCAATATCCCCAGATCCTTGCCCGTCGCCTCGCCGTCGGCCTTGGGCAGAACCTGCGTCATCAACGCCATGTCGACCGACATGAAGGCGCCATAGCCGATGCCGATCAACGCGGCATAGATCAGCATGCCCAGAAGCGACGGCAGGAACAACGGCACCGTAAGCGCGGCGCCCATCACGATGCTCGACGCGAAAACGATAGGCTTGCGGCGGCCGATCCGGTCGGACAGCAGCCCCGACGTAAAGGCGGCAAAGACCAGCGCAAAAAAGGTGATCGTCGACAGGGTCGCGATCGTCTTGTTCGCGTCGGCAAGCGACAGGCCGATGTAATCCTGCAGGATATAGAGCATGTAGGTGATCACGCCCTGATACCCCATGTAGATCGTGAAGCGCCCGAAGAAGGCCCAGGCGAAATCGGGATGCTCGCGCGGGCTGACCCAGAAGCTTTTCAGGAATTCGGCCGGACGGAAGCGCGGCGGCATCGGCGCGGTGACCTTCGGCTCCCGGTTGATCAGGACGAACGCGAAACAGGCGACGACGATCGCCGCGGCGAACAACCAATAGGCATAGGCGATCGTCCCGGCCAAAAGACCCGCCACGATCGTCCCGACCGTCAGGCCGGAGGTCATGCCAGCGCCCACGAAACCCGAAGCGGTGCCGCGCTCGTTCGGAGCGAAGCGGTCGGCGACCACCGTGGTCAGCGCCGCCTGCATCGAATTGAGCGCGACCGTCGCACCGACCCAGAACAGGGTGATCGTCCACAGCTGCGTCATCTGCGAAACGGCGAACAGGCACGCCCCGCCCGCCAGCGAACCGAGAACGATCCACGGCGTCCGGCGGCCGATCCGGGTTCGCGTGCGATCGGACAGGGCGCCGGCGATCGGGGTCGTCAACGTGCTGAAGATCGAGGTGATGGCAAAGACCAGCGCCAGCCCGCTCGCCTTGTTCGCGGGATCGATCGCCTGGATCTGGTTGGGCAAGAGGACCGAGAGCACCGCCGCATAGAGGGCGAGCAACACGAAGAAGACACTCGTCAGCGATGCGAGCAGGACCCATTTCTCGCGTCCGCGGGCGTGGGCGGCCTCACCCTGCAGGAACGCCGCTTCTTCGGGCGCTCCGCCGGCATAGGCGGCATTGAGGTCCGACATGCTATCCTCCCATTCGGCGGCCGTTCCCGCCCGACAAATCTATGCCGCCCTGCGCACCGTCATCCGCTGCTGCTCGGGCGCCGGGCCAAGCGCGTCGCGCGCCAGCAGGTCGGGTCGCCGCTGTTCGCGTCGCGCGGTTTCGCACAGGACGAGGCCGTGCCCCGGCGCGTCGTTGCCTCTGATGAAGCCGTTTTCGATGCGATAGGGCTGCTCGACCAGATGTTCGAAATTCTGGAAACTATATTCCAGCCAGTCGACCTCGGGCAATGCCAGCGCCATGTTGACCCCGATCTCGAGGAAGCTGTTGCCCATCGTCACCGGCACCGCCATATCGGCGGCAAGCCAGCCGATCCGCATCACGTCCGTGACGTGGCCGTGCACGTTGAGCATGTCGGCGGCCCCCGCCTGGATCAGCGCGCGCTTGCCCGAAACGTCGAGATATTCCCCCGAATTGAGCAAGGTCTCCCCCAGCGCGCCGCGCAACATCCGCAGGCCTTCGAAATCGGAGCGCAGGATGGGATCCTCCATCCAGTAGATGGGATGGCCGGCCCGGCGCATGGCCGCAATATTCTGCACCGTCTGTTTCGGGGACCAGGCTTCGTTCGCGTCGACCATGACCGTCGCGTCCTTGCCGACGGCGCGCTTCAACAGATCGAGCCGGTGGATGTCGCGGTCCAGTTCGGGATGGCCGACCTTGATCTTGAACGCCGTATAGCCTTGCTCCGCCGCCGAAGCGAACAGCGCGCCGAACGCCTCGTCGGACAGGTGAAAATCCAGCCCGCTTGCATAGGCGCGCACACGGTCGCGCCGCGCACCGAGCATTTTCCAGAGCGGCAGATCGACCGCCTTTGCCGCGAGGTCCCAGATCGCCTGCTGGAGCGCCTCCTCGAACGGGATGCTCATCCGGCGAATATTGCCGCCGCGCGGCCGGCCCACTCGATGCGCGAGCGCCTGGGCGCTTTGCCCTTCGAGTGCGGGCCACGCTTCGCTGCGGAATATGCGCTCGATCTCGCGTTCCGCGGGCAGCGGGTGAAAGAGCGACTGCACGAAACCCAGCCCGGTCCGGCCGGTCGAATCGACCAATTCCAGCGCCGCGAGATGGACGTCGTCGGCGCGCACCTGGCTGTCGCCGATCACCCTGTCGCGGGCAAACTGAAAGCGGGTAATGCGGAAGTCGACTATGTGCATATTCGGTGCTACCATCTTCCAGATGCCAAACGTGAAATATCAGATACGGGGATTAGATATGACAGAAGGGGGCAAACGGCAAGCGGCTTTTGACGCCGAGGGGACTGTAGCGGGAGAGCGCCCGACGAACGGCGAGCGGCTGAGCGATGTCGCCTACAAGGCGATCCTGCAGGGCCTCTTCGACCAAAAGGTTCCCGCCGGCGCGTTCGTCTCGCAAAACGACCTCGTCCGGCTGCTTGGCATCCCCGTACAGCCGCTTCGCGACGCACTACGCGTGCTCGAAGCCGAAGGCGTTCTGACGATTCATCCGCGTTCGGGAATCCAGTTCCTGAAGCCCGATCTGGAGCTCGCGCGCAGCACCTATCAGTTCCGCTCGATCATCGAACGCGCCGCGGCCCGCCGCTATGCCGAAACCGGCGATGCCGAGATGGCCCGCAAACTGATCGCCGATCACAAGGCGCTGATGACCCGGATCGAGACCGAAGGGCTCAGCGCGGGCGCGCTCGACCAGCTCGAGGTGCTGGAGGTCGGCCTGCATGGCAGCATGATCGCGAACATGCAGAACCCGCTGATCGAAAATACCGCGCGAAGGCTGAAGAACTACGTCACGCTGATCCGCCTCGACCGCCTGGTTACCGCGCCGCTCGCGCTGCGAACGCTTGGCGAGCATATCGAAATTCTCGAAGCTTTCGCCGCCCACGACCCCGACCGCGCCGAAGCGGCGATCGCAGCCCATTTCCAGGCCGCGCTGCAACGCATCCTCGGAATGTTCTGATCGAGCCGTTTACTGAAATATGAATTGAGATTTTTGAGATATCAGGCTAGGCGACGGGCATGACCATCGTGCCCGACCGCCACGCCTTCGACCAAAACCGCCTGGGCCGACTGGGATTCGGATGCTCGACGCTCGGGAACCTGTACCGGCCGATGCGCGACGCCGATGCCGAAGCCACGGTGCGCGCCGCGCTCGATGCGGGTATCGCCTATATGGACGTCGCGCCCCACTATGGCTTCGGGCTCGCCGAAAAACGGCTCGGCGCCGCGCTTGCCCAGGCCGATCCCGACGAACGCATCATCGTTTCGACAAAGGTCGGCCGTCGCCTCGATCCGGTCGCGCCCGGAACCGACCTGTCGCAGTCTCGACAGGCCTTCGTCTCGCCCGAGCCGTTCGAGAGCGTGTTCGATTACAGCTATGACGCGGTGATGCGGTCGTGGGAGGACAGCCGGCGCCGCCTGCGCCGCGAGCGCATCGACATCCTGTATGTCCACGACATCGGTCGCTATGCGCACGGCGACGATCACCCGCGCCTGTTCCGCGCGTTGATGGACGGTGGCTATCGCGCCTTGCGCGAACTGCGCGACGGCGGCGTGGTGGGGGCCATCGGGCTTGGCGTCAACGAATGGCAGGTCTGCGAGGAAGCACTCGCCGCGGGCGATTTCGACATGATGCTGCTTGCCGGCCGCTATACCCTGCTGGAGCAGGAGGCGCTCGACAGCTTCCTGCCGCTGTGCGCTGCACGCGACGTGCAGGTCGTGATCGGCGGCCCCTATAACAGCGGCATATTGGCGCATGGGGTCAAGGGTCCCGGCCCGTTCCACTATGAATATCAACCGGCGTCGCCGGAAACGGTCGCGCGCGTTGCGGCGATCGAGGCGCTGTGCGACGATCATCATGTTCCGCTCGCGGCCGCCGCGCTGCAATTCCCGCTCGCCCATCCGCAGGTCGCCTCGGTAATCCCCGGCATGAACAGCGCCGCGCGGGTGAAGCAGGCGGTCGGACAGGTCGCCCATCCCATTCCCGCCGCCTTCTGGGCGGACATGCGTTCGGCGGGCCTGATCCGCGCCGACGCCCCCACTCCCGTCTGATCTGAAAGGAAATTCCATGCCTCGCCTGACCGGCAAGACCGCCATCGTGACCGCCGCCGGCCAGGGGATCGGCCGCGCCAGCGCGGACCTGTTCGCCCGCGAGGGCGCGCGCACGATCGCCATCGACATCAACCCCGACACGCTGGCCAGCGTCGAAGGCTGCGAAACGCGCGTGATGGACCTGCGCGATGCGGCGGCGATCGAGGCGCTCGCCGCCGATATCGGCGGCGTCGACATCCTGTTCAACTGTGCGGGCTTCGTCCATGCCGGCACGATCCTGACGACCGACGAAGCCGATTTCGATTTCTCCTTCGATCTCAACGTCAAATCGACCTACCGGATGATCCGCGCCTTCCTGCCCGCCATGATCGGGCGCGGCGGCGGGTCGATCGTCAACATGGCCTCGGTCGCGGGATCGATCATCGGGGTCGGCAATCGCTTCGTCTACGGTGCCTCGAAAGCCGCGGTGATCGGCCTGACCAAGTCGGTCGCGCAGGATTTCGTGGCGCAGGGCATCCGGTGCAACGCGATCTGCCCGGGAACGGTGCAATCGCCCTCGCTCGACGACCGCATGGCGGCGACCGGCGACGCAGCGAAGGCGCGCGCGGACTTCATCGCCCGCCAGCCGATGGGACGCCTCGGCCGCGCCGAAGAAATCGCCCAGCTCGCGCTGTATCTCGCAAGCGACGAATCGGCCTACACGACCGGGACGGCCCAGGTTATCGACGGCGGCTGGACCAACGCATGAGCGACAGCGCGACGACCCGGCGCATCTGCCTGGCGCTCGACCTGGTCGACGATGCGGACCTGATCGCCGAATATGAACGCTGGCATCGGCCCGGCGAGGCGCCGGTCGAGATCGTGCGCTCGATCCGCGATGCCGGCATCCTCAACATGGAGATCTTCCGGGCCGGCAACCGCCTGTTCATGATCATCGACGCCGACGACCGATATTCGGACGCGGCGAAGGCAGAGGCCGACGCCGCCAATCCGCACGTTCAGAAATGGATCGCGCTGATGCAGCGGTTCCAGCAGCCGATCCCTGCGGCGGGTCCCGACGGAAGCTGGATGGCGATGGACTGCATCTACCGGCTGACCGATCACCTGGACTTTCACCGGCTCGACCGCTGACCCACCGATAGAACGGCGCCGCGACCCCGTCCCCGGGTGCGCCAGCGCGCGTAACAGACAAAAAAGAGGGACATTCCGGGCTCGCGGAAGGTCCCTCGATGTCGAAGGGGCGGCAGGGAGGCCGCCGCCCCAGGGAGGACAATCAGAATTTGGCACGCACCCCGAACGACAGCCGCCGTCCGGTCATGCGATATTCCTTCGTGCGATCGGGCGTCATCGAATAGAGGAACTCTTTCGAGTTCGTCAGGTTGAGCCCGTCGACGAATACCGTGAAATTGTCGGTCAGGTCATAGGACAGGCTCGCATCGAGCTGGCCGTAGCCGTTGAAATATTCCTGCTCGCTGTTGCGGCCGACCGCGGTCTGCAGGAAATCGTCGCGATAGGTATAGGCGACACGCGCCTGGATACCGTATTTCTCGTAATAGCCGACAAGGCTGTACGAATATTTCGACAGGCCCTCGAGGCTGTAGGTCGCCCCCGCCACGACGCTCGGGTAATTGGCGTTCGAGTCGGTATAGTTGAAGCTGGTCTGGACGCCGAAGCCGTCGAACGGCGCCGGCAGCCAGTTGGCGAACGACTGGCGATAGCCGATCTCGAAACCCTTGACCGTCGCGCCGTCGCCATTGCCCGGCACGGTGACCTGGAAGGTGATTTCGTCGACCTGCTGCGGCGTCGTGATCAGCGTCACGAAGCTGTCGATCTTCTTGTAAAAGACCGCCGCGTTGATCAGCGAATCCGGCGCGAAATACCATTCGGCCCCCAGCTCGGCCTGCCACGCCCGGAACGGTGCGAGGTCGGGGTTGCCGCGGCGGATGGTCTCGTTGCCCGGGTTGGTCTGGATCGACTGGCGGGGCGACAGGTCGGTCAGCGTCGGGCGCGTCATCACCTTCGACCCCGCGAGGCGCAGCACCAGATTGTCGGTGACGTCGAGCCGCACGTTCAGCGACGGCAGCCAGTCGTGATATTTGCCGCGGAAGCTGACCGGCACGATGTCCGACACGACGATGTCGTTCTGCCCGGTCGGGTTGCCGTCCTCGTCGACCCGCGGCCGCGCGCTGAGGACGGTGCGCGATGCGCCCGCCGAAGTATAGTCGGTATCCTCGAACCGCACGCCGGCGTTGATCGCGAGCGGCATGCCGCCGAGTTCGGTGTCGAGCGACGCCATGACATAGGCCGCGCGCACCTTTTCGTCGATCACCGACGACGCCGAGGCCGATCGCACCGCCGGATCGAAGGTGATCCCGTCTTCGGCGGCATAGGCATCGACCTGCTGCACCAGCGCACGGGGATCGTAGATGATCCAGTCGTGCAGGATATTGCCGTCATAGCCCGAGAAGAAATTGCGGTCGGTCGACTGGAACAGCGCTTCGGGAAGCGCGCGGTCCGATCCGCAATAGGCGCATTGCTGGCCAAAGGGCATTTCGAAGCCCTCGATCGTCTTGAGCCGCTTCGACGCCATCACGCCGGCAGAGATGGTCAGGTCGCCGCCGCCGGGGTTCCAGTCGGCATCGCCGCGATATTCCTGGATCTCGTCGTCGCCGTTCGATCCGCCGCCCCAGATATAATAGTGCGCGGTCAGTCCCTGGGGATTGGTCGCCGCATTGGAATAATTGGGGCTTTCGAGGCCATAGTCGTAGATCGGCGAGCCCGACCTCCGGTCGAACCAATGGTCGATATTCTTGCGGCGGATCGTCGTGAACAAATTGTTCTGGGCGCCGCGCTTGCGCGCGTTCGACAGCGACATGTCGAAGCGCAGCTTCAAATCGTCGGTCGCCTGCCAATCGACGTTGACGCCGATCTGGTCGGTCGTCACGTCGCGATCGTCATATTGGATGATCTCGTCGACGAACCCGCCGACATAGCGCTGGTAAACCGCCTCGCCGCCGGTCTGGACCCCGTTCACGACGCTGCCGCCTTCGACGACCTGCTCGACCAGCGTCCCGCCCGAGAAGTCATAGGCGAGGCCGGTCTGCTGCTCGATGAAGCGCGACTTGGTGTAGAGCCCGTCGATCGTCACCGTGAAGCGATCGGACGGGCGAAGCTGCACCGCACCGCTCAGGCCCCAGCGGCGCAGATCGCGCTCGAAGAAGAAGGGCGACAGGTTCGACGGCATCGAAACATTGGAAAAAGGTTCCACATCGTCGCCGATGCGCGCGCCCTGAACGCCACCCGCGGTGTAATAGGAATCGGTGCTCGACCGCCGCACATGTCCGGCGCCGATGGTGAATTCGTCGTCGCGGTTCTTCTGCTTCGCCCAGACGGCGGACAGCGACACACCGAAACTGCCGGCGTCGTTGCGCCAGCTGCCGACGGCGGCGACCTCGGGATTATATTTGTCCGACAGCTCGGACCATTGCATCGTCGCCGACCCGGCGAGCTTCAGCCCGGCCGGCTGGTCGAGCGGGCGCATCGTGCGAATGTCGACGGTCGCGCCGATCGACGACCCGTTGAGGTTGGCCTGCGGCGATTTATACACGTCGGCGCCCGAAATCACTTCGGACGGCAGGACGTCGAACGAAAATTCGCGGCCGTTGTTGTCGGTGGCGAGGGTGCGCCCGTTGACCGTGACGGCGTTGAACTTCGGACCGAAGCCGCGCACGGTGACGAAGCGCCCTTCGCCGCGGTTGCGTTCGATCGTGACGCCGGCGATGCGCTGGAGCGATTCGGCGACATTCTGGTCGGGCAGCTTGCCCATGTCTTCGGCCACGATCGAATCGACGACGGCGACATTGTCGCGCTTCAGGTCGATCGACGCGCGCTGGCTGGCGCGGATCCCGGTCACGATGATGGCGTCGGCCGCGGCATCGCCTTCGGCGGCCGGCTGAGCGGCATCGGCCGGCTCGGTCTGGGCGAATGCGGGCATGGACAACCCGATGCCCAACGCGGAAACCGCGATGCCGCCGACCAGAACTCGCTTTAAAACAGACATGAAACAACCCTCCTCCACAGACCGGGCAGCGTCGTGAGAAATTGCACTGCCCTTAACTGATATCTCAGATACCGTAACTGACATGGCAATGGCAACAGTTTTCGGTGATCGAAGCGTAAAAAAAGCAAGCTATCCCGCTGAAAATCGAAAGCGGGCGCGCCGGCCGCCCCCGACCTGACCGCGAACGGGCCGCTTAGTCATTAGTATTATTATATATATTCGGCACCGCCCGCCGAGGCAATCCCCGGCGGGCGTGCCGCGGCTCGACCGCGTCAGCGCCTCACATCGACCGGCGCGAGACGGGGAGAGAGCAGGTGCACTGCGACAAGGGCGATGAAATAGGCGCTGCCCGCCACGGCGAACAGCGGCGTATAGGTGCCGAGCGAATCGAGCACGAAGCCCGCATATTTGGCCATCAGCATCCCGCCGATCGCACCGGCCGTTCCGCCGATGCCGATCACCGACCCGACCGCGGCGCGCGGAAACACGTCGGAGGGCAATGTATAGAGATTCGCCGAAAAGGCCTGGTGCGCCGCCGCGGCAATGCCGATGACGAGGACCGCGAGCCACAGATTGTCGATACTCTGGGCAAAGAAGACGGGCAGGACCGCGATCGCGCTGAGCAGCATTGCGGCCTTGCGCGCATAGTTCACGCTCTTGCCGGCTTTCATCAGCCGCGAGGACATCCAGCCGCCGGCAACGCTACCGATATCGGACAAGAGATAGACGGCGACCAGCGGCGGCCCGAAACTGAGCAGGTCGAGGCCGTAGCGTTCGCCGAGATAGCCGGGCAGCCAGAAGAGAAAGAACCACCAGATCGGGTCGATGCAGAACTTGCCGATCGCATAGGCCCAGGTTTCGCGCACGCGCACGAGTTGTTTCCAGGGCATCTGGACGACGGGATCGACCGGATCCTGTTCGATCCATGCGAGTTCGCCCGCGCTGACTTTCGGATGCTCGCGCGGGCGGCGATAGAGGGTCCACCAGGCGATCAGCCAGACGAATGCCGCCACGCCGGTAATGACGAACGCCATCCGCCAGCCATAGGCGACGACGAGCAGCGGGACGAGCAACGGCGTGACGATCGCGCCGACATTGGCGCCGGCGTTGAATATCCCGATCGCCAGCGCGCGCTCGCGCGCGGGGAACCATTCGGTCACCGCCTTGATGCCGGCCGGGAAATTCCCCGATTCCCCGATACCGAGCCCGAACCGCGCCATCGCGAACTGCGTCACCGACATCGCGCCGCCATGCGCGATGTGCGCGAGTTGCCAGATGATGAACGCGACCGTATAGCCGAGCCGGGCCCCGACGACGTCGACGATCCGGCCGAACCCCAGATATCCGATCGCATAGGCCGCCTGAAACCAGAAGATCACGTTCGCGAAGTCGGTTTCGCTCCAGCCCAGATCTTGCGAGAGCGTCGGCTTGAGCACGCCGATCATCTGGCGGTCGATATAGTTGATGACCGTCGCGGCGAACAACAGCCCGACGACGACCCAGCGGTAGCGTCCCGCGCGTGCCGCCGCCTTTCCTATCGTATCCTGTCCCGTCGTGGCCATCGGCGATCCTTCCCATTATGTTGTCGGTGGCGGGCGCTCGCCCTCTGCCTTTCAGACGAGCGCCGAATAAATGTCCCCCGCCTCGATCCGGTCGAGGGCCGTCAGGACCGCGGCGCGCCAGGCGGGGTCGTCGGCCAGCGCCCTCGGGAACAGGTCGAGCGCGAGCAGCGCATCCATGAGGTCCCGGGCATCGCCCGCGGAGCGACCGATATCCGAAAGCCGCGCCGCAAGGGGGTCGGTTATCGTGTCGCCGCGCCGCGCCATGCGGCGAACGAAGGCCATCCACGCGGCGATCGGGACGGCAAGGCGTTCGATGGCCCGACCCGCGGCGCGTGCATCGCATGCGGTGTCGAGCAGCCGGTAGGGAAGTTTCTGGGTGCCGTCCCACGCGATCTGGCTGAGCAGGTGGCGGATCGCCGGATTGCGGAAGCGCGCGAGGACCGCCGTGGCATAGTCCGCCAGGTCGAGCCCGGCGGCCGGCGCGAGCGACGGGATGATGTCGGCGCGGATCAATCGCTCGGCAAAGGCGGCGAGGCGTTCGTCGGCCATCGCGCCAGCGACGCTTTCGTGGCCGAGCGCGAGACCGATATAGGCAAGGCTGCTGTGCGCGCCGTTGAGGATGCGAAGCTTCGCCTTTTCATAAGCGGCGACGTCGTCCGTCATTTCGACGCCGACGGCCGCGAGATCGGGTCCGTCCGGAAGGTCGAAATGTTCGACGACCCATTGGGTAAAGCCCTCGCGCTGCACCGCGGCGCCATCGTCCACGCCCAGCAGCTCTCGCGCCCGCTCGCGATGCGCGGCATCGGTCGCCGGAGTGATCGAATCGACCATCGTGTTGGGAAAGGCGACGGCGGCGGCGATCCAGTCCGCCAGATCGGCGTCGAACTGGCGCGCGAACAGCACCGCCGCCGCCGCCAGCTTCGTCCCGTTGCCGTTCATATTGTCGCAGCACAGGACGGCGAATGGCGCGACCCCGGCGGCGCGGCGGGCCGCCAGCCCGGCGACGATCCAACCGATGATGCTGACCGGCGCCGCACGGTCCGTCAGGTCGTGGACGATATCGGGATGCGCCAGATCGAGCGCGCCGTCGGCGCCCAGGCAATAGCCTTTCTCGGTCACGGTGCTGGTCACCAGCCGGACCGCCGGGTCGGCGAGCAGGCGATGGACCTCCGCATCCTCTCCCGGCCGCACGAAGGCGCTGTGGGCGGCGATCGCGCGGATCGCGATGTCCTCTCCCAGCGTCGTCAGGCTATAGAGGCCGCCTTGCTCGGCGAGCGCCTCGACGGTCGACGCCGACCGGAGCGATACCGCGGCGATCCCCCAGCGCGGATCGCGGTCGAGCAGCGCGTCGAAATAGCTCGCCTGATGCGCCCGGTGAAAGGCGCCGGGGCCGAAATGCACGACGCCGGTGCGGACCGCGGCAAGGTCGTGCCACGGGCGCGCCACGGTCGCCGGAAGGGTCGCGAGCGTCGCGGGCGACAGGCGGGTCAAAGCGTCACACCCCTTTTCCAGATGGCGATTTCGCGCTCGCCATTGCGCTCGGCGGCTGTTTCCCGGCCCGAGGCGACCGCGGCGACCAGATCCAGAAGCGCCGTCGCGCCGTCGTCTAGTCCGTCTTCCAGAACCTGCCCGCCATCGAAATCGACCCATCCGGGCTTGCGCGCGGCGAGATCGTGGTTCGACGCGATCTTGATCGTCGGCACCGGAAATCCGAGTGGCGTTCCGCGCCCGGTCGTGAAGAGGATCACCGTCGCCCCCGCCGCCGACAAGGCGGTCGACGAAACGGCGTCGTTTCCCGGCGCTTCGAGGAGGGTCAGGCCCGGCTTCGTTGCCCGCGCGCCATAGGCGATGACGTCGGTCACCACCGCCCGCCCGGCCTTCTGGACGGCGCCGAGGGATTTTTCCTCCAGCGTCGTGATGCCGCCCGCGATGTTCCCCGGCGACGGATTTTCCGACACCGGTTCGCCATGCGCGGTAAAATAGGCTTTGAAGTCGGCGACCATTCGGTCGATCGCATCGAAAATGCCGCGATCGGCGGCGCGCGCCATCAGCAGATGTTCGGCGCCGAAAATTTCCGGAATCTCGGTCAGGATCGTCGCGCCGCCAAGGCCGGTCACCGCGTCGCTCATCCGCCCGACGAGCGGATTGGCGGTCAACCCGCTCAGGCCGTCGGACCCGCCGCACTTGACCCCGAGCACCAGCTTGCCGAGCGGCAGTAGTTGGCGCTGCGCGGTTTCCGCCCGGTCGACCAGTTCGCCGATCGAAGCGAGCCCCTCGGCAATCTCGTCCCCCGCGCTCTGCGCCCGCAGGGACCGCACCCGGCCACGAACCGCCGGGTCGATCGAATCGATCAGGGCGTCGAGCTGGTTCGATTCGCATCCGAGCCCGACCAGCAGCACGCCGCCGGCGTTGGGATGCGATGCCAGCGCGGCGAGGATGGCGCGCGTCCCGTCCAGATCGTCGCCAAGCTGCGAGCAGCCAAAGGGGTGGGTGAAGGCATGGACGCCGTCGACGCGCCCGCGATGAAGGCGATCCGCCGCTTCGGCGATTTTCGTCGCGGTCCGCGCAACGCAGCCGACCGTCGGCAACACCCAGATTTCGTTGCGGGTCGCCGCGCGCCCGTCGTCGCGCAGATAGCCCATGAAACCGGGCGCATCCGCGAGCGGCGGCGCGGGGTCAGGATCGGGGCGATAGGCGTGGGTATCGTCGGTCGAGAGCGCGGTTGCCATATTGTGCGAATGGACATGCGCGCCGCACACGATCGCCGTACGCGCCGTGCCGATCGAGAAACCGAATTTCAGCACGGGATCGCCTGCGGCGATGTCCGTCACCGCAACCTTGTGCCCGCGTGCGATGGGCTCGATCAGGGTGACGCCCGCCCCGACATCGATCCGGTCGCCCGCGGCGAGATCGGCGAGCGCGGTTGCGACCGAATCGCGCGGATCGACAAAAATGGCTTTCCTCGCGGTCATGGCTCTACGGCGTCCTTGCCTTTTCGGATCGACTTGTTTTGAATAGAAAACGGTGTCATATATCACATCGTCAATGTTATATATCACCATTCGGAAAGCGACTGCAACCTCTGCGTTGCAGCGCCCGACCGAACGGATCTCGCGGATGCCGGACGACGCGACAATGCGGCGTACCGAACATGCGCTATAATGGGAAAAATAGACCGATGGCAAAGCCGCTCGACATCCACCCCGACCGCCTCTTCCCCGCCGAAGGTCGCACGCGCGACATCGCGCGGGCACTCTATGCCGATATCAGGGAATTGCCGATCGTCAGCCCGCACGGCCACACCGACCCCGCTTGGTTCGCCACCGATGCCAATTGGTCCAATGCGACCGAATTGCTGCTCGCACCCGACCATTATCTCTATCGCATGCTGTACAGCCAGGGCATCGCGCTCGACGCGCTGGGCGTGCCCGATCGCAACGGCACCCCCGCGACCGATCCGCGCGAAGCCTGGCGGCTGTTCGCCGCGAATTTCCACCTGTTCCGGGGCACACCGTCGCGGATGTGGCTCGACCATGTCTTTGCCGATGTGTTCGGCTTCGACACCGCCCTCGATGCGTCGACCGCGGACGATTATTATGACTGGATAAACGAGAGCCTCGCGACGCCCCAATTTCGTCCCCGCGCGCTCTTCGACCGCTTCAATATCGAGATGCTGGCAACGACCGAAGGCGCACACGAGGATCTCGATCACCACGCCGCCATCCGCGCATCGGGCTGGTCGGGGCGCGTCGTCACGACCTATCGCCCCGACGCCGTGGTCGACCCCGAACATCATGATTTCGCCGCCGCGATGCAGCGTTTCGGCGCGTTGACCGGCGAGGACGTCGAAAGCTGGCAGGGCTATCTGGCCGCGCATCGCAAGCGCCGCGCCGATTTCCGGGCCGCCGGCGCGACCGCGACCGACCACGGCCATCCGAGCGCCGCGACCGCGAACCTGTCCGGCGCCGAAGCCGAAGCCCTGTTTGCAAAGATCATTGGCGGCCGCTGGACGGCGGCCGACGCCGAATTGTTTCGCGCACAGATGCTGACCGAACTCGCCGCGATGAGCGTCGAGGATGGCATGGTGATGCAGATCCACCCGGGCTCGTGCCGCAACCACAATCACAAGCTGTTCGAAAGCCACGGCCGCGACAAGGGCTGCGATATTCCGATGCGGACCGACTATGTCCACGCGCTGAAGCCGTTGCTCGATCGCTTCGGCACCGAAACGAGGTTGTCGATCATCCTCTTCACGCTCGACGAATCGACCTATGCACGGGAACTGGCGCCGCTGGCGGGCCATTATCCGTGCCTGAAGCTCGGACCGTCGTGGTGGTTCCACGACAGCCCGGAGGGGATGCGCCGCTTTCGCGAGATGACGACGGAAACCGCCGGTTTCTACAACACGGTCGGCTTCAACGACGACACGCGCGCATTTCTGTCGATCCCGGCGCGGCACGACGTCGCGCGGCGCGTCGACTGCGCCTTTCTGGCCCGCCTGGTCGCCGAGCACCGGCTCATCGACTGGGAAGCTGCCGAACTGGCGCACGAACTTGCACACGGTCTCGTCCGCAAGGCCTACAAACTCGACGATCCGGCCTTTGCCCCGCACCCGGCGGAGGCCGTTCCGGCATAGCATTCCCCCGGCGCGCTCGCCCCGCGCCCGACCGGATCGTTCTAGACCCGGCGCACGCGCACCGCGATCCAGGGTTTGCCGGGCAGCGGGATCGTGGGACGCGCCGGATCGTGGACGTCGTAATCGTCGAGGCGCTCCATCGCGAAGACCCCGTCGACCGGCGTGACGGTCATCGCCCAGGTATCGATGACGTCGACGCGATACCGATGGAGCGGCTCGCCCTTCTTGACCGGAAGCCTCAGGCGCCATTCGGTCGGAGCGTCGCCGCCGAAATAGTGGAGATAATAGGCGCCGTCGCGGCCACCCAGATGATAATTCCACAGATGCTGGATCGGATCGATTCCAGGCGCAGGACCGTCCTCCATGATCCGCTTGAGAAAGGCGAGGCGCGGCGCGCTCGTCCCCTGCAGCGTACCGCCCTGCCCCAGCCAGGAAAAATCCGGATTGCGATCGGCTTGATAGGTTTCGCTGTGGCCGACATAGGTGCCGCCGACGAGACCCCACCAAAAGCGTTCGACCATTTGTTCGCCGGTCAGATTGGCCCAGCGCTGCGCCGAATTGCCTTCATAGACCACCTCGTCGAAAATCACCGGCTTCTGGGCGAAGTCGCGATGCAGGGCGGCGCGAATATCGTCGAGTACCGCGGCGCCGTTCTGGACGCTGGCGTGGGTCACCCAGGGCTTGCGGTGATCATAGTAGCGATGAAGTTGGTGGATCGAGCGCAATCGATCGTGCGGATCCGCGGCGACCAGGATTTCGAACAGCGCGTCCCAGTCGGCAACCGTCTTGCTCTCGACCGCGTCATATTCATTGGCCATCGACCACCACAGATTGCGGTAGGCGCCCCAGCGCGCGGCGACGTAGCGGATGTAGCGTTCGTCGTCGGCACGCGCCATGTCGCTGTAGCCGCGCGCCTTGTCATAGGGGTGGAAGAGGATGACATCGGCCTGTATCCCCAGGTCGCCGAGGCGGATGATCCGGTCCTCGAACCGCCGGAAATAGGCGGGGTCGAAACGCGCCGGATCCCAGTCCCCTGCCCCCGTTCCCGTCCGCACGAACGGATCGGTCGCAACCGATTCGACATTCGGAAAGACAAGCATTCGCATCTTGTTGAACGGAGCGGCCCGAAGCGTCGCCAGCGTTTCCGCGCACCGCGCATCGGACTGCAACGCCCAACTATAGGCGGTGGTGCCGATCTGGCGAAACGCGGTGCCGTCGGCGTGGACGAAGTGAAATCCGTCCGGGCTGACGCCAACCGGGCCATGATTGCCCGGTCCCGGCGGGTCACAATCGAACGCGCCCGTCGCACCCGAAAGGGCGGCGATGTTGCTGGCGCTGCGCCACGTCCATCGCCCCTCTTCGGGCGGGCTGAAACGAATCCGATAAATCCCCTCGCCGTCATAGAAGCCCGGCACGCGGATCGTGCGGTCTCCGTTTTCGAAGGTCGCGGCAAGATCGACCTCGACAAAGGGATTGCCGCCCGCAGGGCCGGTGAGCATGATTTCGTGGAGCCCCCACCGCTCGGTGCGGGCCGAACCCTCGCGCGCGACGGCAGGGGCAGCCGCCGCCGCGCCCGCGGCAAACCCGCCCGCCAGCATCGTCCGGCGTGAAACCTGCATCCTCTGCCTCCTTCGGCTGCGCGCCTCAGTCCGCTCGCGCGGCGGCGATTTCCTCGAGCGACTTGCCCTCGTTGCGCGGCGCCCAGATGAAGCCGATCAACCCGCTGATCGCGAGAAAGCCGACCAGAATCCAGGCCAGCGTGTGGAATCCGGTGGCCGTCAGCGCCGGCACGAAGAAGCTGAAAATCCCGAGCGCGATGCGCACCATCGCGAACATCACGCCTTGCGCCGTGCTGCGCAGCAGCGTCGGGAACATCTCCGAACTCCAGAGTTGAAAGAAGCATTGCGCGCCAAAGCCCTGGCCGACCGCCATCAGAAAGACGTGGACCAGCGCGACCGGCAGGGTCAGCGGAAAGATCGCGAGCAGCGACATGCCGATCACCTGGGTGATCGCGGAAAGGCCGAAGAGCAGCCGCTGGTTTACCCGGTCGGACAACTTCATGAAGATGAAGAAGATCGAAGCCATTCCGAGCAGGAAGCTCAACGCCTGCACCGCCACCGACATCGCCTGTGTCTGATTGCCGACCGTGCGCAGGATATAGGGAAAGAAAAAGCCGTTCGTGCCGGCCCACAGGTTCCAGAACAGATACATGCCCGAAAGGAATGCCATCGACCCGATGTGCTGACGGGTGAACAAGTCGCGCCAGCGCCCGCGCTCGGGCCGGCCATCCTGGCGCGCGCCTTCCGCCTGCGCCTCGAGCCAGCGCGGCGACTCCTTCATCCGCGAGCGGAGGAAGGTCAGCGCCACGGCGAGGATCGCGAGATGCGCAAAGACGATCCGCGCGCCGAGCAGCCCAAGCGGCGAGAGCGCAAGAAACATCAGGAGCACCACCACGGGTCCGAGGTACCAGAGCACCTGGGCGACCCCGCTGTGCTTGCCGCGCTTGTCGTTCGGCGCCATCTCCGCGATCAGCGACCAGGAGGCCGGGATGTCCGCGCCGACTGCCAGGCCGACGAGGAAAAATCCGACCACGATCATCCAGGCGTTGACCGCAAAGACGAGCCACAACATGCCAAAGGCATAGAAGAGCATATCATATTGGTAGATCTTCTTGCGCCCGAACAGGTCGCAAAGCCGCCCGCCGATCAGGGCGCCGACGCCGGCGGCGATCGCATTGGGGCCAAATGCTCCGATCAGGCCGACGAGGTCGGTATCGAGCCGATAGGCATCGACCCACAGCGCCAGCGCCGCGGCGCCGGCCACGATCGACCCGGCATCGATATAGTTGGCAAGGCCCGCCAGAATCGTATTTTTCCAGTCGTCACGGCCTGCAGTAGCGCTCGTCATAAGTCCTCTCCGGATCGGGCGGCGGTTCCCGCCTCAGCTGGTCTGGTCGGGGTCGCGACGATCTTGTCGGCCACCGGGCATCGATAGTCTATTCTGGCGGTCCTCCCGTTCCCGCCGCGACCGCCGCGTCCAGCGCGGCGCGCCAACCGCGGCGGATCGCCTCGCGCCGGCCGGGTTCCATGCGGGGTTCGAAACGCGTCGCATCGGGAAAGCGCCATTCGTCGCCATAGCCGAGCGCGCGGGCCGCCATCCGCGCGGCGCCGAGCGCGCTCGCTTCGGCGATCTCCGGCCTGGTGACGGTGTGGCCGCTCAGGTCGGCAAGAAGCTGCGCCAGAAAATCGTTGCGCGCGGCGCCGCCGTCGATCGACAGTTCGGCAAGAGGGTGGCCGAGGTCGGCTTCCATGGCGTCGAGCACGTCGGAAATCTGCAGGGCGATCGCTTCGAAGGCGGCGCGCGCGACGTGCGCCGGCCGGGTGCCGAGCGTCATGCCCGAAACGATCCCGCGCGCGTCGGGTCGCCAGTGCGGGGCGCCGAGGCCCGCGAGCGCGGGGACGAAGGCAACGCCTTGCGAACTTTCGACGCTTTCCGCCAGGCTCGTCAATGCTTGCTCGTCGGCAAGGCCGAGCAGCGCGGCCGCAAAGGCCGCCGCATGGCCCGATACCGAAATATTGCCTTCCAGCGCATATTGCGGCGCACGCGTACCGCATTGCCATGCCACCGTCGCCGACAAACCATGGCTCGAGGACGTACGGGCGGCGGTCGCCGCCATCAAGGAACTGCCGGTACCGATTGTCGCCTTGACCCGGCCCGGCTCGACGATGCCATGCGCGAAAAGCGCCGCATGGCTGTCGCCAAGCATGACCTGAACCGGTGTCCCGGCAGGAAGCGCCGTCGCGCCCGCGGCGACGCCCCCGAACCCCTCGTCGGACGGCACCACCCGCGGCAGCAGCGACAACGGGACGTCGAAGATGTCCGCCAACCGCGCGTCCCACGACGCGGTATCGAGATTGAACAGCTGGGTTCGCGACGCATTGCTGGCGTCCGTCGCATGGATCGTGCCGCCGCTGAGCCTCCACAAGAGCCAGCTGTCCACGGTGCCGCAGCGAAGCTCCCCACGGTCGGCGCGCGCCCGGGCGCCCGGGATCGAATCGAGCAGCCAGCCGATCTTCGCGGCGGGAAAGAGCGGATCGATCCCTAGCCCGCTGCGCGCCGCGATCTCGCCGGCGACCCCGGCTGTGCGCAGCGCAGCACAGCGTTCGACCGAGCGCTGGCATTGCCAGAGCACGGCAGGCGCGATGGGCTCGCCCGTCGCGGCGTCCCACAGCACCACCGTTTCGCGCTGGTTGGAAATGGCCAGCGCGGCGATCTCGACGCCCGGCGCCGCCGCGAGGCTTTCGGCGATCAGACCGGCGACCGCATCCCATATCTGCATGGCATCTTGCTGAGCCCAGCCGGGGCGCGGATAATCGACGTGCATCGGTCGCGCGTGCCGCGCGAGTACGTCCCCGCTGGACGCGACGAGCAACGCCTTCGTATTGGTGGTTCCCTGGTCGATCGCAAGGATGACGGGACCGGGCATCAGCCGTTCCGTAATCCCAGCATGTCGCGGGCGGCCGCGGCAATCCCGTCGGCCGACAGGCCGAAGCGATCCATCAGCCACGCCGCCGAACCGGTCGGCAGGAAGCCCGGAAAACCGAGCAGGCGCATTCGCACCGGGGCGTTCTCCGCGCACCATTCGGCGACCGCGCCGCCCAGCCCGCCACGCGCCAGCCCTTCTTCGGCCGTAACGATCGCGCCCGTTTTCGCGGCCTCTGCGATCAGATCGGTGTCGAGCGGCGCGATACTCGCCATATTGATGACCCGCGCCGCAATCCCTTCTTCGGCAAGAGCGTCGGCGGCTGCGAGGGCCCGGTGGACCAGCGTGCCATTCGCGATGATCGCCAGATCGCCGCCGTCCCGCAAGGTTTCGCCCTTGCCGATCGCAAACGCGGCGCTTCGACGCTCGAGCTGCGGCACCGGCATGCGACTGATCCGGACATAGACGGGACCATCGTGCGCGGCGGCGGCCTTGATCGCTTCGCCGGTCTCCCAGGGATCGGAGGGCACGATCACCGAAAGCCGGTCGATCGCGCGGAGCCAGGCGATATCCTCGATACTGTGGTGCGTCGCGCCGAGTTCGCCATAAGCGACGCCGCTCGAAATGCCGCACAGCTTCACGTTGGCGAAGCTGTAGGCGCAGTCGGCCTTGATCTGCTCCATCGCGCGCGCGCTCAGGAAGCAGGACGCGCCGCTGACGAAGGGAATCTTGCCACCGTTGGCAAGTCCCGCTCCGACTCCGACCATATTCTGCTCGGCGATCCCCACATTGATCAGGCGATCGGGAAAGCGGTCGCGGAACGCGCCGAGCTTCGACGAGCCGACCGAGTCATTGACGACCGCGACGATCCGCCGATCGGTTTCGGCCAACGCCTCGACGGCCCGGACATAGGCGTCGCGACAATCGAAGAGCGGGGTTGCGGCGGCGCTCATCGGGCCATCTCCTCTTCGAGCTCGCGGATTGCCTGGGCATATTGCTCCGCATTGGGTACGCCATGATGCCACCCCGCCTGGTCGCGCATGAAGCTGACCCCGTGGCCCTTGTGCGTGTCCGCGATCAGGCACAGCGGCTTTTCGCGCGGCCTGCGAGCCGCATCGAACGCCGCGAGCAGCGCGGCATGATCGTGACCGTCGACCCCCTCCACCAGCCAGCCGAAGGCGCGCCACTTATCGGCGAGCGGTTCCAGCGCATTGGTGTCCTCGGTACGCGCGCCCTGCTGGAGCCGGTTGCGGTCCACGATCACGGTAAGATTGCCAAGCCCGCGGTGACCGGCGAACATCGCCGCTTCCCACATGCTGCCTTCCTGCAACTCGCCGTCGCCGGTCAGCGCGAAGACGTGACGATCGGCGGCGTCGATCTGCGCCGCGACGGCGGCACCGACCGCGACCGGCAGACCGTGCCCGAGCGGCCCGGTATTGGTTTCGATGCCCGGCAGATAGGTGCGGTTGGGATGGCCGTTCAGCCGCGATTCGGGTTTGAGATAGGTGTCGAGCTCCGCCTCGGGAAAAAATCCCGCCCCGGCGAGCGCGGTATAAAGCGCGCCGGTGCAATGCCCCTTGCTCATGATGAAGCGATCGCGATCGGGGGCGTCGGGTCGCGCCGGATCGATTCGAAGAATATCGAAATAGAGCGTCGCGAGGATGTCGGTGGCCGACAGATCGCCGCCGGGATGCCCCTGACCCGCGTCGACGATCATCTTCAACAGGCGCCTGCGCATCCAGTTCGCTCGCTCGCGAACATGCTCGAAACGACGTAATTCTGTTGATTTCCGCGCCTCATCGGGCGCGCGAACGACTCCGGACATCATGCTCTCCTCGCCTGCCCGATAACGGATGTTGAAAGCGGGCGCAAGGAATAGTATTATTATATCTCGAATGGCGCTTGTATTTCGATCATTTTCGTTTTTATAGATTCCTGCCTCAAATCGAAAACAAGCGAACAAGGGGAGAGCCTGAATGAACAAAGCCGTCGAATCGCGCGCATGCGGCCCGTGCCCCCGTCGCCCGCTGCCTATGCCTTTCGACGCATGACCGCTCCCGCACGCCTGCTCGGCGAAGTTCGCCGCGCCAGGATACTGGCATGGCTCCGCGAGGAGGGAAGCGCCCGCGTCCGCGCGCTGGCCGACGCGTTCGACGTGTCCGAAGTCACCGTGCGGCAGGATCTGGAAAAGCTGGAGGCCGACGGCCATATCGTCCGCGAACATGGCGGAGCGTTCCTGAAATCGGTGACCCAGCAGGTCCGGGCCCTCGCGCTCCAGCATCACGAAAATATGGACGAGAAGCGGCGGATCGGCCGCGCGGCCGCGGCGCTGGTATCCGACGGCGAAACGATCATCCTCGATTCGGGATCGACCACCACCGAAGTGGCCGCCGGCCTCGGCGGGCGCCGGGACATGACCGTCATCACCAATGCCCTGAATATCGCACTGATGCTGGGCGCCGAGCCGGGTTTCGACATCCACATGCCCGGCGGACATTTCAAGGCGCCGACGCTGTCGCTCAGCGGCGACCGGTCGGCCGCCTATTTCGAGGGGCTTTTCGCCAAGAAGCTCTTTCTCGCCACCGCGGCGATCGATGTCGACGCCGGACTGACCTACCCGGCGCTGTCCGACATCGCGGTGAAGCGCGCGATGATCGAGGCTGCCGACCATGTCTATCTCGTCGCGGACGCCAGCAAGATCGGCCTGCGGTCCTTCACCGCGCTCGGCGGGCTCGATCTCGTGGGCACGCTGATCACCGACGACCGGATCGGCGACGCCGATCGTGCGGCGATCGAAGGCGCCGGCGTCGAAGTCGTCGTCGCCTGACCGCCCCGGCAGCAGCCATACCCCCAAGGATGAGGATCGAAGCGTGACCAGCAAATTGAAATTCGGAGCCGGCATCTGGCACTTCGCAACCTATGTCGACCGCTACGCCACGGACGGCTACGGACCGCCACGCTCGCTGATCGAGATGATCGACCTCGCGGGACAGGTGGATGACCTGTCGGTGGTCGACATCAACTATCCGTTCGTCGATCCCGGCCTTTCGCTGGACGAGGTCGGCGCCGCGCTCGACCGCAACAGCTTGTCGGTGATCGGCATCACGCCCGAAATCTACACGCGGCAGTTCGCGAAGGGGGCGTTCACCAATCCCGATCCGGGCATCCGCCGCCTGGCCAACGAGATGGTCAACGACGCCGCGAATGTCGTGCGCCACTTCGGCGCCGACTATGTCAAATTGTGGCCGGGGCAGGATGGCTGGGACTATCCCTTTCAGGTCGATCACAAGACGCTGTGGCAACGCAGCATCGACGGTATCGGGGACCTGGCGAGCCAGAACCCCGACCTGAAGTTCGTCATCGAGTACAAGCCGCGCGAACCGCGCGTCCACATGAGCTACGACAGCGTTGCCCGCACCCTGCTGGGGATCGAGAGGATGGGGCTTCCCAATGTCGGCGTCCTGCTCGATTTCGGCCACTCGCTTTACGGCGGGGAATCGCCCGCCGATGCGGCCCAGCTCGCGATCGATCACGGCCGGCTTTTCGGCATGGACGTGAACGACAATTTCCGCAGTTGGGACGACGACCTGATCGCGGGGTCGGTGCACCCGATCGAGCTGTTCGAATTTTTCTACACGCTGCGCAAGAATGGCTGGGAAGGCGTGTGGCAGCTCGACCAATTCCCCTTCCGCGAAGACAGCGTCGCCGCGGCCAATTCGGCGATCGGCTTCCTCAAGGCGATCGACCGTGCGCTCGACAAACTAGATTTCGAAGCGATGCAGGCGGCGCAGGAGCGGCACGATGCCGTTGCCGCGCTCGACCTTGCGCGCCGCGCGCTCTTCACATCCTACTGAGCCGGCGATGATCATTTCGTCGGCGAATGATTTTCGGGAAGCGGCGCGGCGGCGCGTGCCGCGCTTCCTGTTCGACTATGCCGATGGCGGCGCGAATGCAGAGGAGACGCTGCGCCGCAACGTCGGCGATCTTGCCGGCATCGCGCTGCGCCAGCGCGTGCTGAAGGATGTGGCGAGCATCGACCTGTCGACCAGGCTGTTCGGGCGCAAGCTCACCCTGCCCGTCGCGATCGGCCCGGTCGGGATCGGCGGCATGTATGCCCGGCGCGGCGAGTTGCAGGCGGCGCGGGCAGCCGCGGCGGCGGGCATCCCGACCTGCCTGTCCACCGTGTCGATCTGTTCGATCGAAGACGTCGCCCGCGCGGCCGACCCCTTCTGGTTCCAGCTGTACGTCATCCGCGACCGGTCGTTCATGAAGGACCTGATCGCGCGTGCAAAGGCGGCCGGGGCCGAAGCGCTGGTCTTCACCGTCGACATGCCGGTTCCCGGCGCACGCTATCGCGATGCCCATTCGGGCATGTCGGGGCCGCGCGGACCGCTGCGGCGGCTTTTGCAGGCGATGGGAAAGCCCGGCTGGGCGTGGGACGTCGGGTTGCGCGGCAGGCCGCACATGCTGGGCAACCTGCTGCCGGTACTCGGCAAGGATAGCGGACTCAACGACTATATGGGTTGGCTGGGCGCCAATTTCGATCCGTCGATCCAGTGGAAGGATCTCGACTGGATCCGGGCAGAATGGAACGGTCCGCTGATCATCAAGGGCATATTGGATCCCGAGGACGCGCGCGAGGCGGCGGCCATCGGCGCCGATGGCATCGTGGTATCGAACCACGGCGGTCGCCAGCTCGACGGCGTCCTGTCGAGTGCCCGGGCCTTGCCGCCGATCGCCGATGCGGTCGGCGACGCGCTCACGATCCTCGCCGACGGCGGCGTACGCAGCGGGCTGGACGTCGTTCGGATGCTGGCGCTCGGCGCGAAGGGCGTCCTGCTGGGTCGCGCGTGGATTTACGCGCTGGCCGCACAGGGAGAAGCCGGCGTCGCGAAGCTGCTCGAACTGATCGCAAGGGAAATGACCGTCGCGATGACACTGACCGGCGTGAACCGGATTGAGGCGATCGACCGGTCGATCCTTGCCGAAACGCCATGATCTGGAACAGGAAAGCGCCATGAAACTATTGGAAGGAAAAACGGTGCTGGTGACCGGCGGCTCGACCGGCATCGGCCGCGCTGCCGCGATCGGCGCGGCACGGCACGGTGCCCGGGTCGCCATCAACTATGCCTCGAGCGATGCCGCCGCCGAAAGCTGCGTCGCGGCCATCGAGGCCGCAGGGGGCCGGGCGATCGCGGTCAAGGGCGACGTCGCGCTGCCCGAAACCGCGCAGACTTTCGTTGCGCGCGCGCTCGACGCCTTCGGCCGGATCGACGTGATGGTGTCCAACGCGGGCATCTGTCCCTTTCATTCGTTTCTCGATATGCCGGCCGAGACGTTCGAGCGAACCCAGCGCGTCAATATGCACGGCGCCTATTATATGTGCCAGGCCGCCGCGCGGCAGATGGTGGCGCAAGGCGACGGCGGCGCGATCGTTGCGGTATCGTCGATATCGGCCCTCGTCGGCGGCGAATATCAGACGCACTACACGCCGACCAAGGCCGGGGTCCATTCGCTGATGCAGTCGGCCGCCATTGCGCTCGGGCGCCACGGCATCCGGTGCAACAGCGTGCTGCCAGGCACGATCCTGACAGAGATCAACAAGGACGATCTCGCCGACGAGGACAAGCGTCGCTACATGGAATCGCGCACCCCGCTCGGACGCCTGGGACAGCCTGAGGATATGGTCGGGCCCATCATATTCCTGGCCTCCGACATGGCCGCCTATGTCACCGGTGCCGCGCTGCTCGTCGACGGCGGCATGTATGTGAACCTGCAATAGGCGGCGCGCAAAGCGCCCCTGTCGCGGCTTGACCAAATAGTATTATTATATTTATAATCGCAATGGCGCAGCCGCCGCGAGTCTGCGGTGGCGACCCGGCGCGACGACGCCCACGTCCGGGCGGGGCGAGAGGATGTTGTGAAAAGGCGACTTGCGACGATATTGGCGGCGTTCGCGGCCTGCGCCATTGGGAAGCCGGCGTGCGCGGCCGCTACGCCCCTTCCGCAGCTTTCGGTCTCGGCGAACCACCGCTACCTCGAGGCAGGGGGCAAACCCTGGTTCTGGCTCGGCGATACCGCTTGGCTGTTGCTGAGCCGCCTCGACCGCGACGAAACCGAACATTATCTGACCGTGCGCGAGCGACAGGGCTTCAACGTCGTCCAGGTGATGCTGCTGCACACGCCGCAGATGACGAGCCGTTACGGCGCGCCTGCGCTTGTCGACGGCGACCCCGCGCGGCCGCGCACGACCGCCGGGCGGGATCCTGCAAAGCCCGGCGAATACGATTATTGGGATCATGTCGACTGGATGGTCGATCGCGCCGCCGCTCACGGCATCTATGTCGCGATGGTTCCGGCATGGGGCGATCTTGCCACCGACCGCCAGCTCACCGAAGCCAACGCCGCGGTCTATGGACGCTTCCTCGCCGAACGCTATGGCAAACGGACGAATGTCGTCTGGCTCAACGGCGGCGACACGCGATCCGAATCGCGCACGGCGGTCTGGGATGCGCTGGGGACCACCATAAAGGCCATCGCGCCCCAGCAGTTGATGACCTTTCATCCGATCGGCCGCACATCGTCGCTGTGGCAGTGGCATCAGGCGCCGTGGCTCGATTTCAACATGTTCCAGTCGGGACATCGCGCCTATGATCAGGAAGGGCCGAACGCGATCGGCGAGGACAATTGGCGCTACGTCGCCGAGGCCTGGGCGCGCTCTCCCGCCAAGCCGGTGCTCGACGGCGAGCCGAGCTACGAGAATATTCCGCATGGCCTGCACGAACCCGCCGGCGCCCCGCGATGGCAGGCCGCCGACGTGCGTCGCTACGCATGGTGGGCGGTGATGGCGGGCGCCTTCGGGCACACCTATGGCGAAAACCATGTGATGCAAATGTATCTGCCGGGCGCCGACACCGCCAATTTCGAGCCTGTCCTCCCCTGGTATGAGGCGCTGGAGGCGCCTGGCGCACCGGGGGCGGACCAGATGCGCCATCTGAAAGCACTCGTCGAATCGCGCCCGATGACCGGCCGCGTGCCCGATCAGGCGATGATCCTCGACAACGCTCCGCGCCACGACCGCATTCTCGCCAGCCGCGGCGACCGCTACGCCTTTGCCTACAGCTACACCGGCCGCCCGTTCACGATGCGGCTTGGGATCATCGCGGGGCGAACGGTTCGCGCCGCCTGGTATTCTCCGCGCAACGGCACGGTGACACCGATCGGTAGCTTCGCCAATCGCGGCACACGCCGCTTCGACCCACCGGGCGAGACCGCGCCGGGCAATGATTGGGCCCTCGTGCTCGACGATGCGGCCGCCGCCTTTCCCGCCCCGGGCACAACAGGAACCAGTTCGTGAACCAACAGCCTTCCATCGACATCGCCGCGACCCGCGGCCTGCCGAAAATCCGTCACGTCCGCGCTTTTACCCTGCGCGGCGGCGGCGCCGACTATCACGACCAGGGCGAGGGCCACTGGATCGACGACCATATCGCGACGCCGATGAGCCGCTATCCCGAATATCGCGCGTCGCGGCAGAGCTTCGGGATCAACGTGCTCGGCACGTTGGTGGTGGAGATCGAAGCCGAGGACGGGACCATCGGCTTTGCGGTGACCACGGGGGGCGAGCCCGCCTGCTTCATCGTCGAACGGCACCTGTCGCGCTTCCTGGTCGGGCGCAACCCGACCGAGGTAGAGAAAATCTGGGACCAGATGTATTTCTCGACCCTCTATTATGGCCGCAAGGGGCTGGTCGTGAATGCGATCTCGGGCGTCGACCTCGCGCTTTGGGACCTTCTCGGCAAGCTGCGCGGCGAGCCCGTCTATCATATGCTCGGCGGCGCGGTGCGCGACGAACTTCAGTTTTATGCGACCGGAGCGCGCCCCGATCTTGCGAAGGAAATGGGATTTATCGGCGGCAAACTGCCGCTCCACCACGGTCCGGCCGAGGGGCTGGAAGGGCTGGAGAAAAATATCGCGCTGCTGGCCGACATGCGGGCGAAATGCGGGGACGATTTCTGGCTGATGTACGATTGCTGGATGAGCCTCGACCTCGATTATGCGACGCGCCTTGCCCATCGCGCGTGGGACGAGTGCGGTCTCAAATGGATCGAGGAGGCGCTGTCGCCCGACGATTATTGGGGATATGCTGCACTCAGGAAGCAGGCGCCCAAAGGGCTGCTCGTCACGACCGGCGAGCACGAGGCGACGCGCTGGGGCTTTCGCATGCTGATGGACATGGAATGCTGCGACATCGTCCAGCCAGACGTCGGCTGGTGCGGAGGCGTGACCGAACTGATCAAGATCGCCAACTATGCCGACAGCAAGGGCGTCCTGATGGTACCCCACGGGTCTTCGGTGTACAGCTATCATTTCGTGATTACCCGTCACAATTCGCCGTTCGCGGAATTTCTGATGATGCACCCCGGACCCAGCGAAGTGGTGCCGATGTTCGCCCCCCAGTTGCTTGGCGAACCGGTTCCCGAGCGGGGCCGCATCCGCGCGACCGCGCTCGACAAGCCGGGTTTCGGCGTCGAGCTCAATCGCGACATCGCCCTTCACCGTCCCTATTCGAACTGAGGAAAGACCGATATGAAACTCTGTCGCTATGGCGCCCCCGGCGCCGAAAAGCCGGGCCTGATCGACGCCGAAGGGCGTATCCGCGATCTTGGCGCCCATGTCGCCGACATCGACCCCGCAGCGATCGGCAAGGACGGCCTTGCGAAGCTCGCCGCGCTCGACCCCGCCTCGCTGCCACTCGTCGAAGGCGACGTGCGCTATGGCGCCTGTGTCGCCGGGACCCGCCATTTCGTTGCGATCGGCCTCAACTACGCCGATCATGCCGCCGAATCGAACTTGCCGATCCCCGAAGAGCCGGTCGTCTTCAACAAGTGGGTCGGTTGCATCCAGGGACCGAACGATCCCGTGACGATCCCCAGGGATTCCGAAAAAACCGACTGGGAGGTCGAACTGGGCGTCGTCATCGGCACCCGTGCCTCCTATGTTGCCGAAGCCGATGCCCTCGACCATGTCGCGGGCTATTGCGTCGTCAACGACGTATCCGAACGCCACTGGCAGCAGGAGCGCGGGATGACCTGGGACAAGGGCAAGGGCTTTCCCACCTTCGGACCTGTCGGCCCCTGGCTCGTCACCGCGGACGAAGTCGGCGACCCCCAAAAGCTGGCGATGTGGCTGTCGGTCAATGGCAAGCGCGTGCAGGACGGCAGCACCGGCACGATGATCTTCACCGTGGCCCAGATCGTGGCCTATGTGTCGCAGTTCATGACCCTTGAACCCGGCGACATCATCACCACCGGCACCCCGCCGGGAGTCGGCCTCGGCCAAAAGCCCGAACCCTGGTATCTGAGGGCCGGCGATGTCGTCGAACTCGGCATCGAAAAGCTGGGGCAGCAGCGTCAGGATTTCGTGGCATGGCGGGCGTGAAGGGGCGCTTTGCGGACCGCGTCGCGGTCGTCACCGGCGGCGCCGCAGGCATCGGCCGCGCCGCCGCCGAGCGGCTGGCCGCCGAAGGCGCAAAGGTCAGCGTGTGGGACGTTTCCGAAGCCGCGCTTGCTGATTGCGGGTTCGCAGCGCACAGCGCGCGCGTCGACCAGTCGGACGAAGCGGCGGTCACGAAAGCGGCGGCGGATGTCGTCGCCAGGCTCGGCCGGCTCGACATATTGGTCGTATCGGCGGGGATCACCGGACCGAACGAAACGCTCGAACATTATCCGTCCGACGCCTGGCGCCAGGTCATGGCGATCAACCTCGACGGCACCTTCTTCTGCAACAAGGCGGCGATCCCGCATATGAAGGCGAACGGCTATGGCCGGATCGTCAACATCGCTTCGGTCGCCGGCAAGGAGGGCAACCCCAATGCCTCGGCCTATTCGACATCGAAGGCGGCCGTGATCGGGCTGACGAAGTCGCTCGGAAAAGAGCTGGCGAAGGACAATATCACCGTCAATGCCGTCACCCCGGCGGCGGTCCGCACCGCCATTTTCGACCAGATGACGCAGGCGCATATCGATTTCATGCTGTCGAAGATCCCGATGGGGCGCTTTGGCACGGTGGACGAAAATGCGGCGATGATCTGTTTCCTCGCCAGCGAGGACGCGAGCTTCTCGACCGGCGCGGTATTCGACACGTCGGGCGGCCGGGCGACCTATTGACATGGCCATCCGCCCTCCCCTCGTCGATCCGCACGTCCATCTGTGGGATCTGTCGCACATCCGCTACCCGTGGCTGACACCGCCCTTCGACAGCGACAATCCCAACGGCAGCGTCGAACCGATCGCCGCCGACTATCTGCTCGACGCCTATCTTGCCGATGCGAACCGATGGGATGTCCGCGGGATCGTGCATATCGACGCCGGCGCCCACCCCGACGATGCGCTCAGGGAAACCGAATGGCTTCAGGCGATGGCGGACGATCGCGGCCTGCCGAGCGGAATCGTCGCCTTCGCCGCGCTCGACGACCCGGGCGTCGGGACGCTCCTCGGCCGTCATGCCGAGCATGCGCGCGTTCGCGGCATCCGTCACATCGTCAACTGGCATCCCGACCCGGCGCGCAGCTATGCTCCCGACGACGTTACCACCAGCGATGCCTGGGAGCGCGGTTTCGCGTTGCTCCGAAATCACGGGCTGAGCTTCGACTTGCAGGCCTATGCCGGTCAGTTCGACCATCTCGCGGCGCTGTTCGCGCGGCATCCCGACACGCAAGTCGTCATCGATCACGCCGGAATGGCGATTCCGGACGACCCCGACGGCTGGGACCTGTGGCGCCGCGGCATGGCGGCGCTCGCGGCGCTGCCCCACGTCGCGGTCAAGATATCGGGAATGGGCTTTACCTGGCGGCCGTGGACTATCGAACGGGCGCGTCCCTATGTACTCGAAGCGATCGAGATGTTCGGCGGAGCGCGCACGATGTTCGCGAGCAACTTCCCGACCGACAAATTGTTCGGCAGCTTCGATAAGCATTTCGACGCCTATGATGCGATCACCGCCGATTTCACGGCCGACGAACGCCACGCCCTGTTCGCTGGCAACGCGAACCGCATCTATCGGCTCGGGCTCGACATATAGGGGTCCCGATCATGCGTATCGTCGACCTGCGCGCGGAGCATAGTCCGGACTTGCTCGGAACCGAGGAATCGCGGCCGCGCCTGTCCTGGCGGATGGAGAGCGACACGCGGGGCGCCGCGCAGCACAGCTATCGCATCCGTGCCGCCGCCAGCGCGCAGGCGCTGAACGATGGCGTCCTGCTGTGGGATAGCGGCACGGTCGCCTCTCGCGCCTCGCTCGACATTGCGTGGGATGGCCCTGCCTTCGCGTCGGGGCAGCGCCTGTGGTGGGATGTCGAAATCAACGGCGCGGTCCGGTCCGGTCCGGCGTGGTTCGAGACCGGGCTGCTCGCCCCCGACGACTGGCGCGGCGACTGGATCGAAGCCGAAGATGCGTTGGCCGCAGGCGACCGGGCGGCAGGCGTTCGGTGGATGTGGGGCGAACAGGCGCTCGATCCGCGCCGCCATGCCTTCCGGCTCGATTTCGACGCGCCCGACGACCTTGTTCGCGCCGAACTGCTGATAGCCGGCAAGGATCATCTGCGCGGCGTCTGGGTCAATGGCGCGCCGTCGCCGCTCGACCGGCCATTCGACTGGGACAGCGCGCTTCCCTTCTGGGGAACGCTCGCCGCCTACGACGGCGAGGTCGTGCCCGGCCGCAACTGTCTTTGCGCGCTCGTCGAAGCCGATACCGAAGGCTTTTTTCCGGTCGACGGCGGGGCCTTCGCGGCGCTTGTCCGCCTGCACCGGGCGGATGGCCGCATCGACCGGATCACCGCGGATGCGTTCCGGGTCTTGCCCGATCCGCCGGAGGGGTGGATGGCCCCCGGTTTCGATGCGAACGGCTGGCCCCCAGTCGTTCCCAGCACCTCCTGGGCGCAGGGTGACCCGCGTCCGAGCGAGCCCGCGATGTTGCTGCGCACCGAATTCTTGTCCGACAAGCCCATTGTCGCCGCGCGCCTTTATGCGACCGCGCTGGGCGCCTATGAGGCGCGGATCAACGGAGAGCGCGTATCCGACGGCATTCTCGCGCCCGAAATGACGGTCGCGAAAAGTCACATTCTTTATCAATGCTACGACGTCACCGCGCACCTTATCGAGGGCGTCAATTGCCTCGCGGCGCTCGTCGGCGACGGCTGGTACGCCAGCCCGTTCGGCTGGCGGATCGAACGCTACGGCTTTGGCCCCGCACCCCGCCGCTTTCGCGCCCAGTTGCGTCTCGACTATGCCGACGGCAGCCGGCAATGGGTCGCCACCGGACCGGACTGGACGATCGCGCCGTCCGCGGTGATCCGATCGGAAATCTACGACGGCGAAACCTATGACGCGCGCGCCGAGCGCCCGGGCTGGGATCGCCCCGGCTTCGACGCAGCGGATTGGGCGCGCGCCCGCGTGGGCGCGTCACCGGACACCCGGCTCGTCGCGCAAACCTCGCCCGCCATCGAGCGACGAAGCACCCGCCGCGCGCTGTCGGTCACCGAACCCGCCCCGGGTCGTTTCGTGTTCGATTTCGGCCAGAATATGTCCGGCTGGGCCCGGATCCGCGCGCGCGGCCCTGCCGGCACGACGATCGTCGCCAAATTCGCCGAACTGCTGGCTCCGGACGGCACCGCCGACCTGGCAAACCTGCGTCTCGCCGAAGCGACCGACCGGTTCACACTGGCCGGCACCGGCGCGCCCGAAAGTTTCGAACCGCATTTCACCTATCACGGGTTTCGCTATGTCGAAGTGACCGGATGGCCGGGCACCCCGACCGGCAGCGACGTCGAGGCAGTGGTCGTCCACAGCGCATGCCGCGAGGTCGGCCACATGGATTTCCCCGATGCGCCCTTGCTGCAAGCGTTCTGGAACAACGCGCTGTGGAGCCAGCGCAGCAACTTTTTTGCCGTGCCCACCGATTGCCCTCAGCGCGACGAGCGGATGGGGTGGATGGGCGACATTCAGGTCTTTCTCGACGCCGCGGCGTTCAATATGGAAGTCGACCCCTTCACGCGGCGCTTCCTTCGCGAGGCGCGCGCTGCGCAGCGTCCCGACGGCGCCTATCCGATCGTCGTTCCCCAACCGCTCTCCTTTCCGGACGTCGTGACGGCGGGCTGGAGCGAGGCCGGCATCATCCTGCCGTGGCAGCTGTGGCAACGCTATGGCGACACCGCCGCGATCGAAGAAAACTGGACCGCGATGGAAGCCTGGATGGATTTCGTCGCACGCTCAAACCCCGACCATGTCTGGCGCCACGAGCGCGGGCTCGATCTCGGCGACTGGCTGTCGGTCGATGCCATCGCGCCGGACGACGAAACGACGCCGCGCGCGCTGTGCGCGACCGCCTATTGGGCGTGGTCCGCCGCGTTGATGGCGGACATGGCAGCGGCGACCGGGCGCGACGACGACGCGGTCCGCTATCGCCGGTTGCGGACCGCGATCGGTACCGCCTTCCGGGCCGAGTTCGTCGATGCCGAAGGTCGCTGCGGCAACGGCAGCCAAACAAGCCACATCGTGTCGCTCTACATGGATCTCGTCCCCCCTGCCCTGCGGGCCGATGCCGCCGATATGTTGGCCGCCGACATCCGCCGTCGCGGCATGACGCTCTCGACCGGCTTCCTCGGCACCCCCTATCTGCTCGACGTGCTCGCGGATGCCGGCAAGTTCGACGAAGTGGCGGGCCTGCTGTTGCAGACCGCCTATCCGAGCTGGGGCTATATGGTCGCACAGGGAGCGACGACGATGTGGGAGCGCTGGAACGGGGATACCGGCGACCTCGCGATGAACAGCTACAACCATTACGCCTTTGGGGCGGTGGTCGGATTCTTCTATCGCCGTCTGGCCGGCATCGCTCCGGCCGCGCCGGGATTCGCTCGCATCGCCGCGCGTCCCTTGTGGCTGCCCGCCGTTGGCCGCGTCGCCGCCCGCTTCGATTCGCCCGTCGGACGGATCGAAGCCGCCACGCAGGGCGATGCCGACGGGTTGACGCGCTTCACGCTTGTCGTCCCGGCCAATGCGGTCGCGGACGTCGAGCTGCCGCCGGGAGAGTGGAAAGAGAGCGGCGTGATGCTGTCCGGCCACCCCGACGTCGCCGCCTTTGTCCACACGCCCGACGGACCGCGCTTCGAGGTCGGCGCGGGGCGCTATGATTTCAGGATCTAGGGTCAGGACCCATTAATTGTACGATCGAGGTTTGAAGCGATTTTGTTCAGTGCGAGGCGGAAAGGCGAAGGAATATGTCGATATTTCAAGCCTTTCCAACGACGCAATGGACAAAATCGGTCAACTCCCGAAGGGACGCCGAAATGGCTTCGATCTCGGGCCCGCGCGGCCTTGCGGGTAGCGATGCTACCCGCTGCGCCCGCCCGAACCCGATATCTTCGCCATTTCGACGCCTCGAACGTGCAATTAATGGGTCCTGACCCTAAGGCTGCCCCGGGGCCGCGCCCCTAACCTTTCCTTCTACCCGCCACGGCTTCGATCCGCCCAACCCCGTGGCCGATGATATCCTTCATCGCCCGGGCTGCGCCGTCCCCGTCGCCGGCCTCGATCGCATCGACGATGCGCCCGTGGCCGCGAACGCTGGCGCGATGCGCCTCGACCTCGTTCACCGGCGAGCTCATCCGGAACGACGCAACGAGCGCGGTTTCGATCACCGCCGACAAGGATCGCATCAGCGCATTGCCCGACGCGCGCCCCACCGCTTCGTGGAACGCAAGGTCGGCTTCGGCGAACGCGCGCGCATCGCTGGTCGCCGCATCCATACGCGCCAACGCATCGCGCATCGCCGCGACGTCGGCGTCGCTGCGGCGCTTGGCGGCCGCCTCCGCTGCGGCCGATTCGACCGCCACGCGCACTTCGGCCAGCGAACGGATGAAGGCGAGGTCGAACTCCTGGCTCACCTTCCAGGACAGAATGTCGGCGTCGAAGAAATTCCAGTGCGAGCTGTCGAGCACGGTCGTCCCGACCCGCGGCTTGGCCGCGATCAGCCCCTTGGCGGTCAGCGTCTTGAACACCTCGCGCAGCACCGTCCGCGATACGCCAAAGCGTTTCAATATGTCGGCTTCCTGCGGCAGCTTCGACCCGGCGGGGTACACGCCCGCCAGGATCTCGTTGCCCAAAGCCTGCGCCACATGATCGTGGCTCGATCGCGTCCCGTCGGCGAAACGGCCGAAGCCGCTCCGCTCGGCACCCCTGTTTGCATCTCCGAATTCGGTCAAATCTGGCTTCCTGCGGCGAAACACCCGTCACGGCCACGACGCAGGCGCTCCCCGCCGCCGCCCGCCTGGACACCCCTCTTCCTTATTTTGGAGTTCGACACCTGTAAACGACTGTCGCGGACGTGACCCCTGGATATCGGCTTCGGCGAAGTCCGCGCCAGCCCGTCCGTGCGGTCCTTGCCCGCCCCCGCGCGCGGGGTTAGACCTCGCCCATGACCGACGACAAAATCTTCATCAGCGCGAACGAACTGCTCGCCGATTCGATGCGGCTCGGGCGGCAGGTGCTGGACAGCGGCTTCGCGCCGACGCATCTCGTCGGCATCTGGCGCGGCGGCGCGCCGGTCGGCATCGCGGTGCAGGAACTGCTCGACTATCATGGCGTGCCCTGCGACCATATCGCGATCCGCACCTCCTCCTACCACGGCATCGACCGCCAGGACCCGGTGGTGCGGGTTTTCGCGCTCGGCTATCTGATCGACACGCTGAACCCCGACGACCGGCTGCTGCTGATCGACGACGTCTTCGATTCGGGGCGCAGCATCCGTGCGTTCCTTGCCGAACTGAAAGCACGTTGCCGCTACAACATGCCGCGCGACATCCGCATCGCGACCGTCTGGTACAAGCCGGGGCGCAACGTCACCGACCTCGCGCCCGACTATTTCGTCCACGAAACCGACCGCTGGCTGATCTTCCCGCACGAGATCGACGGGCTCTCCGAAGCCGAAATCCGCCGCCACAAGCCAGAGGCAGCGATCATCCTCGGCGAAGAGGCGGCACGCACCGATGGCTGAGGGCTTCGCCTCCGCCGCCGAGCGCGCCGCCTTTATCGACGGCCTGCCCAAGGCCGAGCTCCATCTCCATATCGAAGGCTCGCTCGAGCCCGAGCTGATGTTCGACCTCGCGCGCCGCAACGACATCGCGATCCCCTTCGCCTCGGTCGAAGAGGTGCGCGCCGCCTATGCCTTCTCGAACCTCCAGGATTTTCTCGACATCTATTATCAGGGGATGAGCGTCCTCCACACCGAGCAGGATTTCCACGACCTCACCGCCGCCTATCTCGACCGCGCCCGCGCCGACAGCGTGCGGCATGTCGAAATCTTCTTCGATCCGCAGGGGCATACCGCGCGCGGCGTCGCCTTCGACACGGTGATGGCGGGCATCACCCGCGCGCTCGACGACGCGCGCGAACGCCACGGCATCACCTCGAAGCTCATCCTCTGCTTCCTGCGCCATCTGAGCGAGGCGGAGGCGCAGGCGACGCTCGACGAAGCGATGCCGTGGCTGCACCGGATCGACGGCGTCGGGCTCGATTCCTCCGAAGTCGGTCACCCGCCGTCGAAGTTCGCGCGCGTCTTCGCCCGCGCCCGCGGCCTCGGGCTCAAACTCGTCGCGCACGCGGGCGAGGAAGGGCCGCCCGACTATGTCCGCGAAGCCCTCGACCTGTTGCGGGTCGACCGCATCGACCACGGCAACCGCAGCCTCGAAGACCCCGCGCTCGTGGCGCGCCTCGCGGCCGAAGGCATGTGCCTGACCGTCTGCCCGCTGTCGAACGTCAAGCTCTGCGTCGTCGGCGACATCGCCGACCATCCCTTGAAGGCGATGCTCGACGCCGGCCTCCACGCCACCGTAAACAGCGACGACCCCAGCTATTTCGGCGGCTATATCGGTGCCAATTACCACGCGGTCGCCGACGCGCTCGACCTGTCGCGGGACGAGCTTGCCACCCTCGCGCGCAACAGCTTCACCGGCTCGTTCCTCGATGCCGACGACCAGGCGCCACACCTCGCCGCGATAGAGGCCTACGCGAAAGCCGGCTAACCGGCACGGGTGACCGCGCGGGCAGAGGCGCGCGCGGGGGCGGAGAACCCGGCCGCGACACTGCGCGGTACGGTGCCGACATGCCCCCGGAGCCTGTCCCGCTTTGGTGGAATCAGAGCCGGAAAAACGCTAGAATTTTCCGCGCACGGAAAAGACGAAGATCGGGCCGATCAGGCGGTCGCGGCTTTCGTGGAACAGCACCGGGCTCGCCCCGCGCACGCCTTCATACACCGTGCGCTCGCGCCGCGACCGCGCGTTGACCGCGTTCGACAGCTGCGCCCGCACCGTCATCCCCAGCACATCCTTGTTCTCGACGAACACCGAAGCGAAAACCGGCCCCTCCCACGTTCGATTGGTTTCGTTGCGGCGGTAATTGGGCTGGTAATGGGCATAGTTCGCATTCAGTCCCCACGCCCAGTCGCTGCCGGGAATATCGTGACGCAGCGCAACCTCGGCATAGCTGTCCTGGAACCCGCTCCACTGGCGCTTGCGGCCGGTAAACGGATCGCGCAGGCTCGACGTTTCAAGGTCGACGCTCGCATCGATGCGTACGCCCTTCAGCCCGGCTGGATCGAGGTTGATCGTCGCCGACACCACCGCCGCCGCGGCCCAGGCCTTGGGGATATTGCCGACCGACTCGCCCGCGCCCACCGGCACGATGTCGACGAAATCCTCGGCATCGACATATACGAGCTGGACCTTGGTCGATCCCCATTTGCCGAGCGACATATTGCCTTCGAACTCGTACCGCCATTCCTGCTGCGGCCTCAGCTCGTTGTTGCCGCTATTGTTGTTCCCGTCGCCCAGAAAGGCCCGCGCGAGGAAGTCATAGAAGTCGAGCTGGCGCACCCGCCGCTTGATCTTCAGCGACAGATCGACCCCCTGTTCGGGCGTCCAGGACAGGGTCAGCGATCCCTTGGGACGAAAGAAACTGCGTTCCAGCCCGCTCATGCCGGTCTGGGTCAGCGTCGAATGTTCGGCGCCGCCGGTAAGCTGGAACGACAGCCGGTCGGTCAGCTTGCGGCCAAAGCTCAGCATCGCCTCATAGCGATCCTCGCTGACTCCCCCGCTTCCTTCCGGGAACGGCTCTTCGACGAAATCGCCCGATAGCGGATCGAGCGAATAGAGACGCGAGACGTTGTCGAGCGTGTTGAACGCCGCCTCGCCCGATATTTCCCAGTCCCCGCCCAGCATCGGCCACTGATATTCGCCGCGCCCGATCGTCTCGCCGACGTCGCCGACCTGGCTGAAGCGATCGCCGACCGCCGCCGACCCGTCGACCGGGGCGAGCACCACTTCCTGCGTATAGGGTTCGTGACTGAACCGGCGCAGCCCTATCAGCTTCAGCTTCCCCGGCCCTAGCCCGAACTGATAGTCGCCGCTCAGCTCGTAATTCCACGTGTCCTGCGTCTCGCGGATCGTCCGGATCCGGTCGGGCAGGCCGGGCGCGACCCAATAGCCATCCTCGTCATAGTGATAATATTTGCGCTGATAATGCGCCCCCAGATGCGCGATGCTGTCGCCCTTGGGGTCCCATGTCAGCCGCGCCGACAGCTTCGGCGAATCCTGATGCGTATTCCAGATGTCCTTGCGCCGTTCGATCACTTCGCCGGCGCCGTTGGTGATGACCGTCGGGCCACCCGCGCCGCTGCGCGAACTGTCGTCGTTGTTGAGCCCCAGCTCATATTCGACCGTGCCCTTGCGCCCGCGCACCGAGATGTCCCCGCGCGTCAGCAAGGGGTCGGTATAATGCGGCCGCGCCTGCGGCTTCCACGAAAACTGGCCCGAAAAACTGTCGGCGCGAAACACCAGATTGGCGACCTGACCTGACAGGCCGGGAATGTCGAGCCCCGCGCCCTCGACGATCTCGATCCGCTCGACATTGGCGGCGGGGATGCGCGTCAACAGCGTATAGATGTCGTCGGACTTGGTCGACGGGCGCGTGCCGTTGAACAGCACATTGCCCGTCGCCTGCCCCAACCCGCGCACCTCGTCATTGTCCCGGATCGAAAAGCCCGGAACCTGCGTCAGCATGTCATATGCGTTGCGCGGCGCATATCGCACGAAATCGGCGGGGGCATAGATTTGCCCTTGGGCATCCGCCCCCTGCATCACCGATCCCTCGACGGCCGGCGTGTCGCCCGGCGCGCCCGTGTCATCGGCCAGAGCGGGCTGGATCGTCAGCGCCGCCGCGACGGCGGCCAGGCTGGCAACGCGTCTCACCGGCGCGCTCCCGCTTCGTTCATCCGCCGCGCATAGTCGCCGGTGACGCCCAGCGCCTTCATCGCCACGATATCCTCGGCCGACAGGTCGTCATAGCCCGCCGCCGCCAGCTCGCGGACATAGGCCGGATCGACGCCGAGCGCGCGACAGGCCAGCGCGTCGTCGATCGAGTCGAGCTTCATCGGCGCGCGCTTGAGGTCGCGGACATAGGCCGGGGTCACGTGCAGCGCCGCGGCCGCGATCAGGTCGCCGCTATCGTCGGGGCGCAGCCCCGCGCGGGTCAGCCCGTCGGCAAGGTCTGTCGTCGCATCGACCAGCAGCATCGCGAGCAGGTCGCGCGGCCCGTCCGGAGACAGGCCGCGCTCCGACAGCGCGCGCTCGAACGTCGCATCGGACGCAAAGCGGCATTCGCCGTCGCCATCGTTGCGCCTCGCAAGGCGGCCCGTGCAGGCGAGCGTGCCCGCTTGATGCGCGATCCGGAACGCCACCGCGCCGGCTGCCCCCGACAGCGCGCGTTTCGCGGGCTCGACCTCGGGGCGCGATCCGTCGAGCGCCAGCGTGCTGTTCGATCCGGCGCTGCGGATGCGCAGGCGCGGTTCGTCGCCACCGTCGCCATCGGGGGGCAGAATATCCCAGCGAATGTCGGTCAGCGTCGGCGCCGCACCGATCGGCTGCATGGGCGCGGCGGATACGAGCGCCGACAGCATCGCAAGGCCGGTGGTTACAATCAGGGTTTTCATGGCACGTCTCCTCCGGGCCGAGAATCGCGGACGAGCGCCATCGCTCGCCGTTTTCCGCGGCGTTTCAGACAATCTTCAGGCTAGCTTTGGGGGCGCGCGCCGATCCGGTCGGCGCGCGCCGACATCAATCCTCGGGTGTTTCGGGCGGGGCCGGGGGCGCCGGCGGGGCGGCCGGGGCACCGGCACTGGCCGAATAGCGCGTTACCGATCCGTCAGCGCCCCGCACCTCGATCGTCGCATCCTTTCCGGCGCTCACGGCCGCCGATGTGCTGCGCGTCGCCGTGCTCACCGCTCGCGACACGGTGCGCGATATGTCGAGCGCCCCGCCGACCGCGCGATGCGCGATCGCATCGTCCGGATCGTCGAGCCGGATCCCCTCACGGCGCATCCGGCGCACATAGTCGCCCGTCACGCCCACCGCGCGCAATCCGCTCAGATCTTCGACGGTCAGGCCGGGGAAATAGCGTTTCATTTCGCGGGCATAGCCGACATCGATTCCCATGGCCGACGCGCCGATCAGATCGTCCATTTGCGCGCCGGGGAACACCGCCCGCATCCTGCTGAGATAGGCCGGGCTGGCTCCGACCGCCTTGGCGGCGATCGCGTCGTCGGCGGAAAGCGGCATCCCCCCCTCGCGCATCTCGCGCACATCGTCGGGCGTCACCCCCATCGCTTTCATGCCGACCAGCGTCTCGACGGGCAATTTATCGTCCTTGACTGCCGCTGCAACGGGCCGGGACCCGGCGGTGGCCGAATGAACCACCGCCGGACGGACGACAGCCAACGGGGACGAGCCGTCGTCGTGAAGCGTCTCCAGGGGGCGCGATGCCGTGGCCGAAAAGGCGGCAAGCGGAAGCGTGACGCCCGCCAGGAAGGCAAGGGTCAGCGCCATCCAGCTCGCGCTCGCCGGACCGCGCTTGGCCCGTGCGTCGAGGACGCGGGTGATCCGGCGCTTCAGGCTGTCCTTCCCCGGTGCGACCCCGTGTGCCGCGATCAGCGTCGCCCGGTTGTCGTGCCGTGCCGCGCCGACAAGCAGCGTCGCATAATCGGGACCGTCGATATCCGCGAGCAGCACCGCGTCGTCGGCGGCTTCCTCGCGCAGCTGGTGGCTTTCGCGTGCCAGCATCCAGACCAGCGGGTTGAACCAGAACAGCGCGCAGGCCACCCGCGCCGCGAGCAGCTTGGCCCAGTCGAGCCGCGCGACATGCGCCAGTTCGTGCGCGATGATGGCCTCGGCCTCCCCCACCGCACCGACGGCGGTCGGGCTCAGCACGATCGTCGGGCGCAGCACGCCCCAGCTGATCGGCGAACGCAATTCCTCGCTGACGAGCAGCGCAGTGCCATGCTTGAACCCCATGCGCCGCTGCGCCTCGGCAAGCGCCGACAGCCACGAGGGCTGCACCAGCACCTCGGCACGCCCGCGCATCGCGAACAGCCGCACGACCGCGACGAGCATCGTCAGGAACAGAAGCGCAAGCGGCAATGCGTAAATCCACGGCGCGAGATCGGACGCCGACGGCCAAAAGGCCCAGCCGGACAGCGCCCCGGCGGTGTCGGCCGTCGGCACGGTCCCCGTCAAAGCGGGAGCCCCGACGCTCGCGTCCTGGGCCGCCACCGTAGCGAGCGGCGCCGCCTCTGCTGTCCACGCGGCGGGAAGCGGAGCCCATTCGGGAAGCAGCAGCATCGCGGCGGGAAAGGCGAGCAGCGCCGCGAGGCCGACATGCGCGATCATCGAGCGTTCGGCCGCCGAGCGCGACCGCGCGATCCGCAGCAGCGCCAGCGTGATGCCGGCGATCAGCACCGACTTCCAGGCGAGCCCGACAAGCAGGCTGGTGGTGATCGTCATTTCGTCCTCCCGTCGCGGGCCTGCGCGATCAGCTTTTCGAGATCGTCGAGTTCCCTGTCGCTCATCTTGTCCTGCATGCCGAGCAGCGCCGCCGCGGCGCTGGTCGCGGATCCGTTGAAAAAGACGCGGACCACCTGCCCCAGGGCCGATTTGCTCGCGGTCTTTTCCTCGACGCTCGGGGCATAGAGGAACCCGCGATCCGACGCCTCGCGCGACACGAAGCCCTTGCCTTCCAGCCGTTTGAGCATCGCGCGGATCGCGGACCCCGACAATTCGTCGCTCAGCGACGATGCGATTTCGGCGACGGTCGACGCGCCCCGTTCATACAGGACATCGACAATTTCGCGTTCCCGCGGCGGCAGACTGGACAGCATCGAATCACTCCATGCGCTACATTTGTAGCCTAGCTACATTTGTAGCGCGCGCATGGCAAGCAGTTTTATCGCGCCAATACAGCCTGCGGGAACCGTCCATCTAAACGCCTGGAAAAACGCGCTTGTGCCGCCCGCCGGCACAGCCTACATCGACGATCCAGGCAACCGGAGTATCCGTCATGGACAAGACAGCGATCGCAACGCCCACTCGCCTTGCCGTCCGGAAAGTCCTTGTCCATGCCGTCGATTACCCTCTCGCATCTTCACTGGTCCACGCCTGACGGCCATCCCGTCCTCGCGGACCTCGATCTTCAATTCCAGGCCGAACGCACCGGCATCGTCGGGCGCAACGGCGTCGGCAAATCGACGCTGCTGCGCCTGTTGGCCGGCGAGACCGCGCCGGCGTCGGGCCATATCGCGATAGACGGCACCGTCGCGATGCTGCGACAGACGGTGCAGGTCGGCGCCGACGAAACGGTGGCCGACCTGTTCGGGGCACGCGCCGCGCTCGCGCTGCTGGCGAGGGCCGAGGCCGGTACCGCGACCGCCGACGACCTCGCCGCGGCGGACTGGACGATCGCGTCGCGTATCGAGGCGGCGCTGGCGAAACTCGCGCTGCCGGTCGGTCCCGATACGCGCCTCGCCGCGCTTTCGGGGGGCCAGCGCACGCGCGCGGCTCTCGCCGGGGCGATCCTCGCCGCCCCCGATTTCCTCCTCCTCGACGAACCGACGAACAATCTCGACCGCGCGGGACGGGCGATCGTCGCCGAGGTGCTGCAAGGCTGGTCCGGCGGCGCGATCGTCGTCAGCCACGACCGCGAATTGCTCGAGGCGATGGACGCGATCGTCGAGCTTTCGGGTATCGGCGCGGCACGCTACGGTGGTGGTTGGAGCGCCTACCGCGCCCGCAAGGACATCGAGCGCGCCGCGGCCGAACGGCAGGTCGCCAGCGCGGAGAAGCACGCCGATGCGGTCCAGCGTCAGGCGCAGGCTGCGACCGAGCGACAGGATCGGCGCGATGCCGGCGGCCGGCGCAAGGGCGCGCGCGGCGATATGCCCAGAATATTGATCGGTGCGCGCCGCAACCGCGCCGAGGAAAGCCGTGGTGCCGCGGGGCGCCTTGCCGAGCGCCAACGGGTCGATGCGGGTGCGAAACTCGCCGAAGCGCGCGGCAGGATCGAAATCGTCGACCCGCTTGCGGTCGCGCTGCCCCCGTCCGGCCTGCCCGCCACGCGCACCGTGCTCGAGGTCGATCGTGTCACCGCGGGCTATGACGCGGGCCACCCGGTCATCCGCGACCTGTCGCTGACGATAACCGGCCCCGAACGCGTCGCGCTTGCCGGCCCCAATGGCTCGGGCAAATCGACCCTGCTGGCGCTGGTCGCCGGAACGATGGAGCCCTGGCAGGGCCGTGTGCGCACGCCCGTGCCCTTCGCCCTGTTCGACCAGCGCGTGTCGCTCCTCGACCCCGCCCGGTCGATTGCGGACAATTTCGTGCGGCTCAATCCCGGCGCGACGAACAACGCCTGCCGCGCCGCGCTTGCCCGCTTTCGCTTTCGGGCCGACGCCGCCGACCGCATCGTCGGCACCCTCAGCGGCGGCCAGATGCTCCGTGCCGGGCTGGCCTGCGTCCTCGGAGCGCCGCAGCCGCCCCAGCTGCTGATCCTCGACGAACCGACCAATCATCTCGACATCGAGTCGCTGGCCGCGGTCGAGACGGGACTTGCCGCCCATGACGGCGCCCTCCTTGTCGTCAGCCATGACCGCGCCTTTCTCCGGGCGATCGGAACGACGCGAACCATCGAACCGGACGAAACCGGCGCGCGGTCGTGATCGGGTACGCATAAATGCACATGCGAGCACGCCCGCGCTTGACTCGTCCCCGCCCCGACCCAATGTCTGCCGCTCTTAAAATCCCCCTGACGCGAAAGGATGCCGCAATGACGATCAAAGCCGGAGACAAGCTCCCCGAAGCGAAGCTGGTAAAGGTCACCGAAAACGGACCGGAGCAAGTGAACAGCGCCGATTATTTCAAGGGTCGCAAGGTTGCGCTCTTCTCGGTTCCCGGAGCCTTCACCCCGACCTGCTCGGCCAAGCATCTGCCGGGCTTCGTCGACAAGGCCGACGCGTTGAAGGCCAAGGGGATCGACGAGATCGCCTGCACCGCCGTCAACGACGCCTTCGTCATGGGCGCATGGGGCAAGGGCGCGAATGCCGACGCGATCACCATGCTCGCCGACGGCAACGGCGATTTCGCCGAAGCGGTCGGACTGACGATGGACGGCAAGGCGTTCGGCATGGGCAAGCGCGGCCAGCGTTTCTCGATGGTCGTGAACGACGGCGTCGTCGAACAGCTCAACGTCGAGGCCCCCGGCGAGTTCAAGGTATCGAGCGCCGATCACATGCTCGAGCAACTGTAAACACCCCCAAACCCCTCCCCTTCAGGGGAGGGGCAGCGAGACTTGGTTCGGCGAAGCCGGACCTAGTCGCAGCGGGGTGGGCCGGCGGGCCTTGCGCCAGATCGCGAATCCCGCCCCAACTCGGTCGCAGGGTCGATCATGCCCCCGGCATGTTCGGTCCGGGGGACAGTTTCCCCGCCACACCTGAAAGGGAGGGGCTGGTTGCCCCCCTTCCCTTTTGTCACAATTTCGTGCAAGAGCGCCGCGATGACGACCTCATCGACACCCAACGACATCGCCGATCCCAACGCCCGCGTCGAGGCGATCCTCGACGAGCTCAAAAGCCGTTTCAAGGCTTCGGTCGCCGCGCTCAAGGCCGCTATCGCCGCCTATGTCCACGCCGGTACGCTGCCGCCGGCCGACGCCGCCTCTACCGGATTGTTCGACTATCCGGCGCTTCGCCTCGTCACGTCGGGCGAACTGCTCGAGGGACAGGGTCACAACCTCGCGTTCGGCCATTTCGAGCGCGCCGGCGAATTCATCACCACGATCACGCGGCCCGACCTCTTCGAAAATTATCTGCGCGACCAGCTGACCCTGCTCGTCCAGCATTACGACGTCGAGATCGAAGTCACCCGGACCGGACAGCAGATCCCCTTCCCCTATGTGCTCGACGCGAGCGACGGGTCGGATATGGGACGCATCACCCCGCTCGACCTTGCGCGCCATTTCCCCACGACCGAGCTTGCCGACATCGGCGACGAGCTCGCCGACGGATTGTTCGGGCTCGACCCCACCGCGCCGCTGCCGCTCGCGCTGTTCGACGCGCTGCGCACCGATTTCAGCCTCGCGCGGCTGCGCCACTATACCGGCACCGCGCCCGAGCATTTCCAGCGCTATATATTGTTCACCAACTATCATCGCTATGTCGACGAATTCGTCGCCTGGGCGGGCGCGCAGGTCGGTCAGGGCCGCTATACCGCACTCGCCGGCGCGGGCGGGCTTTACGTCGACAAGTCGGGGGTCAATGCGAGCGCGCTCGTCGCCGACAGTGCGTGGCGGCGGCACCAGATGCCCGCCTATCACCTCATCGCGCCGAACGGCAGCGGCATCACGCTGGTCAACATCGGCGTCGGCCCCTCGAACGCGAAGACGATCTGCGACCATCTCGCGGTGCTGCGCCCCGAAGCGTGGATGATGATCGGCCACTGCGGCGGGCTGCGCCCCAGCCAGCGGATCGGCGACTATGTTCTGGCGCACGCCTATCTTCGCGACGACCATATCCTCGATCAGGTGTTGCCGCCCGAAATCCCGATCCCGCCGATCGCCGAGGTGCAGCAGGCGCTCGCCAGCGCGGCGGAGGCGGTGTCGGGGACGAGCGGCGCCGACCTCAAGAAACGGATGCGCACCGGCACCGTCGTCACCACCGACGACCGCAATTGGGAACTGCGCTTCACCGACAGCGCGCTGCGCTTTTCACAGTCGCGCGGCATCGGCATCGACATGGAATCGGCGACGATCGCGGCGCAGGGCTATCGCTTCCGCGTGCCCTATGGCACCCTGCTCTGCGTGTCGGACAAGCCGCTCCACGGCGAACTCAAGCTGCCGGGGCAGGCCAACCGCTTCTATGAAGAAGCGATCGCCGCTCACCTCCAGATCGGCATCCGCACCTGCGAACTGCTCCACGATGAAGGCGCGAAGCTGCACAGCCGCAAATTGCGCGCGTTCAACGAGCCGCCCTTCCGGTGAGCAAAGCGCCCACCCTTTCGCGCTCCGTCGCCGGCCGCGTCGCGATCGTCACCGGCGCGGCGAGCGGCATGGGCCGCGCGACCGCGCTGCTGCTCGCGGCCGAAGGGGCGAAGGTCGCCGTCACCGACCTCGATCTTGCCGCGTGCGAGGCCGTCGCCGCGGAGGCGGGCCCGAACGCGAAAGCCTTCGCGCTCGACGTCGCCGACCGCGAGGCGATCGAGCGCAGCGTCGCCGCCATCGCGGCGCATTTCGGCGGTATCGACATTCTGATCAACAATGCCGGCGTGTCGAGCTTCGCGCCGCTCGACGCCGGCGACGATTATGAAGCGATCTGGCACCGCGCGATCGCGGTGATGCTGACCGCGCATCAGCGCATGGTCCGCGCCGCGCTGCCGTGGCTGCGGCAAAGCGACGCCGCGCGCATCGTCAACATCGCCTCGACCGAAGGGCTCGGCGCGACGCCGGGCGACACGCCCTATGTCGCGGCGAAGACCGGCGTCACCGGCCTGACGCGCGGGCTCGCAGTCGATCTGGGCAAGGAGGGGATCACGGTCAACTGCATCTGCCCCGGCCCGATCCGCACCGGCATGACCGACAAGGTGCCCGAGGACGACAAGGCGGTTTTCGCGCGGCGCCGCACGGCGCTGCGCCGCTATGGCGAGCCCGAAGAGGTCGCGCATGTGACGCTGAGTCTCGTCCTGCCCGCGGCGAGCTACATCACCGGCGCGGTGATCCCCGTCGACGGCGGGCTGACGGCGCGCAACGCCTAGGGTCAGGACCCTAGGATTTTTCCTCATACATACATATCCGTGCGCAGATGGATGCCGTGTTCGAGCCAGACCTTGAGCGCGCAGAGCATCTGCGACCAGCCCTGGCAATTGCCATAGGAAGCGCCGAGCGCGCTCTGATTTTCGCGCCAGCCTTCTTCGGCGATCTCGACGAGGGTGCGGCGGCCGTCGTCGAGCGGCTTGAACGTCATGGTGACGCGGGTGCGGTAATCGCTATCCGTCATCGCGCCGCCCTCGACATTGGGCGCCTCGCCCTCGTTCGCCTGCCATTCCAGCACGATCCGCTCGTCGGGCACCACCTCGATCACATGAACCGGAAAGGCGCCGGGGAAATCGTGGAAGTCCCACGTCACCGTCGCGCCGGCCTCCAGCCGGCCCTTGGCACCGCCGGTGGTGAAATATTCCGACAGTTGCGCGGGGTCGGCGACCGCCTCGAACACCTCGCGCACCGGCTTCGCGATCCGCGCCGCGACCCTGAATTTCAGTTCCATGCTCACTCTCCGCTTGAGTCGCCGCTAATTATGTTATAAATTTACAACATGTCAATCCACGACGATTTCGACCGGATATTCAAGGCGCTCGCGCACGCGGTGCGGCGGCAGATCCTCGACGACCTCAAGGATCAGCCGCTGACGACGGGCACGCTGTGCGCGCATTTCCCCGACCTCGACCGCTGCACGGTGATGCAGCATCTGAAGGTGCTGGAAGATGCGGATCTGGTGATCGCCGAACGCCGCGGACGCGAGCGCTGGAATCATCTGAATGCGATGCCGATTCAGGACATCCACGACCGCTGGATCGGCCCCCACGCCGCCGCCGCGAGCGCACGGCTGGCGCGGTTCAAGCGGGCGGTGGAGGCAGTATCCCGAGCGGATGCGAAGGGCGATGACTGAAAGCGACCGGTTGTGCCCACATAGAATATCGTCACCCCGGACTCGATCCGGGGTCCATGACTTCGGCGCTGCTATGGATCCCGGATCAAGTCCGGGATGACGAAGGAGTGGGATCGGCCGGTTGTGGTCCCTTGCCCACGTCATCCCGGCGAAGGCCGGGATCTCACCCTAACGGTTTTACGCACCGGCGAGATCCGGTCTGCGCCGGGATGACGGATAGGCAACGTCCGCTTTCCACCTCGAAGCCGCCTTCGCAAAAAAGGCTGTCCTACATTGTCCAGCTGTGCCAGCCTTCGTTTCGGCTCTTTCGACAGGTGGATAAAAGCGGTCACGTCCCGGTTTGCCCATGCGGGCGGAAGCCGGCGCGGCATGGTCGCCGAATGCCACCCATCGGCGGCTGCACAAGGCTGATCTTTGCTGAACTTTGAAGCGACCAGGCGGACCCGGCCCGTGATTACCAAAGGCGGCGATGGCAACCGGCCACCCCAAAGCTGCCGCTCCATGAAAAAGAGGCCGGGAGATACATCCCGGCCCCTTCGTCAAAACCCAAGGCGGATTACCACCCCGACGGATGCCCCTTGTTCTGCTCGTCGAGCCATGCCTTGAGCGGCGCGAAATACTCCATCATCGCCTTGCCCGACATCTCTCGCGTGCCGGTGAAAGCCTGGAGCGCGTCGGGCCACGGTTTCGACGCACCCATTTCGAGCATCGCGTTCAGATTTTCGCCGACCTTCTTGTTGCCATAGAAGGAACAGCGGTGGAGCGGCCCCTTCCACCCCGCCTGCTTGCACGCCGCCTGATAGAATTGGAACTGCAGGATGCGCGCGAGGAAATAGCGCGAATAGGGCGTATTGCCGGGAATATGATATTTGGCGCCCGGGTCGAATGCATTGGCGGGGCGGTCGACCGGCGGGGTGATGCCCTGATACTGGCGGCGCAGGTCGGTCCACGCCTTGTTATAGTCGGCGGGCTGGATCGTCCCGTCGAACACGCCCCAGCGCCAGCGGTCGACGAGCAGGCCGAAGGGCAGAAAGGCGACCTTGTCCATCGCCTGCCGCAGCAGCAGCCCGATATCCTTGTCGGCTCCCGGCACCTGCGATTTGTCGAGCAACCCGATGTCGACCAGATATTGCGGCGTGATCGACAGCGCGATGAAGTCGCCGATCGCCTCGTGGAAGCCGTCGTTGGCGCCGTTGAGGTAGAGATAGGGCTGCTTGTTATACGCGCGCTGGTAATAATTGTGGCCGAGCTCGTGGTGGATCGTGACGAAATCGTCGGCGTTCACCTTGATGCACATCTTGATGCGGATGTCGTCCTTGTTGTCGATGTCCCACGCCGACGCATGACAGATCACTTCCCGATCGGCAGGCTTGGTGAACAGGCTGCGCTTCCAGAAGGTGTCGGGCAGCTTCGCGAAACCGAGCGAGGAATAGAAATTCTCGCCCGCCTTGACCATGTCGAGCGGTCCCTTGCCCTGCGCTTTCAACAGGTCGCCGATATCATAGCCGAGGTCGCCCGAACCGGCCGGCGCGACGAGCGGATAGATATTACCCCATTCCTGCGCCCACATGTTTCCGAGCAGGTCGGCGCGGATCGGCCCGGTTTTGGGCTGCACCGCATCGCCATATTTCTCGTTGAGTTTCCAGCGGACATAGGTGTGGAGCGCCATGTAGAGCGGCTTCACTTCCTGCCACAGCCGCTCGGTGGTTTTCGCGAACTCCGCGGGCGGCATGTCATAGCCCGAGCGCCACATCGCGCCGACGTCGCTGAAGCCCAATTCCTTCGCGCCTTCGTTGGCGATCCCGACCATCTTGGCGTAATCGTCCTTCATCGGCGCGCCGACATTGTCGTGCCAGCTCGCCCACATCTCGGCATATTCGGCGGGCGTATGGTCCAGATTGCCCATCTCCGCCTCGATGTCCGAACCCGAGATCGGCTTGCCGTCGAGCGTGCCCTTGCCCTTGCCATATTGCGACGAAAGGCTGGTCGCGATCTCGTTGAGTTCGGTCGCGGCGCCCGGCGTCGTCGGTGCGGGAAGAACGAGGCCGGTGCGCAAAATGTCGAGCTTGCGCCTGGTGTCGGCGCTCAGCCCCGGAACGTCCTTATATTTGGCGGCTTCGAGCGCATACTGGACCGATTTTTCGGTGCCGATCGCGTTGATCCGCGCCGCCATCGCGTCGGTATCCTCGGTAATGAAGTTGTAATTGACCCAATTCACCTGGCTCGCCTCGACGCTATAGTCGAACAGATCCTTTTCGGCGGCGGCGATGAAAGCGTCGGCATCCCCGGCGGTCGGGGCGGCCGCCGGCTGGCTGGCGGCGGCGGGCGCATCCTGCGCGAATGCGGGGGGGGCGAGCGCAAGCGAGATCGCAAGCGACACGGTCGATATCATGGCTTTCATGGGGTGCTGTCCTCTGGGTATGGGGTGCGCTCTCGGCGGCGCGATGCCCACAGCTTGGCGCGAGCGCGCCCGGGGGTCAAGCGGTGAGGAAGTTCGCGATCGCCTCGCCGAGTTCGGGCTCGGTCACGCTCGACATATGGGTACCGGGGATCGTCACCAGCTGCGCATCGGGGAGCGCCGCGACCAGTTCCTCGGCCGATCCATTGTCCTGATCCTTGTCGCCGCACACGACGAGCACCGGCATCGTCAGTGCCGCCAGCGCCTCGGGCGGAGTGTCGGTGAAGCTGTCGAGCAAATGACCGGCCGCCACGCGGTCGATCTTCATCGTCTTCATGAACTGGATCGACAGCCAGGTGTCGTCACCGCGCTTGGCGCTGTCGTAATCGGCGATCACGCGCTTGAAGAAGCGTCCGCGCCGCTGCCAGCCGGCGAGCCCTGCCAGCCCCATGCCGCCGAGGATCAGCCGCCGCGGCCGCATTCCCGCGACCACCGCGCGAACGCTGGTCCGCGCGCCGAGCGAAAAGCCGCCGAGGTCGAAATCGGCGAGGTCCAGATGCGCGATCAGATCCTGCAGGTCGTCGACGAGCACGTCGGCCGGGTAATGCTCCGCCCCCTGCGGCGCGTCGCTCGACCCGTGGACGCGCAGGTCGGGCATGATCACGCGGTAACCCGCTTCGGCGACCCGCGCCGCGGTCCCGAACTTGATCCAGTTGACCTCGGCGCTCGAGAACAGGCCGTGGAGCAGGACCAGCGGCCGCCCCTCGCCCATCGCACGCCACGCCAGCCGCACGCCGTCGCGCGCCTCGAAAAAATCGGGTTCGATGCTCATCGCGATACAGCCTTAAGCGGAGCAAGCGAGTCTACGCAATGGCGAGGCAGCTCAGCGCGGCTTCAATCCCTTTTGTTCCATCCGCCATTTCGCCATTTCGATGCGATCCTGGCCGAAGAAGGGTTCGCCGTCGAACACGAGCGTCGGCACGCCCCAGTGACCGGCGATTTCGAGCGCGACCTGGTTCGCAGCGATTTCCTTGTCCAGCATGTCGGCATCGCGCTCGGCCTCGGCATCGAGTTCGGTAAGATCGAGGCCCGCGCGCTTCGCCGCTCCGGCCAGATGGTCGCCGAGATGCCAATTTTCGGCGCCGCCCCATATGAGCCGACCGACTTCGTCGCAGAACGCCAGGCTCTTGCCGCGGCGCGACGCCGCTTGGCCGAGCCGCGTCAGCCGATAGATATAGGGCTGCTCGGCCGCGATCTCGCGCGTCATGACATTCTGCACGATCGGGTCAGGGCGCGGCGGACCGAAGGGGATGCCGTGGAATTGCGCGACGCGGATCATGTCGCGCATCGTGTAACTGAGCCAGTTGGGATGGTTGCGCTCGAAAAAGTCGGGTTGGCGGATCGCGAGCGGGTAGACGGGGCGCAGGTTGATCGCGACATCGTGGCTCGCCGCAAGCGACCGATAGCGGCCGATCGCGAGATAGCTGTACGGCGAGCGGAAGGACCAGAAGAGGTCGGCGGTGAGACTCATGGGCGCATCCTGCCGAAACCGCGGGATAATTCAACCATTGTCGGAATAGTTTACAGCGGTGCGAATTTTTCCAAGTTCGCGCATATCGCGCAATGTTGCATATAATAGCAATTGCTATTATATGTCCTGCCATGAGCGAGACGATCGGATTCCTGCTGAACGATGCCGCGCGGCTGTTCCGCCGCGCGTTCAACGCGCGCACGCGCGACAGCGGGATCACGGCGCTGCAATGGCGGCTGCTCGTCTACCTGAGGCGCCACGAAGGCATAAGGCAGGGCCCGCTCGCCGACCTGATCGAGGTCGAGCCGATAACCCTGTCGCGCATGGTCGACCGGCTGGCGGAAGCGGAGCTCGTCGAGCGCCGCGCCGACCCGACCGACCGCCGCGCGTGGCTGCTCCACCTCACGCCGCGCGCCGACGCGCTGCTCGATGACATGCGGCGCACCACCGACGCGCTCGCCCAGGAGGCGACCGAAGGACTGAGCGATACCGAACGCGACCAGCTGGTCGCACTCGTCGGCCGCGTCCGATGCAACCTGTCGCGACGCGACGCGATCTCCGAATCCGCACCAAAAGAAAAAGAGGCCATATAATGGACCAGCTCTCCCCCGCCCGTCCCGATGCCGTGAACACCCAGCCCCGCGCCGAAGAGGCGACGCCCCCCAAGGCGGCTCCCAAGGCCGATCCCGTGCCCCCGCCGGTGCAGACGGCGACGCCCGAAGTGGAAACCAGGCCCAATTGGCGCACCCGCGCGCTGATGTTCGGCGTGCCGCTCGCGCTCGCGCTGGCGGGCGGCGCCTGGTGGCTGTTGAGCGGCGGATCGGTGTCGACCGACAACGCCTATGTCCAGATGGACAAGGTATCGGTCGCGGCCGAAGTCGGGGGGCTGATCACCGACGTCGCGGTCGACGAGGGTGAGCTGGTCAAGAAGGGTCAGCTGCTGTTCCGCATCGACCCCAAACCCTATGCGCTGACCGTCGCGCAGGCGAGCGCCGCGATCGATTCGGCGCAGGTCGACGTCGGCAACCTGTCGGCCAGCCTTGCGGCGACCAATGTCGACATCAAGGCGGCCGAGGAGAATATCGCCTTTGCCAAGTCGAATTTCGAACGGCAGGCCGCGCTGATGGAAAAGGGGTTCACCACCAAGGCCGCCTATGACGCCGCGAAACACGCGGTCGAACAGGCGCGCGCCGAGCTGGGACAAGCCAGAGCCGACGCCGCCGAAGCGCGGGCGAAGCTGGCGACCGGCGGCAGCGGCACCAACCCGCAGGTCGAGGCGGCGCGCGTCCAGCGCGCGCAGGCCCAGGTCAATCTGGGCCGGACCGAAGTGCGCGCGCCGAGCGGCGGCCGCGTCGCCGAATCGGACCGGTTGCAGATCGGTCAGATGATGGTCGCCGGGCTGCCCGCGGTGACGCTGGTCGATACCGAACATCCCCGCGTCGAGGCCAATTTCAAGGAAACCGACCTTGCCGACATGTGCGTCGGCCAGCCTGCCGAAATGACCTTCGACGCCTATCCGGGGCTCAAGGTCCGCGGCCATGTCGAGACGATCGGCGCGGGCACCGGCAGCGAGTTTTCGGTCCTGCCGGCCCAGAATGCGACCGGCAACTGGGTCAAGGTGACGCAGCGGGTGCCGGTGCGCATCGCCTTCGACGAAGTGCCCTCGCGCGCGATGATCGCGGGGCTGTCGACCGACGTGAAGGTCATCACATCGGGCGGCTGCAAGTAACGGACCGATCGTGGCGAGCCGTGCCTTCCCCCGCCGCGCCGCGCCGGCGGCAACCCAGGTCAGCGACGACCGGCCACTGTACGAACAGGTACGTTATCGCGGGTTGCTGACCGTCGCGGTGATGGGCGCGTCGGTGATGCAGATCCTGGACACGACGATCGCCAACGTCGCGATCCCGCACATGCAATCGAGCCTGGGCGCGACGAGCGAGACGGTGAACTGGGTGCTGACCAGCTATATCATCGCGACCGCGGTCGCGATGCCGATCACCGGCTGGCTCGCCGACCGCATCGGGCGGCGCAGGCTGTTCCTTGGCGCGGTGTTCGGCTTCATCATCGCTTCGATGGCGTGCGGCGCGGCACAAAATCTCGAGGAAATGGTCCTGTTCCGCTTCCTCCAGGGGATCAGCGCCGCGTTCATCGGACCGCTGTCGCAATCGGTGATGCTCGACATCAATCCGCCCGAACGCCACGCGCGCGCGATGTCGATCTGGGGCATGGGGATCATGGTCGGGCCGATCCTGGGGCCGATCATCGGCGGCTGGCTGACCGAAAGCGCGAACTGGCGCTGGGTCTTCTATGTCAACCTGCCGGTGGGGGCGGCGACCTTTGCGTTGATGTGGGCGTTGCTCCCGGCGACGGGGCGAAAGACGCGCAAGTTCGACCTGTTCGGTTTCTCGATGCTCGCGCTCGGCCTCGCGTCGCTGCAATTGATGCTCGACCGCGGCGCGCAGGAAGACTGGTTCGACAGCGTCGAGATATGGATCGAGTGCGGCGTGTCGGTCGCCTGTCTGTGGATGTTCGTCATCCACCTGATCACCGGCCGCAACACGCTGTTCGACCGCAAGATGCTCGCCGACCGCAACCTGCTCACCGCGCTGGGCTTCATGCTGGTGATCGGCGTGGTCATGTTCTCGTCGATGGCGCTGCTGCCGCCGATGCTCCAGCGGCTGTTCGACTGGCCGGTGATCGACACCGGCTGGGTGCTCGCGGTGCGCGGCATCGGCATTTTCATCAGCATGGCGATCGCGGGGCGGCTGCTCGGCAAGATCGATGCGCGCTGGCTGGTCGGCAGCGGCCTGATCATCGCGGCCTATTCGCTGTGGCAGATGAGCCACTGGTCGTTGATGATGGGGGCCTGGCCGGTCATCGTCAGCGGCCTGGTCCAGGGGCTGGGCATGGGCCTGATCTTCATTCCGCTCAACACGATGGCCTTTGCGACGCTGGGTCCGACCTGGCGCACCGACGGCGCGAGCCTGCTCAACCTGCTGCGCAGCGTCGGCGGGTCGGTCGGCATTTCGGTCGTGACGACGTTGCTCGGATCGAACACGCAGACGAGCCATGCCGACCTGGTCCAGCACGTCACCAGCGGGACGGTGCCGATGATCGACGCCTCGACCTCCGACCGGCTCGGATCGCTGGGTGTGAGCGCGATGGCGATCATCAATGCAGAGATCAACAAGCAGGCGGCCATGGTCGCCTATATCGACGATTTCTGGGCGATGATGTGGGTCACGCTGATCTCGGTCCCGCTCGTCATCCTGCTCCGGCCGCCGAAAGCGGGGGCCGAAGCGGCGTCGGCCGCCGACATGGGGCATTGACGATCAGCGCTGTTCGGCGCCTTCGAACTGTTCGATCACCCAATCCTCGGCCTGGGCGCCGCCGATCCATTCCTGCATGTGCGGATGCGCGATGACCGCCTCGCAATATGGCAAGGCGAAGCGCGGCAGCGGGATCGAATAGGTCAGGAAGCGGGTAACGACGGGTGCGAACATCATGTCGGCCGCCGACCAGTCGCCGAACAGATAATCGCCCTCGCCACCGAAGCGCGCCCGCGCCTCTGCCCATATTTGCAGGATCCGCATCACGTCGGCCTGCACCTCCGGCATCAGGTCGGCGGCGGGATAGATGCGGCGGATGTTCATGCTGTGGTGGCGGCGCAGCGCCGCGAAGCTGGAGTGCATTTCGGCCGCCATCGAGCGCGCCATCGCCCGCGCCGCCCAGTCGTCCGGCCAATAGCCCCGATCCCCGCCGGTCTTTTCGTTGAGATAGTCGATGATCGCGAGGCTGTCCCACACGACGATATCGTCGCCGTCCCACAGGATCGGCACCTTGCCCCCCGACGGGGCGAATTCGTCGCCCTCGCGCCGGTTCGACCATTGTTCGTCGTAAAGCGGGACGGTGACTTCCTCGAAGGCGAGCCCGCTGTGTCTGGCAGCGAGCCAGCCGCGCAGGCTCCAGCTCGAATAGGCCTTGTTGCCGATGAAGAGTTTCATGCGTCGTCCTTTTGTCCCCCTTCCGCTTGCGGGAGGGGTTAGGGGTGGGCGCGAGCGTAGCGAGCTTCGGCCTCGAAATCGCCCACCCCGCTGCGACTAGCGAGCAAGCTCGCAAGTCTCACTACCCCTCCCGCTTGCGGGAGGGGCGTCATTCCGTCAACTCTCCACCGCCTCGAGCACCGCGGTGCGCAATTCGGCGATGCCCATGCCCTTTTCGCTGCTCGTCGCGATGACCTGCGGGTGCGCGGCGGGGTGCTTGCGGGCTTCGGCTTCGGTCGCCGCCTGCACCGCGGCGAGGTCGCTGGCCTTGATCTTGTCGGTCTTGGTCAGCACGAGGCGATAGCTGACCGCCGCGACGTCGAGCATTTCGAGCACCTCGCGGTCTACGTCCTTCAGCCCGTGGCGGCTGTCGACCAGCACCAATGTCCGCTTGAGCACCGCGCGGCCGCGCAGATAGTCGTTTACAAGGAAGCGCCATTTTTTGACGACGTCCTTCGGCGCCTTGGCAAACCCATATCCGGGCATGTCGACGAGGCGGAACACCAGCGGGTTGCCGACGTCGAAATAGTTGAGTTCCTGCGTGCGCCCCGGCGTGACCGAGGTGCGCGCGAGCCCATTGCGGTTCGTCAGCGCGTTGAGCAACGACGATTTGCCGACGTTCGAGCGTCCCGCAAACGCGATCTCCGGCACCCCCGGCGCAGGCAGATGCTGAAGCGCGGGCGCCGATTTCAGAAAGGCGATCGGTCCTGCGAACAGCTTGCGCGCGCGCTCGGGACGGGTGGGGTCGATTTCGGTCTCACCCATCACTGTCATCCCCGCGAAAGCGGGGATCCAGCGTGCCGACGCTGAAGTCCGCGCTGTCACGCCCTGGCTTCCCGCTTTCGCGGGCATGACAAGGAGAAGGGTCGATCCTCATTTCGCCACTGCCGCCTTGAGCTGCGGGAACTTGCGATACATGAACTGCTGCTGCGCGACCGACAGGCAGTTGTTGGTGATCCAGTAGAGCAGCAGGCCCGCCGCGAAGGGCGCCATGATGAACATGAACAGCCACGGCATGATCTTGAACACCTGCGCCTGCACCGGGTCGGTCGCCTGCGGGTTGAGCCGGAACTGCAGGAACATGGTGATGCCGAGGATCAGCGCGAGCACGCCGATGCCGAGGAAGGACGGCGGCGTGAACGGCAGGAGCCCGAACAGGTTCAGGATGTGCAGCGGGTCGGGCGCCGACAGATCCTTGATCCACAGGATGAAGGGCTGGTGCCGCATCTCGATCGTCAGCATCAGCACCTTGTAGAGCGCATAGAAGATCGGGATCTGGAGCACGATCGGCAGGCAGCCCATCAACGGATTGATCTTTTCATCCTTGTAGAGCTTCATCAGCTCCTGCTGCATCTTCGGCTTGTCGTCCTTGTAGCGGTCCTGCAGCGCCTTCATCTTGGGCTGCATCACGCGCATCTGGGCCATCGAGTGGAATTGCCGCTGCGCGATCGGGAACATCGCCGCGCGGATGATCAGCGTCAGCAGCATGATCGCGACGCCGAAGTTGCCGACCTGCTTGAACAGCCAGTCGAGCAGCTTGAAGATCGGCTTTTCGAAAAATTCGAACCAGCCCCAGTCGATCGCGTTCGACAGGCGCGGGATGCCCAGATCGTCCTGATAGGCCGAAAGGGTGCTGACTTCCTTTGCGCCCGCAAAGATGCGGCTGGTCGTCGTGACCTGGCGCCCCGGCGCAACCTGGGTGAAGGGACGCGCGAACAGCGTCTGGTAGGTGTTGGTCGTCGGCGCGCTCATCGACGCGGTGACGCGCTCGCCCTTGGCCGGCACGACCGCGGCGAGCCAGTATTTGTCGGTGAAGCCCAGCCAGCCGGCACTGGTATATTTGGGCGTCGCCCCCTCTTCGAGATCTTCATAATCGACGTCGAAGATCGATTTGCCGTCGAGATAGCCGGTCGGGCCGACATGGATCGTCCAGCTGCTCTTTTCGTGCGGGTCGGTCGGCTTGCCGAGGCGGTCGATCAGCGCATAGCTGCTCGCGGTCACCGGCGCGCTGCCCTTGTTGGCGATCGTCTGTTTCGCGGTGATCAGGTAATTCCTGTCGATGCTGTACTCGATGCGGAAGGTCTGGCCCGTGCCGTTCGCCCAGCTGAGCGTCACCGGGGTTTCGGGGGTCAGCTTCGTCCCGTTCGGGGTCCACACCGTGTCGGCGCCGGGGGTCGCGATCCCCTGCGCCGACCAGCCGATCGCCGCGAAATAGGCGGCCCTGGTGCCCGCGGGAGCGAACAGTCGGACGGGCGGCGCGTTCTTTTCGACTGTCTGGCGATATTTGGTCAGCGTGATGTCGTCGATTCGCGCGCCGACGAGGTTGATCGATCCCGAAAGCGCCGGGGTTTCGATCGGAATGCGCCGGCCGCTGCCGAGCACCACGTCGACCGGGCGCACCGCCTGGGCCGCGGGTCTGGCGGCGGGGGTGACGTCGCCCGCCGGGGGCAGCCCGTTCGGTTCGCCCTGCGCCTTTGGCGCCGCGGCACCGTCGGTGCCCGCGACCGTCGTGGTCACATCGGGCTTGGCGGGGGTCGGGAAAAATCGGTCGGCGACGAAATTCCATCCCAGCAGGATGGCCACCGACAACAGGATGGCCGCGATCAGGTTACGCTTGTCGTCCACGCTCTAGGGTCTCTCTTCGTCTCAAAAATATCGGGGAGTTGGTCAGTCAAGGCACCGGGTCATAGCCGTGCCCGCCCCACGGATGGCAGCGCAATAGCCGCTTTATCGCCAGCCAGCCACCCTTGATCGCACCGTGGCGGCCCAGCGCGACGATCGCATATTCGCTGCACGACGGCGCATAGCGGCACGTCGGCGGCAGGATGCGCGAAGGGCCGAGCTGCCACCCCCGGGCAAGCAGGATGAGCAGGCGGGCGATCATGGGAGGCGCCCTGAAAGCCGGGGTGATTCCCGCGCGATAGACGCCTCTGTCCTGCGCACGGCCGTCACCGCGCCAGCTTTCTTGCCGCGCGCGCCAGCGCCGAATCGAGATGGTCGCCCAGTTCGGCAAAGACGATGTCGTTGCCGCCGCTACGGCCGATCAGCACATGATCGGCGCCGGCGATTCCCCGCACGGGCAGCGCGGCGCGGGCCAGCGCGCGCAGCCGGCGCTTCATCCGGTTGCGCGTGACGGCGTTGCCGACCTTCTTGCTGACGGTATAGCCGACGCCGATGTCCGCATCATCGTCGCCGCGCGGGCGGACGAGCAGCACGAAGCCGGGCATGGGGAAGCGAAGACCGCGGTTCGCGGCCAGAAACTCGCTTCGCTTGCTGAGGGTGCGCACGCGCGGCGCACCGACGGCCCTTAGGCCGACAGCTTCTTGCGGCCGCGGGCGCGGCGGGCGGCCAGGACCTTGCGGCCGCCGACGGTGGCCTTGCGGGCGCGGAAGCCGTGACGGCGCTTGCGCACGAGGCGGCTCGGTTGATAGGTGCGCTTCATCGCGGTATCCCCAAATTCTCTTCGATCGATCTAACGAAAAAGGGCCGCCAAACGCGGGCGGCCGCCAGTGGGGGCGCGGATAAGGGAGTCGCGCGCGAAAGTCAATCGCCCCCGGTCGCATCGGGCGATCAATCGTCATTGCGCAGGCTTTCCAGCCGATCGCGCGCGCGCCGCCGCGCCGCGCTGACCCGCCGCATCACCCGGTCGGTCCACGCTCCATAGCGCGGATGCCGCCGCTTGAAGCCGACATAACGCCGCTTTGCCCACAGGCTGTTCTGCAGGCACAGCATCAGGCCGGCGGGAAAGAGGATGATGAAGCCCGGTCCCGGCAACGGTCCGATGATCGGCGCGACGATCATCAGCAGCACGCCGGTCGCGAACAGCGCGAATCGCACCTGCGCGTTCGCGCGCAATCGCTGGTAGAGGCCGGGGCTCGCCATGCTCCGCGATGTGGGGAGGCGGCGGGCGTGTTGCAAGGCTAAGGCAGCCGGCTCGGCACTACACCGCCCAGCGGAACGCACGCCGCAACTCGGCGGCACCGTCCGACGCATAGGGCAGGCCGTGCGCCATCACGACGCGCTCGCAGTCCCAGCCGAGGATCGTGGCCATCGCCGCGCGCACGCGGCGGCGCCTGGGCCAGAAGGTCAGCCGCAGGTCGATCGGCGCCTTGCCGTCGGGATGCGCGGCGCCCGACAGGCGCACCAGCCACCGGTAGAAGCGGCTGCGCACGCGCTGCGGCTCGAGATTCTCGATCAGATCGGTCAGGATCACGGTGCGCGAAGGTTCGTGGAAGAAGACCGCTTCCGTGACCGCGGTCCCCGGCACGAGGACCGCCCGCAGCCCGCCGGGCAGCGGGGCATCGTCCGCATCGACGACCGCGTCGACGCGGAAGGGCCGCTTCGCATGGTCGGCAAGTCCCGGAACGGCGAGCGTGCGCGCCGCGGGATAGAGCCGCTGCCAATCGGCGACATACCAGTAATGGAGGCTGTTCGGCGCGACGAGCCATTCGACGGGCCCGATGCGGTCGATCGCGGCGACCAGCGTTTCTTCGGGCGCGATCGGCGAATGCACCCACAGCCCGCCACCGGCGAGCCGCACCACGGTCATCCGCGTCGGAAAGGGGATCGACGTCGGCCCATAGTCCATCCGTATCTCTGGACCGTCGACCGTCCAGACATCGGTTCCGAAGGGTTTGAGCGTGTTGAGCGGCGCATAGGGAACGAAGGACGACATCGACCGGCAGGCTAGCAGATGCCGGCCCGCCCGAGCAAATGCGAGCGCCCCGCCCCGCCGCGCCTACCGGAAGAAGCAGTTGGCGCCCGCGAACAATGCCTCGACCCTGGCGGCGTCGCCGGGCGCGGCGAACATGCCCCCGATCGCGTCGTCGCCGCTGCCGATCGTGAATTCCTCGCCCAGCGTGCTGTCCTCGACGTCGACGATGGCGACGCTTTGCTTCGCCGCGGCGCGCGTGGTGCCGACACCGATACCGCTCATCGTCGTGTACCGGTCGGCGCCGGGCTCGTTGCCGAGGAACCAGCCGGCGAACTTGTCGTCCTGGAAGTTGAGCGTCATCGCGTTGTAGCGGGTGAAGTCCATCGTCCCCGCCCCGCATTCCTCGTTGCTGCTGCGATCGTCGGCGGCGCCCTCGACGCGCGCGAGCGCCTCTTCGGCCTGCGCGCGCGGAACGCCGAAGGCGAGCAGGCTCGTCTTGCCGCTGGCCGTGTCGACGAAGCGCAACCCGGCGCCGTCGAGGCCGATCGCGGTGGTCGCCGCCGCCGGACCCTCTGCCGCGGCCTGCGGCATTTCCGGCGCGGTCGGCACCTCGCCCTCGTCGGGCGTCGCGGGCGTTTCTGCCGCCGGCTTGCACGCGGCGAGCAGCGCCAGCATCGCGATCGTCGTCAATCGTCGCATCAGGGCTCCTTCCGTTCGCCGCGCGGCACGAGCAGCATCGTTACCGCACCGAGCGCCGCGAGCGCCATATCCTTTTGCGCATCCCACATATCGCCCTGTTGCCCATTGTAGCGGTCGGCCGTTTCGCCCGCCGCGACGATGGTCAGCAGCCATTCGAAAATTTCGTAAAGGCACGAGACCGAAAGCACCCAGCCCAGCGCCGCCGCCATCGCGCCGCGCCGGCCGAGCCCGCCATAGCGCCGCGCGACCTCTACGACCGGGACGACCGACAGCAGGCCGAACGCAAAATGGACGAGGCGATCGTAGTGATTGCGCGTCCACCCGAGTGCCTGCGACAGCCCCCTGCCCGTCAGCGCGCGCGCCCAGTCGTCGTAGGGCACATTGCTGTACGCATAGCGCCCGCCGAGCGTATGCAGCGCGAGAAACAGCAGGATCGACGCGAGCGCCGGGGTCGACAGCGGCCAGCGCCGCAGCAGCCAGGGAGAGGCGGTCAGCAGCAGCGCGGTGGGACTATGCTGAAGCGGCGCGATCGACGGATAGGGCTGGTCGACCTGCGCGAGCAGCAGCAACGCGAGGAGCAGGCCGAGCAGCAGGCGTTGCGGGCGAGGGATGGGTGCGAAGACCGAAAACACCTCCCCCCCTACCCGTTCGCATCGAGCGAAGTCGAGATGCCTCGACGGCAGTCACCCCGACGGGTGTCTCGACTTCGGCCAAAAGCCGACGTTTATCCCGAGTGCCTGCCAAGGCAGTCGAAGGGCTCGACACGAACGGGACAGGGGCATCAGCCCTTTTTGAGGTGGCGGCGGCCGAGGAGTTCGGCGATCTGCACCGCGTTCAGGGCGGCGCCCTTGCGCAGATTGTCGCTGACGCACCACAGCGCGAGGCCGTTGTCGACGGTGCTGTCGTCGCGCACGCGGCTGACGAAGGTCGCATAGTCGCCGACGCATTCGACCGGGGTCACATAGCCCCCGTCCTCGCGCTTGTCGACGAGCATCACCCCGGGGGCTTCGCGCAGGATGTCCTGCGCCTGTTCGGCGCTGAGTTCGCGCTCGAGTTCGATATGCAGGGCCTCGGCGTGGCCGACGAAGACCGGGACGCGGACGCAGGTCGCGACGACCTTTACCTTCGGGTCGAGGATCTTCTTGGTCTCCACGACCATCTTCCATTCCTCCTTGGTCGAGCCGTCCTCGAGGAATTTGTCGATGTGCGGGATGACGTTGAAGGCGATCTGCTTGGTGAACTTGCCGATGTCCTTTTCGTCGCCGACGAAGATCTGGCGCGTCTGGTTCCACAGCTCGTCCATGCCCGCCTTGCCCGCGCCCGACACCGACTGGTAGGTCGAGACGACGACGCGCTTGATCCCGGCGGCGTCATGCAGCGGCTTCAGCGCGACGACCATCTGCGCGGTCGAGCAATTGGGGTTCGCGATGATGTTCCGCTTCGTATAGCCGTCGATCGCGTCGGGGTTCACCTCGGGCACGATCAGCGGCACGTCGGGATCCATGCGGTAGAGCGAGCTGTTGTCGATCACCGTGCAGCCCGCCGCGGCGGCCTTTGGCGCATAGGTCGCGGTCGCGTCGCTGCCGATGGCAAAGATCGCCATGTCCCAGCCCGACCAGTCGAAATTTTCGATATTCTGGCATTTCACGGTCTTGCCCGTGTCGCCGATTTCCACCTCGGTGCCCTGGCTGCGCGACGAGGCGACAGCGGCGAGTGCGTCGATGGGGAATTCGCGCTCGGCGAGAATGGCGAGCACTTCGCGCCCGACATTGCCCGTCGCGCCCGCGACTACGATACGATAACCCATGATGGTCCTGCCTTTCGTGGTTCTGAATATGCAAACGGCCGGTTCTGCCTGTTGGCGGAACCGGCCGTTTTGGAAAGCTGTTTCGGCTTTGGGTGAGAGAAGCTCTCCTTAGCCTTCGGTTCCGGGCCGGTTGTCGCGGCGCTCCGCAATACGCGCCGATTTGCCGGTGCGGCCGCGCAGATAGTAAAGTTTCGCGCGGCGGACGGCGCCCTTGCGGACGACGGTAATCGAATCGATGTTGGGCGAATAGAGCGGGAAGACGCGCTCGACGCCCTCACCGAACGACAGCTTGCGCACGGTGAAGTTCGATCCCATGCCCTTGTTCGAGCGCGCGATGCACACGCCTTCGAAATTCTGGACGCGGGTGCGTTCGCCTTCGACGACGCGCACGCCGACGCGCAGCGTGTCGCCCGGACGGAACGTCGGAATCTCTTTGCCGGCCTTGGCGATTTCTTCGGCTTCGATCGTCTGGATGAGGTTCATGCCTCTAGTCCTTCTTCTTTTGCCGCGCGCCAGAGGCAGGTCGGTCCCGAGCGCCCTCATGGCGCTCCCAAAGGTCCGGCCTGCGTAACCGTGTGTCGTCCTCCGCCCTTTGTTTCCGCCAGGCGGCGATCTTCGCATGATCCCCCGATCGCAGCACTTCGGGGATCGTGCGCCCTTCCCACATCGCGGGCCGGGTATAGTGCGGATATTCGAGCAAACCGTCCTCGAACGATTCGTCGTCGCCGCTTGAAGCCGCGCCCATTACGCCGGGAAGCAACCGAATGCAAGCGTCGAGCAGCATCAACGCCCCCATCTCTCCGCCCGACAGGATGATGTCGCCCATCGACACCTCTTCGATCGCGCGTGCCTCGAAAATGCGTTCGTCGAAACCCTCGAAACGACCGCACAGGATGATCGCGCCCGGACCCTCGGCAAGCGCGCGCACGCGGGCCTGGGTGACCGGGACGCCGCGCGGGGTCATCGCCAGCACCGGAAGGTCCGGATGCGCCGCCGTAGCGTGGTCGATCGCCGCGGCGAGCACGTCGGCGCGCAGCACCATCCCCGCTCCGCCGCCCGCGGGGGTGTCGTCGACGGTGCGATGCCGGTCGGTCGCGAAATCGCGGATCTGGACGGGCGCGCAGGCCCACGTTCCGCTTTCGAGCGCGCGCCCCGCCATGCTGTGCCCCAGCGGTCCGGGGAACATGTCGGGATAGAGCGTCAGGGGGACGGCGGCGAAGGTCATCGGCCGCCTATAGCGTCCAATTCTCGACCGTCAGCGCCGGAACGTCGGCGAAGTCGGCTTCGTTGTTGGTGACGAGGGTAAGGCCGAGCGACAGCGCATGGGCGGCGATCAGTCGATCGAATACACCCAGCCGGTGGGGCAACGTCCCATAAATTCTGGCCGCCGCCTCGTCGAACGGCACGGCCGGCACTGTTCTCAGAAAGGCCTCGAGATCGGCGGCGCTGCGCGCCTTCGCCCCATAACCTACCGCAATTTCGGCCAGATTGATGGACGAGCAGCAAAGCGTATCGGCGTCCTGTTCTTCCACTCGCGCAAGGAGCGTGGCGGAAACTCCGGTCAAGAGATAGATGCAGATGTTGCTGTCGAGCAGGAAGCGGAACTCACTCATCAGGCTTCAGTTGCTTGCCTTCCCAGTCCAGTTGCCGTTCCTCGACGTCCTCGCGTGGCGGCAGCTTGAGCCAAGGCGCCTTGCCCCAGAAGCCGCTGACGTCGATCTTGGCCTTTGGTTTTTCCACCGGCTCGAAGCGGAATTCGCCATGGTCTTCGCGAACGACCATTTCGGTCCCTTCCTTGAGTCCAAGAGCCCTGGGCAGGCGCAGTGCGAGCGAATTGCCCGACTTGAAGACTTTGGCGCGATATTCCTTGGTCATGGGACCCTCCGTATATACAGGATGTATATACAACGGTCGCCGCGGCAAGCAAAGCTAATCGAGCGGCCGCCATAGCGCGTCGGGGAGCAGGGGACGATCCGCTTCGAATTCCTCGCGCAGCCATTCGCGGAAGCGTTCGATCTTGCGCACGCGGCTGCGGCCTTCGCGATAGACGAGCCAGTTCGCGCCGCCGGGCTGGTAGAGCGTATCGAACGGCTGGACCATCCGCCCGCTGTCGAGCTCGGCGCGCCAGAGCAGCGGGGTCATCAGCGCGATCCCATAGCCGCCCTGCACCGCGCTCGCCTCCTGAAGCTGGCTGTCGAGTTCGACCCCGCGGCGCGGCGGCGGTGCGACGCCGACTCCGGCCTCGGCGAGCCAGCCCGCCCACCAGGGATCGTTGGGCGCCAGCCGTTCGACGTTGAGCAGGTCGGCGGGTGCGGCGATCCGGTTCGCCTCCCGAAAGGCCGGGGCGCAGATCGGCGTCACATGGCTGCGGAACAGGAAGTCGGCGCGCAGGCCGGGCCAGCCGCCCTTGCCGATACGGATCGCAACATCGACGTCCGACGCGTCGAAATCGACATAGGCGTTCGACATCGACAGCCGCACCGCAAGGTCGGGATAGCGCAGCTGGAAACGCCCGATACGCGCGCTAAGCCAGGTGCCGCCAAAGGTCGTCGCGGCGCTGATCGTCAAAATGTCGGCCTCGTCATTGCCGAGCGCGGCGAAGGCGTCGCCCATCGAGGCGAAGGCGGTGCTGATCGCGGGCAGCAATCGCTGCCCCGTTTCGGACAGGCGCACGCGCCCCTTCTCGCGCACGAACAAGGCGCGGCCGAGCCGATCCTCCAATTGACGGACCTGATAGCTGACCGCGGCCTGCGTCATCCCCAACTCTTCGGCCGCACGCGAGAAATTTTCCAGCCTTCCGGCGCATTCGAATGCACGGATCGCGGCAAGGGGCGGAATCCTGGACATCGGCATATTATAAGCTGAGCTTATGGATATCCGCAAAGCTTTTGTTGGCGGCGGACGCGCGAAGAGCGCATCTCACCCGCACCCCACCAGCAGGAGACGATCGATGATCGATGAAATATGGATGCGCGGCTGGGCCGACAATCACGGCCGCTTCAGCGCCGACCTCGACCGCGGCTTTTCGCAGATCGCGAGCGCCTGGCGCGCCTGGCGCCGCCGCGCGCGCGCCGCGTCGCCTTCGAACCCGCGCCTCGGCGCGAACTGAGACGGGCGGGAATCCCGTCGACCGTTCCGGCCGCCGTCACCGGCGCCCGGCCGCTCCCCCTTGCGGCGAGATTCCCGTCCGACCTATTCGGTTTCTGCGAAGGCCACCGCAACGGTGACTCCCTCATCGCTCCACGCCGGCACCGCCTGCGCGGTCATCGGCACCATGAAGCGCCGGGGCTTCTGGCCCGGCGGCGCGGGACGCTCGATCTCCAGGATGTCGCCGGCGCCGAAATTCTCGACCGCGACGACGGTGCCGAGCGCGGTGCCGTCGGTCGAGGTGCAGGCGAGCCCGATCAGATCATGGTGATAATATTCGCCCTCACCCAGCGGCGGCAGCGCCGAACGCGGGACCGTCAGGACGGTGCCGCGGAGCGCCTCGGCGGCGCCGCGGTCGGTGATTTCGGCGAATTGCGCGACCGCGCCCTGATTGGCGGGGCGCAGCGATTTCAGCGTGAGCTTGCGCCCGCCCGCGTCGAATGTGGAAAAGGCGCGCAAGCCTTGCACGCCTTCGCCGAACAATTTGAGCCGCACCTCGCCCCGCACCCCGTGCGCACCGGCGATGGCGGCAAGGGTGACGGGGCGGTCGCGCCTCTCAAGCCCCTCTCCTTCAGGGGAGGGGTTGGGGTGGGGGGGTGCGGGCGTAGGCGCTCGTTTGCGAGCCCCCACCCCCGGCCCCTCCCCTGAAGGGGAGGGGTGAGGCATGGCCTAGCCTTCGGCCTTTTCTTCGCCTTCGGCCGGAGCCGGGCCGCCTTCGGCGACTTCCTCGGCGATCGCGGCGGCGTCTTCGGCCGGCGTCTCGGCGGGGACCTCTTCGGCGACCGCGTCGGCAACCGCTTCGGCAGTGTCTTCGCTCTTCACCGAACCGGTCGCATCCGATTCAGCCGCAGCCTCTTCGGCGGGAGCGGCAGCGTCCTCGGCAGGGGCCGCAGCGGCTTCCTTGGCGGCCTCTTCGGCCTCGGCGGCCTTGGCGGCACGCTCTTCGGCGCGTTCCTTGGCCTTCTCGCCCGGCTCGGCCTTCTTCGGGTTGTTGCGCGCGGCGCGTTCCTTGAGGCCCGCGGCATCGAGGAAGCGGGCGACGCGGTCGGTCGGCTGCGCGCCGACGCTCAGCCAGTGCTGCGCGCGGTCGGTGTCGAGCTTGACGCGCTCCGGGTTATCCTTGGCGAGCAGCGGGTTATAGCTGCCGATGCGCTCGATGAAGCGGCCGTCGCGCGGGCTGCGCGAGTCGGCGACGACGATCTTGTAGTAAGGGCGCTTTTTCGAACCGCCGCGCGAGAGGCGAATGGAGGTAGCCATGATAATGTCCTTCTGAGTCTGAACTGTGGTTGTCGGGATTATTTCTTTTTCTTCATAAGGTTGGCGAGATCGGGCGGGATCGCACCGCCGCCGCCGAGACCGGGGAGGCCGCCGGCGCCGCCGCCGCCCATTCCACCCATTCCGGGAATGCCGCCGCCGCGTCCGAACAGCGCGCCGAGCCCCTTGAGCCCGCCCATCTTGCGGATCTTCTTCATCGCGGTGGACATTTCCTGGTGCATCTTGAGCACCTTGTTCACCTGTTGCACGTTGGTGCCCGACCCGTTGGCGATGCGGATCTTGCGCTTGGCGTTGATGATCGCGGGCTTCGCGCGCTCGGCGGGGGTCATCGACCCCATGATCGCATCGAAATGGACGAGCATCTTGTCGTCGGTGCCGCTCTGCGCCATTGCCGCCTGCGCCTTCTTGAGGCCGGGGATCATCCCCGCGAGCGCGCCGATGCCGCCCATGCGGCGCATCTGGTTGAGCTGGGTACGAAGATCGTCGAGGTCGAACTGCCCCTTCGCCATCTTCTTCGCCATCGCCTCGGCCTCTTCGGCCTGGATGGTCTCCGCCGCGCGCTCGACGAGGCTGACAACGTCTCCCATGCCCAGGATGCGGCCGGCGATACGCGACGGCTGGAACAGCTCGAGCCCGTCGAGCTTTTCGCCGGTGCCCGCGAACTTGATCGGCTTGCCGGTGACCGCCCGCATCGACAGCGCCGCACCGCCGCGCGCATCGCCGTCCATGCGGGTGAGCACGACGCCGGTGAGCGGCACCTGGTCGGTGAAGCGCTGCGCGACCTGAACCGCGTCCTGACCGGTCAGGCTGTCGACGACGAGCAGCGTTTCGGCCGGATTGGCGGCGCGCGACACCGCCTGCATCTCGTCCATCAGTTGCTGGTCGACGTGGAGGCGCCCCGCGGTGTCGAGCATCAGCACGTCATAGCCCTGGAGCTTCGCCGCCTGCATCGCGCGGTTCGCGATCTCGACCGGTTGCTGCCCGGCGATAATCGGCAGCGTCGCAACGTCAATCTGGGTGCCGAGGACGGCAAGCTGTTCCTGCGCCGCGGGGCGATTGACGTCGAGCGACGCCATCAGCACCTTCTTGCGCTCCTTGTCCTTCAGCCGCTTCGCGATCTTCGCGGTCGACGTGGTCTTGCCCGACCCCTGGAGGCCGACCATCATGATCACCGCGGGCGGCGCGACGTTGAGATCGAGTTCGGCGGTTTCGGAGCCGAGCATCTCGGTCAGCGCGTCGTTGACGATCTTGACCACCTGCTGCCCCGGCGTGACCGAGCGCAGGACATTTTGGCCGATCGCCAGTTCGGTGACCTGGTCGACGAAGCTGCGCACGACGGGCAGCGCGACGTCGGCTTCGAGCAGCGCGATGCGAACCTCGCGCATCGCCGCGCGCACGTCGGCCTCGGTCAGCGCGCCGCGGCCGCGGAGCTTCCCGAAAACATCGCCAAGCCGATTGCTCAGACTGTCGAACATGCGCCTTCAAATCCCTTCTGACGACCCGCAACGCAAAAGACGCCGGTGAGCGAAACCTCGCCAACCAGCGGCTATCCGTGGACAGAGTCTCCGTCGCGGATGTCGATATGCCCCTCCGCATGATGCGGACGAACGCGGTGCCCTTACGCCAATGCGCGGGCAAAGGCAAGCCGCCGCGCACCGCCACTTAACGCAAATTTCACCGCTTGCAGGGCAAAGAGGGCCCGAGTGTGGGGAATTTCAATGACTGTCGAACCGGCTGCGCCGAAGGAATGGGATCGTAGCGAAGGCGCGAAACGCGATATCGTCGCGGGAGGTATCGTCGTCGCGGCGATCCTGCTGTTCGTCGGAACGGGCAGCACCGCGATGCAATCGGCCGTGCGCGCGCTCGCCGGGCTCGGCGGCGGGCCCGACCGGCTGCTGACCGCGACCCTGATCCTCAACATCGCGCTGCTGCTGTTCGGCTGGCGCCGCTACGACGACCTCAACCGCGAGATCCGCGAACGCACGCTGGCCGAAAGGCGCGCGCGCTACCTGGCGGACACCGACCCGCTGACCGGCTATCTCAACCGGCGCGCGCTACTGGCGCAGGGCCAGCCGATGATCGCGCGCGCGATTTCGGAAAAGCGGCACGTCGCGCTGTTCCTGCTCGACCTCGACTATTTCAAGACGGTCAACGACATCCACGGCCACGTCGCGGGCGATCGCGTGCTGCAGATCGTCGCCGAACGCATTTCGGCGATCCTGCCGCCGAGTGCCATGCGCGCCCGGCTCGGCGGCGACGAATTCGTGGCGATGATGGCGTTCGAACCCGCCGCGCGGCCCGACATCGAAGCGCTGGCGGCGCAGCTTGTCACCGCGCTCGAAGAACCGGTCCCGCACGATGCGCAGCGCATCCGGATCGGCGGCTCGCTGGGCATCGCGCTGGCGACCGATGCAAGCGCGACGATGGAAACGCTGGTGCGCCAGGCCGATATCGCCATGTATCATTGCAAGGACGAGGGCCGGAACCGCTATTGCTGGTTCGAGACCGGCATGGAAATGGCGGTGCAGGTCCGCAACCAGATCGAGACCGGCATCCGCGAGGGCATGCCCCGCGGCGAGTTCATCCCCTATTTCGAGCCCCAGGTCGACATCGCCAGCGGGCGTCTGATGGGGTTCGAGATGCTGATGCGCTGGGATTCGCCCGAATATGGCATGATCCTGCCCGAGCGGTTCATTCCGGTCGCCGAGGAAAGCGGACTGATCGGCGAATTGTCGCTGCAGGTCATCCGCGAGGCGATGGCGATCGCCCGGGCCTGGGACCCGTCGGTGTCGCTCGCAGTCAACATATCGCCGCAGCAATTGAAGGACCCATGGTTCAGCCAGAAGCTGACCAAGCTGCTCGTCGAATCTGGGTTCCCGGCAAGCCAGCTGGAGGTCGAGATCACCGAAAGTTCGCTGTTCGAAAATCTGCCGCTCGTGCGATCGATCGTCACGAGCCTGAAGAATCAGGGCGTATCGCTGAGCCTCGACGATTTCGGTACCGGATATAGTTCGCTGTCGCACCTGCGCGCGCTGCCCTTTGACCGGATCAAGATCGACAAGAGCTTCATCGCCGCGATGCGCGGAAGCCAGGACGCGAAGGCGATTGTCGTCGCGATCGTACGGCTGGGCGAAAGCCTGGCGATGCCGATCACCGCCGAAGGTGTCGAGGACGAGGCGACCGCGGTCGAACTGACCCGCCTCGGTTGTTCCAAGGGCCAGGGCTGGCACTATGGCCGGGCGATGTCGCCCGCCGATACCGCGGCAATGCTCGCCGAGCGCGGCCTGCTGCGCGCGCCGATGCTGCCTGCGGACGAAAGCGCCGCCCCCGCAGACGAAACGCTGCGCCGGACGGCGTAGTTTCCGCCCCTTCCCGGAAACGGAGAATGCGAAGGCTGCACCCGCGTCGCTAGACTTCGCGCCTGCGCGCCCCTAAATGCGCGGGACCATGGCGGATCGCTTCACCAAGATGCACGGGCTGGGCAACGACTTCGTCGTCATCGACGCGCGCGAAAGCGCGGTCGAGATGACCCCCGCGCGCGCGCATGCGATCGCCGACCGGCGGCACGGCATCGGCTGCGACCAGCTGATCCTGCTCGAACCGTCCGACAAGGCCGACGTCCGGATGCGGATCTTCAACGCCGACGGCGGCGAGGTCGAGGCATGCGGCAATGCGACGCGCTGCGTCGCGACGCTGATCGGCAAACCCGCGGTGATCGAGACGCTGGGCGGGATGCTGCGCGTCACCCCCGCGGACGGAGGCGCCGAAGTGACGCTGGGCGAGCCCGCCTTCGACTGGGAATCGATCCCGCTCGCGATGCCGATGGACACGCGCGACATGCCCGTCGCGTGGGACGAGCTGGAACGCGGCGCCGCGGTCAATGTCGGCAATCCGCACATCATCTTCTTCGTCCCGGAGGCCGACGCGGTACCGCTCGCCGAGCTGGGCCCGCGGATCGAGACCGACCCGCTGTTCCCCGAGCGCGTCAACGTCAATGTCGCGAGCCTCGATGGCCCCGACCGCCTGCAACTGCGCGTCTGGGAACGCGGCGTCGGGCTGACGCAGGCGTGCGGCACCGGCGCGTGCGCGACCGCGGTCGCCGCGATCCGCGCGGGACTGGTCCGCTCTCCCGTCACCGTCTCGCTGCCTGGCGGCGACCTGGTCATCCGCTGGCGCGATGGCGATCCGATCGTGATGAGCGGCGCGGCGACCCGCGTGTTCGAGGGCGAGACCGACTGGACGCGGTTCGGATGAGCGGCGGCGGACGCGTCGAAGTCGTCAATTTCGGATGCCGGCTGAACATCGCCGAGGGCGAGGCCGTGCGCGCCGCCGCGATCACGGCCGGCGCGGCGGACACGATCGTCTTCAACAGCTGTGCGGTGACCGACGAGGCGGTGCGGCAGGCGCGGCAGGCGGTGCGCCGGGCCTTGCGCGAACGACCCGAGGCGTCGGTGGTGGTGACAGGCTGCGCCGGCGAGCTCGAACGCGACGCTTTCGAAGCGATGGGCGCGCGGGTGGTCGGAAACGACGCCAAGGGGCTGGCCGAGAGCTATCAGACCCGTGTGTCCCCGCGAAGGCGGGGACCCATCTCCGACCGGTTCGACATCGCACCGACGGGTGATGGGCTCCCGCCTCTGCGGGAGCACACGGATTCATCAAAGGCAGTTGGCCCCTACACCCCCGCCCTCTCCGGCGCCGACCATGCCCGCGCCTTTCTGGGCGTCCAGACCGGCTGTTCGCATAGCTGCACATTCTGCGCGACCGTGCTCGCGCGTGGGACGGCGCGCTCGGCGACCGTCGCGGCCGTTGCCGACGCCGCACGGGCCGCGCTCGACTGCGGCCAGCGCGAAATCGTGCTGACCGGGGTCGATCTGGCGAGCTATGGCGACGACAGTGGCACCAGCCTGGCGGCGCTCGTCGAGGCGCTGCTCGCGCTGCCGGTCGATCGGCTGCGCCTGTCGTCCCTCGACCCCGACCGGATCGACGACGCGCTGTTCGCGCTGCTGACCGGCGAACCTCGGGTGATGCCGCACGTCCACCTGTCGATGCAGGCGGGCGACGACATGATCCTGACGCGGATGAAGCGCCGCCACCGCCGCGCCGAAACGGTGCGGCTGGTCGAGCGATTGAAGGCGGCGCGCGGCGACATCGCGATCGGCGCCGACCTGATCGCCGGATTCCCGACCGAGGATGAGGCGATGTTCGCCAACACGCTGGCGTTGATCGACGACGCCGACATCGTCTTTGGCCATATATTTCCCTATAGCCCGCGCGCGGGCACCCCCGCCGCGCGGATGCCGCAGGTCGGACGCGCGCTGGCGCGCGACCGTGCCGCGCGGCTTCGCGACGCCAATGCGCGGCGGCGCCATCGCTGGCTGGACGCGCAGCGCGGCGACCGGACCGCGATGCTCGTCGAACGCGACGGGGTGAACGGGCATGGCGAAAATTTCGCGGCGCTGACGCTGGCGACCCCGGCCGAACCCGGCAGCATCGTGCCGGTGCGGATCGGCGGCCGCGACGGCGACCGGATGCAGGCAACCAGGATCGAGAAGGATAGGACGGCATGAGCGGCGCAAGCTGGAGCGAGCGGCTGTTCGGCGGGCTGAGGCGCACGTCCGAGCGGCTGGGCGAAAATCTGTCGGGGCTGACCGGCAAGTCGCGGCTCGACGACGAGGATCTGGACCGGATCGAGGAGGCGCTGATCACCGCCGACCTGGGGCCCGGTATGGCGGCGCGCATCCGCGAGCGGCTCGCGGCGCGGCGCGACGCGGTCGCCGGCGGCGTCGAGGGCCTGCGGACGATCGTCGCCGAAGAGATTGCGGCGGTGCTGCGGCCGGTCGCCGAACCGCTGGAGATCGACGCCTTTCCGCGCCCGCAGGTCATCCTTGTCATTGGGGTCAACGGGTCGGGCAAGACGACCACGATCGCCAAGCTCGCGCATCTGTTCCAGGAACAGGATTATGGCGTGATGCTGGTCGCCGGCGACACGTTTCGCGCCGCCGCGATCGGGCAACTGAAGGTCTGGGCCGAGCGGCTGGGCGTGCCGATCATGGCCGGGCCGGAGGGCGGCGATGCCGCCGGCATCGTGTTCGACGCGGTGAAGCAGGCGACCGCGACGGGCATCGACGTGCTGATCGTCGACACCGCCGGACGGCTTCAGAACAAGCGCGAACTGATGGACGAACTCGCGAAGATCAAGCGCGTGCTCGGCCGGCTTAATCCCGCGGCGCCGCACGACGTCGTGCTCGTCCTCGATGCGACGACGGGGCAGAATGCCCTGTCCCAGATCGACGTGTTCCGCGAGGTTGCCGGGGTCACGGGGCTGGTCATGACCAAGCTCGACGGCACCGCGCGCGGCGGCGTTCTCGTCGCCGCGGCCGAGCGCCACGGGCTTCCCATCCACGCGATCGGCATCGGCGAGACGATCGACGATCTGCGCCCCTTCGACGCCGACGAGATCGCGCGAATCATTGCAGGAAACATCCGATGAGCGACCAGTTGCCCGGCGGCCCCGAACCCGTCCCGGCCCCGCCGCCGGCCAAGCATGGCTGGCTGAATTTCGCGATCGACTTCGGGCCGTTGCTGGTCTTTTTCCTGACCTATAAAGTCACGTCGGGCGGCGACGGCGCGTTCGCCGCGACGTCGGGGGCGATCAAGGGTACGCTGGCCTTCATGGTCGCGATCGTCGTCGCGATGATCGTGTCGAAATGGAAGCTGGGCCGGATTTCGCCGATGCTGTGGATGTCGGGCGTCCTGGTCCTCGGCTTTGGCGCGCTGACCATCTGGTTCCACGACGAACGCTTCATCGTGATGAAGCCGACGATCATCTATGCCGCCTTTGCGCTGTTGCTGCTCGGCGGCTGGCTGATGAAAAAGCCGATGCTCAAATATCTGCTGCAATCCGCGCTCGACGGCGTGACCGAGAGGGGCTGGCTGCTCCTGTCACGCAACTGGGGACTGTTCTTCGCCGCGCTGGGGATCGCCAACCATGTGATGTACGAGTTGATCCAGGCAGGACGGATGAGCTTCGATGCGTGGCTGACGATCAAGGTCTGGGGCGTGACCGCCCTGTCCTTCCTGTTCACCCTGACCCAGTTGCCCGTGATGATGAAGAACGGGCTGGCGGTTGCCGAGGGCGATAGCTGACTGATCGCCCCTCCCGCAAGCGGGAGGGGCGAGATCAATTTTCCACCGCCTCCCGGTGCATCCGGCCGTTGAGCACATAATGCGCGACGCCCGCCTGCATTCCCGCCGCCTGGGCATCGTCGATCGCGCGGATGCGGCGTGCCGGCGCACCGGCCCAAAGTTCGCGGTCGGGAATCTCCTTGTGCTCGGTCAGCAGCGCACCCGCGGCAAGCATCGCGTCGCTGCCGATGCGGCAGCCGTTCATCACCGTCGCCTTCAAACCGACGAAGGCGCGATCGGCCAGCGTGCAGCCGTGGACCATCGCCATGTGGCCGATCAGCACATCCTCGCCGATGATCGTCGGATAGCCGTCGGGGCGGTGCGGCATCGGGCCGTCGCAATGCACGACGCTGCCGTCCTGGATATTCGAGCGGGCGCCGATGCGAATGTGGCTGACGTCGGCGCGCAGCACGCAATTGTACCAGATGCTGACATCGGGGCCGATCTCGACGTCGCCGATGATCCGGCAGCCCGGCGCGATGAAGGCGCTGGGGTCGATGCGCGGCGCCTTGCCGTTGACGGCGATGATGCTGATGTCGTTGCGGGTCATTCGCGACCTCCGATAAGATGCTTCCACAAGAGGACCGGCAGCGTCGAGGCATAGTCGTCGGTCCAGCGGTCGAAATGCGCGCGCTCTTCGAGCGGCACCCAGGCCCCCGCTTCATAAGCCTTGTCGCGCGGACGCAGGGGGCCGGTCAACCGGGCAAGCCGCTGCGGCGTCGCCGCGAGCGCGACCCAGTTCGATCCGGTCAGGTTGGCATCGGCCTGCGCCGGGCCGGGGTCCATGCGGATCGCCGCCGCCCAGCCGCGTGCCCGCGCCTCCGCCGCCAGAACGGGTTCGAGGTCGAAGAAGCGGTTCGAAATGTGAACGAGAAGCAGTCCGTCGGGTTTCAGAGCGCGGGCATAGAGGCCCATCGCCTCTTTGGTGAGCAGGTGGAGCGGGATCGCATCGGACGAAAAGGCGTCGATGACCAGCACGTCGAGCCGCCCCGGCGGCTGCTTTGCAATCTCGAGCCGCGCATCGCCCAGCACGATCGGCGTGTCGGGGGCGCAATGCGAAAGGAAGGTGAATTTGGCGGGGTCGCGCGCGATCGCGACCATCGCCGGATCGATCTCGAAGATCGTCCAGTGCTGGCCGGGCCGGCGATAGCAGGACAGCGTGCCCGCTCCCAGGCCGACGATGCCGATCGCCGCATCGGACGGCGCGCGGTCGAGCGCCAGGCCCACCCCCGAATCATGCCCGTAATAGGTCGTCGGTTCATAGGCATGGCCCGCGTCGGTGCGTTGCAGGCCGTGCAGCGTCGTGCCGTGCGCGAGCCGCCGCTGGTGCCGATAGGGATCGTCGGTGACGGTGTAGACGCCGAAATAGCTGCGCACGCGCATGTCGGTGAAACTGTCCTGCACCGTGCTCCACCCGCCGACGCCGAGCATCAGCATCGCAAGCACCGCGACATAGGCCCAGCGCCAGCCGATCACGAACAGGCCGATGGTGAAGATCGCGGCACTCCACCCGATCGCCGCGCCCTCGAAGCGGCCGGTCCAGTCGCCGACCATGCGCCACGCGGCGAAAGCGGCGATCGCAACCAGCAGCGCGACGGCCATGCGCGCGGCGCGCGGCGCGAGGCCGAAGGCGCTATCCCACGGGATCAACTTGGGCAAAGGCAGCAGCAGCGCCGCGGCGAGGACGAGCAGCGGATGTTCGTACACCCAGTCGAAGACGAGCGGCGCGACGAGCGCCGCGAACAGCCCGCCGAACACCCCGCCCGCCGACATGATCAGATAGAAGAGCGTCAGATGCCCCGGCGCGGGTCGCAGGTGATAGAGATAGCCGTGCAATGCGACCGCGACGACGAACAGCATCGCAAGGCTGGCAAGGGCGACCATCATCGATCCGCCGCCCGAGCTGAGCAGCGCGAGCCCGCCGACCCCGAGCAGCACCGGCGGCGCGACGAAGGTGACGATCATCGTCAGCCGCGTCAGCGTCGAAAAGGCGATGACGAAGCTGAGCAGGTAGAGGCCGAGCGGGAGCACCCACAGGAGTGGCATGGCGACGATATCGGTGGTCAGGTGGGTCGTGGTCGAGAGCATCAGGCCCGACGGGACCGCGGCGATCGCCAGCCAGTGAAGCCGGCGCCGCCATCGCGGGCGCGGTTCGTCGTCGCGCGCGGCCTCCGGTATCGCCGCCCCGCCGCCCCGGCGCGCCGCGGCGCTTGCCGCGACGAGCACGAACAGCAGCGCATAGCCCGCGGTCCACCCCCAGCTTTGCGCCGCGAGCGGCATCGCCGGCTCGACGAGGGCAGGATAGCTGATCAGCCCGGCGAAGCTGCCGAGATTCGACGCCGCATAGAGGAAATAGGGATCGCCGGCGCGCGGATCGGCGGCGAACCAGCGCTGCATCAGCGGGGCCTGCGCCGACACCGCAAGGAAGACCGGCCCGATCGAGGCGAAGAGCAGGAGCGGCACCCAAAGCGCCTCCTGCCCCGGTGCCGGCGCCGCAATTCGCGCGATGCCGACCGGGAGCCACAGCGCCGCCACCAACAGCAGGCCAAGATGGATCATCGCCTGCCGCCGCACCGCAAAGCGCCCGAGCCAGTGCGCATAGGCGTAGCCGCCGAGCAGCAGCGCCTGGTAGACGAGCATCGCGCTGTTCCAGACCGCGGGCGCGCCGCCGAGCCGCGGCAGCACCATGCGCGCCACCATCGGCTGGACGAGGAACAACAGGAAACTGCCGACGAGGATCGTCAGCACGAACAGCCAGCGGCGCGGCGATGCGGCGGCGGTCATGCGCGTTTCGCTCAGGCGCCGAGCAGACGCGCCGCGTGGAGGGCGTGATAAGTCAGCACGCCCGACGCGCCGGCGCGGCGAAAGGCGAGCAGGGTTTCGAGGACGAGCGCGTCGCGGTCGCCCGCACCCGCCGCGGCGGCGGCCTCGATCATCGCATATTCGCCCGACACCTGATAGGCATAGACGGGCACCGCAAAGGCATCCTTCACCGCGCGCACGATGTCGAGATAGGGCAGCCCCGGCTTGACCATCACGCTGTCGGCGCCCTCGGCGAGGTCCATTTCGACCTCGCGCAGCGCCTCTTCGACGTTCGCCGGGTCCATCTGGTAGGTCTTCTTGTCGCCCTTCAGCAGCCCGCGCGAGCCGACCGCATCGCGGAAGGGGCCATAGAAGGCCGAGGCATATTTGGCGGCGTAGCTCATGATCTGGACATGGCCGAAGCCTTCGAGTTCGAGCGCTTCGCGGATCGCCCCGACGCGCCCGTCCATCATGTCCGACGGCGCGATGATGTCGGCGCCGGCGCGCGCCTGATTGAGCGCCTGCCCGACCAGCATCTCTACCGTTTCGTCGTTGAGGACATAGCCCGTGTCGCCGAGCAGCCCGTCCTGCCCGTGGCTGGTGTACGGATCGAGGGCGACGTCGGTCAGGACGCCGATATCGTCACCGCACGCATCCTTGATCGCGGCGGTGGCGCGGCACATCAGATTGTCGGGATTGAGCGCCTCGGCGCCATCCTCGCTGCGCCGGTCGGGCTGGGTATAGGGAAACAGCGCAAGGCACGGAATTCCTGCGTCGACGGCGTCGCGGGCGCGTTCGACGAGCCGGTCGACCGACCAGCGCGACACGCCGGGCAGGCTGGCGACCGGTTCCTCCGCGCCGCTGCCGGCGCACACGAACAGCGGCCAGATCAGGTTCGACTGGGCCAGATGCGTTTCGCGAACCATCGCGCGGCTCCAGCCGGTGCGGCGGGTGCGGCGCAGGCGCGTGTCGGGAAATACGGCGTGAGTCATGGCGCGTGCATAGCCGCGCTTGGCGCCGGGGGAAATGGCTATTGGCGTGCAATTAGCCCCTCCCCTTCAGGGGAGGGGTGGAACAACATCAGATCCCTTCGCCCGCCCGCTTCGCCGCCACGTCGGCCAGCGTGCCGAGCTTCGGCCCCTCGACCTGCCGGGGCGCGACCGGGGTCAGCGCGGCGCCGGGCTCGATCGCCGTCAGCTCGCGGATGCGCGCGCGGAAGGCGGCAAGCTCCGTCCCTTCGAGCTGGGCGCGGGTCACGAAGCTGACCGACATCGGGTTCACGGCATGACCGTTGCGATAGACCTCGAAATGAAGGTGCGGCCCGGTCGAAAGACCGCTCGAACCGATATAGCCGAGGATCTGGCCGCGACGGACATGCTGGCCCGAACGCACCGCAATGCGGCTCATATGGCCATAGCCGGTGCCGAGCCCGCCGCCGTGATTGAGCTTCACATAATTGCCGAAACCGCCGGTGCGGCCGGCGATCGTGACGGTGCCATCGGTGACCGCATGGATCGGCGCGCCATAGCCGCCGCCGAAATCGACGCCCGAGTGCATGCGCTTGTAGCCCAGAATCGGGTGGCGCCGCATGCCGTAGCCCGATGTGATGCGGCCACGCGTCGGCCGGACCATGCCGCCCGATTGCTGGCCGACGCCCGACGCCTCGAACCACTGGCTGCGCCCGTCCTTCTGCCATTCGAGCATCGACAGCTTGGGCTTTCCGTCGCGGATCAGCCCGGCGTAGAGCAGCTTGCCCGTCTCGGTCTCGCCGGTTTCGGCGCGGCGATAGCCGACGACGATGTCATATTCGTCCGACGCGCGAATGCCCGACACCGACATCTGCTTGCCGATCACGCGCAGATAGGCCTGGATCGCTTCGGGCGGGGCGCCGGCGGCGCGCGCCGAGCGGTACAGGCCCGCCCCGACCTTGCCGCGAATATGCAGCGGCGTGTCGTCGACGGCGATCGGGATGCGGCGCATGACGAGCCGGTCGCCGATCCGCTCCATCTCGACCCTGAGGTCGAAACGGGCCCGCATCGCGAGCGCCTCCACCGGGCGCGGCATCGTGCGCGCCGCACGGCGGCCGAGCACGAGGTCGATGCGGGTTCCGGGGGCGATGTCGGCAAGCGGCACGGCGGTCGACACCTGCTGCGCGAGCGCCTGCGCCTCGCCCCCGCCGACGCCCGAACGTTCGAGCAGGCGCGCGAAGCTGTCGCCGTTGCCCAGGGTCGCGGTGAGTTCGATCTGCGGCCGTTCGGGGGCCTGCGCGAGCGGCCGCACCGCGTCGGTTGCCGCCATGTGGCGACCGGTATCGGCGCCGAGCGCCAGCGGCACGATCATCTGGCCGCGCGCTTCGTTGAAATCGGCCGCATCGAGCGCCGGGGTGCCGCCCGCCGCGAGCGGCTGGATGCCGGGGAAGGTCGCGATCGCGCTGCCGCACAGCAGGGTCAGCGTCGCAAGGCCACGCCACCATTCGGCCGACCCGATGTTGGCGCCAAGGTCGGGAACGAGGTCGAGCGCCGCAAGCCGGTCGCGAACGCCCTCGCGCCACGACGGTGCGCCGCCGGCCCGCTGAAGCGGGACCGCCTGCGACATCGTGAGGGCCGCGGCATTGCCCGACATCCCCGCGATGGGTTCGTGACGCTGAAACACCTTGCAACCCCCGCCCGGCGGTTCGCCCCGCGAACGAGGCGGCCGCCGATCCAATTTCCGACCGGTTTTCTGTAAACAAAGGCCGTTAAAGTCAATTTAACGCGGCCGCGCCGGCCGGTCGCTGCGGCGAAGCGTGGCCCGGCCGGGACGTGGCGAGTCGCGCACCACGGCAAGGGGCGCGGCGATAAAGTGACGGGGGACCAACATCTCTGTTGCGCCGCAACGCGGCTCATGCCAGCATCGGATCACAAGAAGATGCCGTCTCCCGCCACCACCCCGGTCAAGGCCGTCCTTGGCCCCACCAACACCGGCAAAACCCATTTGGCGGTCGAGCGCCTGACGGCGCACGCGAGCGGCATGATGGGTTTTCCGCTGCGCCTGCTCGCCCGCGAAGTCTATGACCGCGTCGTCGCCATCAGGGGCGCGTCGGAGGTCGCGCTGGTCACCGGCGAAGAGCGAATCATGCCGCCGGGCGCGCGTTATCTGCTCGGCACGATGGAAGCGCTGCCGGTGGAACGCGACGTCGCCTTCGTCGGCATAGACGAGGCGCAGCTCGGCGCCGACCCCGAGCGCGGCCATGTCTTTACCGACCGGTTGCTCCGCGCGCGCGGGCGCGAGGAAACGATGATTCTCGGCTCGGCCAGCATCACCGGCCTGGTGCGCGACCTGGTGCCCGAAGCCGAGATCGTCACCCGGCCGCGCTTTTCCACGCTGAGCTACGCTGGCCCGGCGAAGCTGTCGCGGCTGCCGAAAAGGTCGGCGATCGTCGCCTTTTCGGCCGAGGAAGTCTATGCGATCGCCGAAATGCTCCGGCGCTTCGCGGGCGGGGCGGCGGTCGTGATGGGCGCGCTGAGCCCCAGGACCCGCAACGCCCAGGTGGCGATGTTCGAGGCGGGCGAGGTCGACTATCTGGTCGCGACCGACGCGATCGGCATGGGGCTGAACCTCGATGTGACGCACGTCGCCTTTGCGAGCCTGCAAAAGTTCGACGGCCGCCGCTTGCGCCGCCTGACCATTTCCGAAATGGCGCAGATCGCGGGACGCGCCGGGCGGCACCAGCAGGACGGCAGCTTCGGGACGATCGGCCTGCCCCAGGGCGGAATGACCCCCGAAGAGATCATGGCGATCGAGGAGCATCGCTTCCCGCCGCTGCCCAGCCTGTTCTGGCGCAACCCGCTGCCGCGCTTCACCTCGCTCGACCGGCTGATCGCCGACCTGGGGCAGATGCCGGCGCACCCGTCGCTGCGCGCGGCGCCCGAAGCGGTCGACCTGGCCGTGCTCAAGCATCTGGCGGGCGACATCGAGGTCGCGGCGCGCGCGACCGACGCCGAAGCGGTCGCGCGGCTTTGGGACGTGTGCGGCCTTCCCGATTTCGAGCAGCTGGGCGCCGAGCATCACAGCCGCACCGTCCTCAAGCTGTGGCAGTGGCGGACGAGCGGGGCGGGAACGATCGATCCCGACTGGTTCGCGCGCCGGCTCGCGCGGCTCGACGATACCGACGGCGATATCGACCAGCTGGCGAGCCGGATCGCGGCGGTCCGCACGCTTTGCTTCATCGCCCAGCGCGGCGACTGGATCGCCGACGCCGCAGGCTGGACAGAAAAAACGCAAATCCTGGAATCGCGCCTGTCCGACGCCCTGCATTCCGCGCTCGCCCAGCGTTTCGTCGACCGCAGGCTGGCGTTGCTGCTCCGCGACGCGGGGCAGCGGGGGGCCGCGCTGCCGGTCGCGGTCGGACACGACGGCACAGTCGCCGTCGACGGCGAGGCGATCGGGACGCTGAACGGCTTTCAGTTCAAGGTGGATGCCCAGGCGCGCGCAAGCGACCACCGGTTGCTGCTCGCGGCGGCGGAAAAGCACTTGCGCGGCGAGCTGGCGCGACGGGCGAAGGCGCTGGCCGAAGGCGACGACGGCGCCCTCGCGCTGGTCAGCGACCCCGGCGCGCCGCCGCGGATCGCCTGGCACGGCCATATCGTCGCGACGCTCGTCAAGGGCACGACGCTCGTCCAGCCGTCGGTCCAGCTCGAGCCCGCGTTGCGACGGCTCGACCCGCCGCAAGTCCAGGCGATCGCCGAGCGGCTCCAGCGCTTCGTCGCCGACCAGCTCGCGCGTCACGCCGCGCCGCTCGCGGCGATGGGCGCGGCGGCGGGCGACCTGTTCACCCCGCCGCGCGTGCGCGCGTTGCTCGCGGCGATGACCGACGGCGGCGGCCTGATCGCGCGCGCCGCGATCGACGACCAGCTCGCGGCGATGAGCGCCGAGGAGCGGCCGCAGTTGAGGAAGCTGGGGTTGACGATCGGAACGCTCGACATCTTCCACCCGCAGCTCCTGAAGCCGGAGGCGGTGCGCTGGCGCGCGGCGCTGCTCGCGGCGCAGCAGGGCCGCGGGATTCGCGCGCTGCCGCCGCACGGTGCGGTGCTGATCAAGGACGGCGATGCGGGCGGCCTCGCGATAGCCGGGTTCCGGCGCTGCGCGACCGGCTGGCTGCGCATCGACATGGCCGAGAAACTGGCGCGCCAGGCGCACGCCGCGCGCATGCAGGCCGCGGCGCCGCCGACCGCCCCCGTCACCGGAGGCGACCCGCACGCCGATCATCACGACGACGCCGTCGGCGACCCCGTCGATCCGCACGCCGCCGAGCCGCCGGGCTTCGCGATCGACCCCGCGCTGGCGACATCGCTCGGCCTCGACGAGGCGACGCGGCGTGCGCTGCTCGGCAGCTTCGGCTTTCGCGCGGTCGGCGATCCAGCGCTCGAGCGCTGGCGCTGGTCGGGCCGCAAGCGCGCCGACGCGCGCAAGCGTACCAAGTCGCGGCGCAAGAAGCCGGGCAACGGAACCGCGCGCGACACGGCGCCCCCGACGCGCCCGGCCCACGAGGCGCGTGCCGCGAAGAGCAAGGGCAAGGGCAAGGGTAAGGGCAAGGGCGGCCCGCCGCCGCCCGGTGCTGCGCCCCGTCCATCCCGCGGCGACCGCGCCGCACGGCGCGGCCCGTCGCCCCACAGCCCCTTCGCCGGCCTCGCCGCGCTGCTTGCCGAGGGGCGCAAGGACTGATGGCCAGTCCGGGCGCGGCGGGAAGCATCCGGCTCGACAAGCTGCTCTGGTACCTGCGGTTCGCGCGCTCGCGCAGCCTGGCGCAGGCGATGGTCGCGGCGGGGCATATCCGCCTCGACGGCCGCCGCGTCACCCGCGCCGCGGCCGCTGTCCATCCCGGCGCGACGCTGGTGCTGCCGCTCGGCGAGCGGATCGAGGTCGTACGGCTGGTGTCGCTGCCCGGCCGGCGCGGCCCCGCCAGCGAGGCGCAGGCCCATTATGTCCGGCTTGGCGCCGACGGGACGCCGGCTGCCAGCTGACCTATCAGCCGCCAAGGAAAAGCTGTCGCCACCGCGCGCCGCCGGGCGGCTATGGAGTGAGAGTGATTCGCAACTGCCGCTAAGCGTTGACGCGCCGCCGCCGGGCGGCATAGGAGGCGGGGAATCGCATGGAAGCGCGGCGGACGAGCCGCCGACAGATGGAGCCGATACCCATGACCTATGTCGTCACCGACGCCTGCATCCGGTGCAAATATATGGACTGCGTCGAGGTCTGCCCGGTCGACTGTTTCTACGAGGGCGAGAATATGCTCGTCATCAATCCGAACGAGTGCATCGATTGCGGCGTGTGCGAGCCCGAATGCCCCGCCGAGGCGATCCTGCCCGACACCGAAAGCGGGCTCGAGAAATGGCTCGAGGTCAACACCAAGTTCAGCGCCGAATGGCCCAATCTGACCACCAAGAAGGATAGCCCCGCCGACGCCGACGAATTCAAGGGCGTCGACGGCAAGTTCGAAAAATTCTTCTCGCCCGAACCCGGCGAGGGCGACTGATTCGCAGGGCGAGGGCGGCGGGTCGAACCGGCCTCCTCACCCCTCCGATTCGCTGATATCCTCCAGCAGCTCGGGGTCGAGCACGCGCACGCGACCCTGTTCGAGTGCGATCACCCCCGATTCCTCCCACGCGCGGAGTTGCCGGTTGATATGTTCGCGGCTCATCCCGGCGAAATTGCCGAGTTCGGTCTGGCTCAGTTCGACCCGCTGCACGGCGCCGCTGTCCTGGCGGATCAGGCGGCGCAGATAGCGGGCGAGGCGAGGCCCGGAGGCATAGGCGCGATCGCTTTCGATCGTCTGGTCGGCGGTACGCAGCCGCCGCGCGAGTTGACCCATCAGCGACCAGGCGAATTCGGGATGGCTCGCCGCGAAATCGCGCATCGCGTTGCGCCCGAGCTGGAGCGCGCTGCCGGCGCTGGTCGCGATCACCGATGCGGTGCGTTCGCCGCCGTCGAGCAGGGCGATCTCGCCCAGTACCGCCCCCGGCTCGGCATAGGCAAGCACGATCTCGCGCCCGTTCGCGGTCAGCATCGACACGCGCGCGCTGCCTTCGGTCAGGATCAGCAGGCTGTCGCCCGCCTCGCCCTGAACCAGCAATTCCTTGCCACGTTTGAAATGGACCTGCACCGCCCGCGCGGCGATGTCGCCCCAATCGGTGGCGGTCAGGCCCGAAAAGAGACTGTCGGGGCCCTGAAGCGCGGAAAGTGTCGCATGATCCATAAGCCCCTGTGCCCCTGTCCCCGGCCGGCCGCGTCAGACGAGCCGGCTCTGCTTCACCGCCGCCTCGACGAACCCCTTGAACAGCGGATGCGGATCGAACGGTTTCGACTTCAGTTCGGGATGGAACTGCACCCCGATGAACCAGGGATGGTCGGGCCGCTCGACGATTTCGGGCAGCATGCCATCGGGCGACAGTCCTGAAAAGGCCAGGCCGCCCTTTTCCAGCCGGTCGCGATAGGCGCCGTTGACCTCATAGCGGTGCCGGTGACGCTCGCTGATGTCGTTCGCCCCGTAAATGCTCGCGACGTGGCTGTTCGGCGACAATTTCGCTTCATAGGCGCCAAGCCGCATCGTCCCGCCAAGATCGGTGTCGGCGCCGCGCTTTTGCAGCCCCTCTTCGCTCATCCATTCGGTGATCAGGCCAACGACGGGCTCGTCGGTCGGACCGAACTCGGTGCTTGAGGCCGCGGCGATCCCGCTCGTGTTGCGCGCCGCCTCGATGCACGCCATCTGCATGCCGAGGCAGATGCCAAAGAAAGGCACGCCGCGTTCGCGCGCGAATCGGACGCTCGCGATCTTCCCTTCCGATCCGCGCTCGCCGAACCCGCCGGGTACCAGGATGCCGTGCATGGGTTCGAGCTTCGCGGCCAGGTCTTCCTCGCCCGCCTCGAACATCTCGGCGTCGAGCCAGCGGATATTGACCTTGACCCGGTTCGCCATGCCGCCGTGGACAAGCGCCTCGTTGAGCGACTTGTAGGCGTCAGGCAGCGAGACATATTTGCCGACCACCCCGATCGTCACCTCGCCCTCCGGGTGCCGCTTGCGGTCCATGATGTCGTACCAGCGCGTCAGGTCGGGGTCGGGCGCGTCGGGAATGCCGAACGCGCGCAGCACTTCGCTGTCGAGTCCCTCGCCATGATATTGCACCGGTACCGAATAGATGCTGTCGGCGTCGAGCGCCGGGATCACCGCCTCTTTGCGCACGTTGCAGAATTGCGCGATCTTCGCACGCTCGCTGTCGGGCAGCGGCTTTTCGCAGCGGCAAAGCAGGATATCGGGCTGGACGCCCAGCGACGCGAGTTCGCGCACGCTATGCTGCGTCGGCTTGGTCTTCAATTCGCCCGCCGCAGCGATATAGGGCACCAGCGTGACGTGGACCGAAACCGAATTTTCGCGGCCGATCTCGTTCCTCAACTGGCGGATCGCCTCGATGAAGGGCAGCGATTCGATGTCGCCGACCGTTCCCCCGATCTCGCACAGCACGAAATCGAGATCGTCGGTGTCGGCCTGCGCGAACTCCTTGATCGCATCGGTAACGTGCGGAACGACCTGCACCGTCGCGCCCAGATAGTCGCCGCGGCGTTCCTTGGTGATGATCTGCTGATAGATGCGGCCCGACGTGACATTGTCGCTCTGCCGCGCCGCGACCCCGGTAAAGCGTTCGTAATGGCCCAGGTCGAGGTCGGTCTCGGCCCCGTCGTCGGTCACATAGACCTCGCCGTGCTGATAGGGCGACATCGTCCCCGGATCGACGTTCAGATAGGGATCGAACTTGCGAATGCGCACGCGAAATCCCCGCGCCTGCAACAGGGCCGCGAGGCTTGCCGCCATCAGACCTTTGCCAAGGGAGGAGACCACGCCGCCGGTGATGAAAATGAACCGCGCCATGGGAGGAAAGACTTACTCAAAGGGTGGGTGACGGCGCAAGCCGTCGAATCGCATCGGACGAAATATTTTCGTCCCGCATGATGAGGGCCGACGGCGCGCGCCGCCGCCGGCTTATTTCTTCGCGGGCGTGTCCGGCGCCGTGGCGGGCTGGTTCGCCGCCGCGGCCGCCGCGGCAAGCGGATCGTCGCTCGGGGGCGCCGCCGGGGTCTGGGCATCGCCCGTCGCCGGCTGCGGCGCGGCGCCGGTCAGCGATGCGCTGCCGCCCGAGGGCTGCGCGGTCTTGGACAGCGACGTGTCGATCGTCGAGCCGCTGCGGCCGACCGAGGCCATCGCCGCCAGCACGATCGACAGCGCCACGAACAACGTCGCGAGAACCGTCGTCGCGCGGGTCATGAAATCCGCCGCGCCGCGCGCCGAAAGCAGGCCTGCGGGGCTGCCGCCGACACCCAGGCCGCCACCTTCGGACTTCTGCATCAGGATGACGGCGATCATCGCGGCCGCGATCACGGCCTGGACGACGAGCACGAAGGTGAAGAGACTGGACATCATGTTTCCCGAAAACTCGCACGGCCCCTCAACGGACCGCGCCCGCGGCGCACATAGAGACGAAGCCGCGCCGCTTCAAGCGCGAAGCGAAGCCGGCCGATCCGGCGCGGGTAGTTCCGGCCCCGCTTCAGCGCAGCGCGGCGCACGCCTGCTGGATCCGCACACAGGCTTCCTTCAGCACCGCTTCCGACGTCGCATAGGACACGCGAAACGCGGGCGACAGGCCGAAGGCGGCGCCGTGGACCGCGGCGACACGCGCCGAATCGAGGAAATAGTCGATCAGCGCCTGATCGCTGTCGATCGTCTTGCCGTCGGGGGTCTGCTTGCCGATGCAGCCGCTGGCGTCGGGGTAGACGTAAAAGGCTCCGTCGGGGACGGGACAGTTCAGCCCCGGCGCATCGTTGAGCATCGCGACCACCATGTCGCGGCGCTTTTTGAACGCGGCGTTGCGATCGTCGAGGAAACCCTGCGGCCCGCCGAGCGCGGCGGCAGCGGCGGCCTGCGCGATCGAACAGGGGTTGGACGTCGATTGCGACTGCAGCTTGCCGATCGCCTTGATCAGCCACGCCGGGCCGCCCGCATAGCCGATGCGCCACCCGGTCATCGCATAGGCTTTTGAACAACCGTTCACCGTCAGGATCCGGTCGACCAGATCGGGGCAACGCTGCGCGAGCGTCGTGAATTCGAAATCGGCGTACCAGACATGCTCGTACATGTCGTCGGTCATCACCATGACATGCGGGTGGCGGCGGATGACCTCGCCCAGCGCGTCCATTTCCTCCGGCGAATAGGCGGCGCCCGACGGGTTGGAGGGCGAATTGAAGAGCACCCAGCGCGTCTTCGGCGTGATCGCCTTGTCGAGTTGTTCGGGAGTGATCTTGTAGAATTGCGCCGCCGACGCCTCGATCACTACCGGCGTACCGCCCGCGAAATTGACGATGTCGGGATAGCTGACCCAATAGGGCGCCGGGATGATGACCTCGTCGCCCGGATCGACCGTCGCGACGAGCGCATTGAAGAGCGTATGCTTGCCGCCGACGTTCACGGTGATCTGGTTGCGCTCAAAGTCGAGCCCGTTGTCGCGGCGGAACTTGCCGCGGATCGCATCCTTCAGCGCGACGGTGCCGTCGACCAGCGTATATTTGGTCTGTCCGGCGCGGATCGCCTCGATCGCCGCCTCCTTGACGAAATCGGGGGTGTCGAAGTCGGGCTCGCCCGCCGACAGGCCGATGACATCGATCCCGTCGGCTTTCAGTCCCGAAACGCGCGCGGTCATCGCGAGCGTCGCCGAAGGCTGGATGCGGTCGAGGGCGGCGGAGGTGTGCGGCTTGAGCGACATGGAAAGGCTTTCCGTGGCAGCGGGTTTGACAGGAAATTGCGCGCGGCAGCGCCTATCGCGTCCCGCCGACAATCGCAAGGCGCGCGGCGGAAAATTTACCTATTCAGGCGGGAGGTTGGCCTATCGCCCCTGCGCCGTCGTCGGCGAGCCGCGCCGGCACCAGCCCGCGCAGCGAATTGCCGATGAAGAAACCGTCCGCCAGATCGGCGGCGCGCAGGTGCGATTCGACCGCGCGCCCCTTGTCGACAAGTTCGGCGCGCAGCACCCCCGGCAGCAGCCCGAGCGCGAGCGGCGGGGTGAGGAGCATCCCGTCGCGTTCGACGAAGATATTGCTCCAGCTTCCCTCGGTCACGAAACCCGGTTCGTCGACGAAGACGACTTCAGCGGCCCCGCTCGCCTCGCGCGCCGCGTCATAGGCCGCGCGCAGGCTGGTCTTGTGTGCAAGGCGGAAATCACCCGCCGCCATCGGCGCCGCGCACAGCGCGACCGGCACCGGCAATTCGGCCAGGCGCGGCAGCGGCGACACCTCGACCGCAAGCGCGCCCGAAGGCGCAAGGCGCATCCGCACCCGTGCCGCGTGGCGCAGGCGAAAGGTCGCCGATTGCAGGCTGTTGCGGGCGCCATGCCGGTCGAAGGCAAAGCCCAGCGCCGCGGCGCTCGCCTTCATCCGCGCCAGATGACCCTCGAGCCGCTGGATACCGTCGACCGGATCGAACTGCATCGTTTCGATGAGGTCGAAGCTTTCCCCGGCTGCGCCCACAAATTCCCCCTTGGCCAGACATTCGCGCCATTCTTCCGCGGGATGGCTGTCGGCCACGATTCCCGATCCAAGACCCAGCGTGGCGTATGCGGGCCTATCCTGCAAGCCGCCCTGTGGGAACAGCAATGTCCGAATCGAGACATTGAACGCCGCATCGCCGCCGGGTTCGATGAAACCGATCGAGCCGGTATAAAGCTCGCGCGGCCCGGTCTCGATCGCGTCGATGATTTCCATTGCGCGCACCTTTGGCGCGCCGGTGATCGATCCGCAGGGAAAAGCCGCGCGCAGCACGTCGGTAGCGCCGACACCGTCCGGCAGCCGCGCGGTGACGTCGGACACGAGTTGGTGGATCGTCGGAAAGCTCTCGACCCGGAACAGCTCGGGCACCGCGACCGATCCCGGCGCCGCGATGCGCGACAGATCGTTGCGGATCAGGTCGACGATCATCAGATTTTCGGCGCGCTGCTTTGAATCGGTGGCCAGCGCGTGCGCCGCGGCGGCGTCGGCACCCGCGTCGCCCATCCGGGCCGCGGTGCCCTTCATCGGCCGCGCCATCACCTGCCCGCCGCGCAGCGCAAAGAAAAGCTCGGGGGACAGCGAGGCGATCGCCCGCGCGCCGGTCCATACAAAGCCGCCGTAACCCGCACGCGCGGTCGCCCGCAGCCGCGCATAGACCGCGAGCGGGTCGCCCGCGAACGGCACGTCGGCGCGAAGGGTCAGGTTCGCCTGATAAATGTCGCCCGCACGGATCAGGGCGAGCACCGCCTCGACCGCCGCCAGATAGTCGTCGCGCGCGATCCGCGGCACCGGCGCGCCGATCCAGGCGCCGTCGGGGTCGGGCAGGCACTGGGCGACCGCGTCGGCGTCGATCCGCTCGACCCGCTCGAACAGGCCGAACCACGCGAGCGGTGCGGCATCGCCCCGGCCATCGCCGCCGCTGCCTTCGACGACGCCGCGCCACGCCGGCGCCAGTCCCTTGCCCGCTTCATAGGCCAGATAGCCGGCCGCATGCAGTCCCCGCCGCCGCGCGCCATCCAGCGCATCGAGAAGCGCCGGCACCTCGGCCGGCGACGCCGCGGCGAGCGTTTCGACCGGGTCGCGGAACAGCCGCGCCGGCACCGCCCCTTCGATGCGCGCATCGTCGAGCAGGACGAAGGGCGCCCCCCCGCCGATGCTGGCGAAACCGTTGCCGCGAAGAGTCACCGGCCGCCTTTCCGCGCCGTGCGCGCTCAGCGTTCGCGGCGAACGCGGACCGAAGGACGGCCTTCCAGGCTCAGGAAATAGGTGCCGAGCGTCCCCGCCTTGATCTCGATCTTCTGTCCGGGACGGGGACGCAACGGCATGATCTTGTCGTCGGTCTGCACCCACACCGACCCATCTTCCATTTCGATGCGATAGCGGCCATATCCCGCGTCGGAGGCCGACACGACCGTCGTTTCGACATGGTCGATGCGATCCTCGTCGTCGCCGCCGAAAATTCCCAGGTCGGGAAGCGAGAAACCAAAGAGTCCGCGCTTCGTCTTCTTCACCGTTTCCTTGTCGGTGAAGGCGATCTCGCGCGCCGCGTCGGCGGCGGCAAGCTCGCCCACTTCGCGGTCGAAGCACGCCAGCCTCTCGCCCGGGTCGGCCAGGTCGCGGCATGCGTACAGCTCCTGGATCTGGGCGGGACGGGGTGCCTCCTTCCTGTCCGCCGCAGCGGCTCCCGTCGCCAACAGCGGCACGGCGGCAAAGGAAACGGCAAGACGAAAGAACGGCAGCGGCATGGCATATCCCCATTGATCGAACCGGCCCTGACTACCCGCGCACGCATCGGGCCGCAAGGCGTGCGCCGATTGCGTTCGGGGCTTACTGACCCTAGTGTCAGGAAAGCCCCTCAGCCCCCAAGGAATCGCCTCCCTGATGAACAGCGCCTTCTCGTGGTCGACCCATTACCGCCATCCCGCGCAGTGGGACCAGGCGTTCGCGCCGCTGTCGCTGCCGGAGATGCTGGCAGCGGCGGTCGCGGAGAGAGGCGACGCGCCGATGCTCGACTTCATGGGGCGCCGCTTTTCCTATTCCGAAGTCGCCGACGGGGTCGCTCGCGTCGCGCGCGGGCTTCAGGACCTCGGTATCGGCCCGGGCAGCCGCGTGGGCCTGTTCCTGCCCAACGTCCCGCATTATGTCGCGGCCTATTACGGCGCGCTCGCCGCCGGGGCGACGGTGGTCAACTTCTCGCCGCTCTACACCGTGCCCGAGCTCGAGGCCCAGGTCGAGGATTCGGGGACCGAACTGCTTTTCACGATGAGCGCCTCGGCGCTGTTGCCGACCGCGCTTCGGGTGCTCGACGGATCGAGCCTGAAGCGTCTCGTCGTCGGGTCGGTCGCGGGCGCGCTGCCCGCCGCCAAGTCGGTGCTCTACCGCCTGTTCCGGCGGCGCGAGGTCAGCGCGCTGCCCGACGATCCGCGCGTCATCCGGTTTTCGGCCCTTACCGACAATGACGGCGCGCCGCGCGCGGTCGCGATCGACGCGGCCAGCGACGTCGCGCTGATCCAATATACCGGCGGCACCACCGGCACGCCAAAGGGCGCGATGCTGACCCACCAGAATCTGACCGCCAACGCGCGGCAGGTGAATGCGATCGATCCCGACCGCGACGCCGACGACCGGATCCTCGGGGTCCTGCCCTTCTTTCACGTCTTTGCGAACACCTGCGTCCTCAACCGCACGATCCTCAACGGCGGGATGATTGCGATGCTGCCGCGCTTCGATGCAAAGCAGGCGCTCGCGACGATTACCCGGACAAAGGCGACCGCCCTGCCCGGCGTGCCGACGATGTACCAGGCGCTGCTCGACCATCCCGACCTCGCCCGGACCGATTTTTCGTCGCTGCGCGTGTGCATTTCGGGCGGGGCGCCGATGCCCGCCGAACTGCGGGAGAAATTCGTTGCCGCAACCGGCGCGTCGCTTGTCGAAGGCTATGGCCTGACCGAAAGCTCGGGGGTCGTCGCGACCAACCCCTACGACGGCCCGGTCAAGGCGGGAACGATCGGCCAGCCGATCCCCGCGACGCACATCCGCCTGCTCGACAAGGAGGACCCGTCGCGCGACGCGCCGGCGGGCGAACCCGGGGAACTCGCGGTCCGGGGGCCGCAGGTGATGCGGGGCTACTGGAACCGGCCCGAAGCCGACAAGGACAGCTTCACCGCCGACGGCTGGCTGCGCACCGGCGACGTCGCGACGATCGACGAAGACGGCTATATCCGCATCGTCGACCGGCTGAAGGACATGATCGCGGTCGGGGGATTCAAGGTCTACCCCAGCGTGATCGAGGCGCACCTCCACCAGCACCCCGCCGTCAAGGAGGCGATCGTGCTCGGCGTGCCCGATGCCTATCGCGGCGAGACGCCCAAGGCCTTCGTCACGCTCGAGGACGGGTTCGAGGTGTCGGGCGACGCGCTTGCCGCGTGGCTCAATCCGCAGCTCGGCAAGCACGAACGGGTCAGCGCGGTCGAGGTGCGCGACGACCTGCCCAAGACGATGATCGGCAAGCTCGACCGCAAGGCGCTGCGCGCCGAACAGGCCGCCTGACCCGCGACCCCGCCCATCCCGGCCTTGCAATTCGCGCGCGCCTGGCGAAGAGGGGCGCCTCTCTCCCCGCCACAAAGAGGACCCGCATGACCCGCCCTGCCCCCGACGCGCCCATCGAAACCCCGTGGGCCGGTCGCTTCATCACCGTCCAGCAACAGGGTACATGGGAATATGTCACCCGCGCGCGCGGCATCCACGCCGCGGTCATCCTGCCGATCGACGATGCGCCCGACGGGCGGCACGTCATCCTGGTCGAACAATATCGCGTGCCGCTGAAGATCAACTGCCTCGAATTGCCCGCGGGCCTCGTCGGCGACGAGACGCGCGGCGAAGCGCCGGAGATAGCGGCGACGCGCGAGCTGGAAGAAGAGACGGGCTATCGCGCCGCGCACTGGCGCACGGTCGGCGAATTCTTTTCCTCGCCGGGCATGGTGAGCGAGAGTTTCACGCTGCTCGTCGCGACCGGATTGACGAAGGTCGGCCCCGGCGGCGGGGTCGGCGGCGAGGACATCGTCGTCCACCGCGTCCCGCTCGACGGCATCGCCGATTTCGTCGCGGCCAAGCGCGCCGAAGGCTGCGGCATCGACGTCCGCATGACGATGCTCCTCGCGGGCGGACTGCTCGCCTGACCGCATGCCTGCGTGCGACCGGTTGTGACACATAGAATATCGTCACCCCGGACTTGATCCGGGGTCCATTAAGCGCAGCGTCGGGAGGAGTGGATCCCGGATCAAGTCCGGGATGACGAAGAAGGCAAACGGCCGTTCCCCACCCCGAAACCGCCCGGCGCGTCGATGCCCCGCCTGGAGTTTTTCCGGGCGATGTTGAATCACCCCTCCCCTTCAGGGGAGGGGCCGGGGGTGGGGTCTATCGGCCTTGCGCAAGGCTTCGAGGCCTCCTCGCCGAAGGGGAGGGGCCCCGAAAATGGCTCAATCAGTGCCGGGAGGACGCTAGCGCGCTCCAAAGCGCCAGCGCAGCAGCGGGCGCGCCAGGGCCAGCCCGGCGACGAAGCCGCCGACATGGGCCCAGATCGCGATCGACCCGAAGCCGCCGCCGCCCGCAAAGCCGAGCAGCAATTGCACCCCGATCCACGCCGCGGCGAGCCACAGCGCGCGGACCCAATGGCTTGGGATGGGGCCGATCGCGCGCGTCTGCGACCGGCTGAAGATCAGCGCGAAAACCGCGATCAGGGCAGAGATCGCGCCGCTCGCGCCGATCATCGGCACCGCCGATTGCGGTCCCGACAGCCAATGCGCGAACGCCCCGGCATAGGCCCCCGCGACGAGCAGCACCGCGGTCGCCTTCGACCCCAGCGGCGCTTCGAGCTGGCGCCCGATATAAAGCAGCACGACAAGGTTGAAGACGAGGTGCAGCACCCCGGCATGCAGGAAAGCCGCGGTCAGCGGGGTCAGCACAAAGGGTATCATGGCCCCCGCCGGCAGCACGAGCTCGCTGCCCCAGCGGCCGGGAATGAAGCCCGCGCGAACGATCGCGTCGACCTGGAATCCGGTAATCGACAGCAGCACGAAAAGGACGACGCAGGCGAGCGCGTAGCCCGTGACCAGCGGCGCCGCCTGCGGTTTCATCGTCTGCCGCCCCTCAGAGGAATTCGATCTTCGTCACCAGATAATATTTGTCGCCGGCAGGCACGGTGACCTCGATCTCGTCGTCGACCTTGCGGCCGATCAGCGCGCGGCCGAGCGGCGAGTTGTAGCTGATCTTGCCCGCCTTCGCGTCGGCTTCAGCCTGGCCGACGATCTGGTATCTGACCGGCTTGTCGTCCTCGTCGGCGAGCGTGACGGTCGCGCCGAACACGATGCGATCGCCCGACAGCGTCGTCGGGTCGATCACCTGCGCGCGCGACAGCTTGTCCTCCAGGTCGCCGATGGTCGCTTCGACCTGGCCCTGGCGCTCTTTCGCGGCGTGATATTCGGCATTCTCCGAAAGGTCGCCGTGCGCGCGCGCTTCCTCGATCGCGTCGACGATCTGCGGCCGCTCGGCTTTGAGGGCGGCGAGCTGCGCGCTCAGCTTCTCATAGCCTTCTGCCAGCATCGGCACCTTTTCAACGCTTGCCATTACCAATTGTCCTTCGTCAAAAATCCTGCCCCGGCGCGAGAGGCGCCGGGCGGGCTGAGCCGCTGTTTCCGTCGATGTCGGGGGGTGAAGCGGTCCGTCAATAATAGTCCTGAAGCGGCTGCACTTCAAGAGATCGCGCGCGCAGCGCCCCGATCGCCTCGGTCGCGGCGTGGCTTGCTGCGGCGGTCGTGTAATAGGCGATGTCGGCGGCGAGCGCCGAAGCGCGGATCGACTGCGAATCCTGCAAGCTCTGCCAGCCTTCGGTGGTGTTGAAGATCAGCTGCACGTCGCCGTCCTTGATCCGGTCGACGATGTGCGGGCGCCCTTCGGCCACCTTGTTCACGCGCTCGACCGCGATTCCCTGGCTCCCCAGATAATCGGCGGTGCCGCCGGTCGCGATCACCTGCCAGCCCCAGTCGGCGAGCTTTTTCACCGCGGGCACGATGCGCGGCTTGTCGCTGTCCTTGACCGACACGAACAGCCGCCCCTCGGTCGGCAACCGGTCGCCCGCGCCCAGCTGCGCCTTGGCAAAGGCGAGGTTGAAGTCGATGTCGATCCCCATGACCTCGCCGGTCGACTTCATCTCGGGGCTCAGCACCGGGTCGGTGCCCGGGAAGCGCGCGAAGGGGAAGACCGCTTCCTTTACCGCGACATGGGCGATGTCGCGATTGATCGTGGGCAGGTCGGCGAGCTTCTCGCCCGCCATCACCCGCGCCGCGATCTTGGCGATCGGCGAACCGACCGCTTTCGCGACAAAGGGCACCGTGCGGCTCGCGCGCGGGTTCACCTCGATCAGATAGACCTCGCCGTCCTTCACCGCATATTGCACGTTCATCAGCCCGCGCACCTGCAAAGCGCGCGCCAGCGCGTCGGTCTGGCGCTCGATCTCGGCGATGATGTCGGCGGGCAGGCTGTAGGGCGGGATCGAGCAGGCGCTGTCGCCCGAATGGACGCCCGCTTCCTCGATATGCTGGAGCACGCCCGCCACGACGACATCGGTGCCGTCGCACAGCGCATCGACATCGACCTCGATCGCATCGCGCAGATAGCGGTCGATCAGCACCGGCGAATCCCCCGACACCTGCACCGCGGTCTCGATATAATTTTCGAGCTGATCCTCGCCGTCGACGATCTCCATCGCGCGGCCGCCGAGGACATAGCTCGGCCGGGTAAGCACCGGATAGCCGATGCGCGACGCGACCGCGATCGCCTCTTCGCGGCTGCGCGCGATGCCGTTTTCGGGCTGCTTGAGCCCCAGCTTGTTGACCAGGGCGGCAAAGCGTTCGCGGTCTTCGGCCAGGTCGATCGCATCGGGCGACGTTCCCAGGATGGGAATCCCCGCCTCTTCGAGCGCGCCGGCGAGCTTGAGCGGTGTCTGGCCGCCGAACTGGACGATCACGCCCGCCAGCGTGCCCTTCGACATTTCGACGTGCAGGATTTCGAGCACGTCCTCGACCGTCAGCGGTTCGAAATAGAGGCGGTCCGACGTGTCGTAATCGGTCGACACCGTTTCGGGGTTGCAGTTGACCATGATCGTTTCATAGCCCGCATCCTCGAGCGCGAAGCAGGCGTGGCAACAGCAATAGTCGAACTCGATCCCCTGCCCGATCCGGTTCGGCCCGCCGCCCAGGATCACGACCTTCTTGCGGTCGCTCGGGTTCGCCTCATTCTCCGCCTCGCCAAAGCTCGGCGCTTCATAAGTCGAATAGAGATAGGGGGTCTGCGCCTGGAATTCGGCGGCGCAGGTGTCGATCGTCTTGTAGACGGGGCGCACGCCCAGCTTGTGACGCAGAGCGCGCACTTCGGCCTCCGTGACGCCGCCAGTCATCGCCTTGACCGTTTCGTGGATCAGCCCGGTGCCGTGCGCGACGCCGCGCGCGCCGCCACGCAGATGCACCGACTGGAGCGCCAGATAGGCGAGGCGCTTGTCCGAAAAGCCCATCGCCTTCAATTTGCGCAGCCCCGCCGCGTCGCGCGGCAGGCCGTCGGCCATCACCGCATTTTCGGCGGCGACGATCTCGGCGATGCGCTCGAGGAACCACATATCATAGCCCGCGATGCGGTTGATCTCTTCGAGCGGCAGCCCTTCGCGGATCGCCTGCGCGGCGTTGAGCAGCCGGTCGGGGGTGCGCCGCGCGAGTTCGCTCTTCAGCTGCTCGGGGCTCGCGCCGACGAGGCGGTCGACGAAGTTGAAGCCCGACAGCCCCGTCTCCAGCCCGCGCAGCGCCTTTTGCAGCGATTCATGGATGGTCCGCCCGATCGCCATCACCTCACCCACCGACTTCATCGCGGTCGAGAGCAGGGGTTCGGACCCCTTGAATTTCTCGAAGGCGAAGCGCGGGATCTTGGTGACGACATAGTCGATCGTCGGCTCGAACGACGCCGGGGTCACGCCGGTGATGTCGTTCATGATCTCGTCGAGCGTGTAGCCGACCGCCAGCTTCGCCGCGACCTTGGCGATCGGGAACCCCGTCGCCTTCGACGCGAGCGCCGACGACCGCGACACGCGCGGGTTCATCTCGATCACGATCAGGCGGCCGTCCTTCGGATTGACCGCGAACTGCACGTTCGACCCGCCCGTCTCGACCCCGATCTCGCGCAGCACCGCGATGCTGGCGTTGCGCATGATCTGATATTCCTTGTCGGTCAGCGTCAGCGCGGGGGCGACGGTGATGCTGTCGCCGGTATGCACGCCCATCGGATCGACATTTTCGATCGAACAGATGATGATGCAATTGTCCTTGCGGTCGCGCACCACCTCCATCTCGAACTCCTTCCAGCTGAGGAGCGATTCCTCGATCAGGACTTCGGTGGTGGGCGAGGCGATCAGGCCGCCGCGGACGATATGCTCGAATTCCTCGCGATTGTACGCGATGCCGCCGCCGGTGCCGCCGAGCGTGAACGACGGACGGATGATCGCAGGGAGCCCGGTGCGTTCGAGCACCGCGAACGCCTCGTCGAGCGTGTGCGCGACGCCCGAGCGCGCGCTTTCGAGCCCGATCTTGTCCATCGCGTCGCGGAACTTCTGCCGGTCCTCGGCCTTGTCGATCGCCTCGGCATCCGCGCCGATCATCTCGACGCCATATTTGGTGAGCGTGCCGTCGTTGAACAAGGCGAGCGCGGTGTTGAGCGCGGTCTGCCCGCCCATCGTCGGCAGCACCGCGTCGGGGCGCTCCTTTTCGATGATCTTCGCGACGATCTCGGGCGTGATCGGCTCGACATAGGTGGCGTCGGCGAGGTCGGGATCGGTCATGATCGTCGCCGGGTTGGAGTTGACGAGGACGATGCGATAGCCCTCCTCCTTCAGCGCCTTGATCGCCTGCGTCCCCGAATAATCGAACTCGCAGGCCTGACCGATAACGATCGGGCCGGCGCCGATGACGAGGATGGACGAAATATCTGTACGTTTAGGCATGATTTTCCCTTGCCTTCTCCCTGGAGGGAGAAGGATACGAAGCCTTGGCGGCTCGGCCACCTAGGCGCAGTTGGATGAGGGTGCACGGCGCATGACCGGCAAACGGCTGACCCGCATGGCACGCAAATTGCGGCGCGACCGCACGATGGTCGAAGACCGGCTGTGGCAACGCATCCGAAGCCGGCAGATCGAAGACACGAAATTCGTTTTTCAATTCCCCATCGGGCCTTATGTCGCCGATTTCGCCTGCCGTAGCTTGCGGCTGGTGATCGAGCTTGACGGCGGACAACATGCGGACAGCTCGGTCGATGTCGAACGGACGCGCCTGATCGAAGCGCATGGTTTCCGGGTGCTGCGGTTCTGGAACAACGACGTCGTCGGAAATATCGACGGCGTGCTGGACGTCATCCGCCGCGAGATTTTGCTGTCCCGCAACAGTCCAACCTGATCCTTCTCCCTTGAGGGACAAGGATACGCAGCCTTGGCCATGAAATGGCCTGGACAAAGTTGGCAGAGGATGCACCGCCGCCGATGCCATCAGCGCCGAGCCCCCTCACCCCAACCCTCTCCCCGTCGGGGAGAGGGAGTCAGGCCGGCGCCGATGACGAGGATGGATTGGATGTCGGTTCTTTTGGGCATTAGTTGGCCTTAACGTAAGCTAGATAGGCAACTACAATCGCTGCCACTGATACTGCGAGAGAAAAGAACGAGATCGTCAGGGTGCTAATTTTCTGAAACTTGTCGTCTGCCAAGCGATCTGAAATCGAGCGGCGATTTTGTTGCTTCTCGAAACTCTCAGCGGCCGCCTTGGCACGATCATTAAATGTAAAGAAGAATGGAGCGTGTTCTACCGTAGAGATCGTACCGAAACCTTCTGCTTCCCATATTTCCATGATCTGACGTATTTCTCGCCTATTTGCGTGAGCGTTGTTGACGCCATAAGAGTGCATCGTCGGAACTTTGAGCAGATCGACGCCATCTAAGCGTCGGTCGTTCACATATTTAACTGCATCGAGCAGGAGCAGATTTTTCATTCGTTCCAGCCTGGGAGTAATCACTTCAACCCACCGACAAACTTCTCGAACAGATAGAAGCTGTCCTGCGGCCCCGGGCTCGCCTCGGGGTGATATTGCACGCTGAACGCCTGCTTGCCCGTGATCGCGATGCCGCAGTTCGATCCGTCGAACAGGCTCTTGTGCGTCTCGACCACGCCCGCGGGCAGCGTCGAAGCGTCGACCGCGAAGCCGTGGTTCATGCTGGTGATCTCGACCACGCCGTCGGCGAAATCGCCGCCGACGCGCTGCACCGGATGGTTCGCGCCGCGGTGGCCCTGGTGCATCTTCACCGTCTTCGCGCCCGCCGCGATGGCGAGCATCTGGTGGCCGAGGCAGATGCCGAAGATCGGCATGTCGCGCTCCAGCAGCCCCCGGATCACCGGCACCGCATATTCGCCCGTCGCCGCGGGGTCGCCGGGGCCGTTCGACAGGAATACGCCCGCGGGTTCGAGCGCCAGCACCTGATCGAGCGTCGCGGTCGCGGGCACCACGGTGACGCGCGCGCCGGCCTTTACCAGGTTGCGAAAGATATTGTCCTTCGCGCCATAGTCGATCGCGACGACATGGGGTCTGCCGTCCCCCTCCCGCTTGCGGGAGGGGTTAGGGGTGGGCATTTCGGCAAGCGCCGATTCGGAAGTCGGCCCACCCCCGCCCCCTCCGGCAAGCGGGAGGGGAGAGGCATAGCCCTTGCCCAGTTCCCACGTCCCCGCGTCCCAATCCCCGGCATCCCCCCGGCTGACCTCTTTCGCCAGGTCCATCCCCTCAAGCCCCGGCCAGCCGCGCGCCATGGCGAGCAACTCGTCGATATCGAACCTGCCGTCGGGGCTGTGCGCGATCACGCCGTTCGGTGCGCCGAGCCCACGGATGCGGCGGGTCAGCGCGCGCGTGTCGATGCCGGCCAGGCCGATCAGACCCTCGGCCGCCATCCATTCGGGAAGCGGCATGCGGCTGCGGAAATTGCTGGGCGCGGTCGGCAGCTCGCGCGTGATCGCGCCGATCGCGGCGCGCGCGCTCCGCTCGACATCCTCCGGGTTCGCGCCGACATTGCCGATGTGCGGAAAGGTGAAGGTGACGATCTGCCCCGCATAGCTGGGGTCGGTCAGGATTTCCTGATAGCCCGTCATCGAGGTGTTGAAACAGATTTCGCCGACCCCGGCGCCGGCGGCGCCATAGCCCTGCCCCCAGACGATCGTGCCGTCGGCAAGGACAAGAACACCCGTCGCTCCGGCGGGCTGGGATTCGGGCGTGGTTTTCGGCGTGGCGGGGGCCATTTTCGTTGCTCCGGTCGGAAGGCTAAACGGCCGACCAACTAGGAAGCAAAAAAGTGATTCACAAGCTATCGGATTATGAATCTTGTCGCTAAAGAGACTTCTTTCCGAAATGGCAGCGCATGGGGACACGCATGATTCGCGATGACATCAAGGCTGCGCAGGTCGCCGCGATGAAGGCCGGCGACAAGGCGCGTTTGGGCACGATCCGGCTGATGCTGGCCAAGATCAAGGACCGCGACATCGAACTGCGCACCGGCACTGCACCCGCCGACGACGATGTCCTCGTCACCGACGTCCTGCAGAAAATGGTCAAGCAGCGCCGCGAATCGATCACCATGTACGAACAGGGCGGCCGCCAGGAACTCGCCGACGCCGAAGCCGCCGAGGTCGCGGTGATCGAGGATTTCCTGCCCGCGCAGCTGAGCGAAGACGAAGCGAAGGCCGCGATCGCGGCGATCGTCGCCGAACTGGGCGCGACGAGCGTCAAGGACATGGGCCGCGTGATGGCGGCGGTGAAGGACCGCCACGGCAGCCAGCTCGACATGAGCAAGGCGAGCAGCTGGGTGAAGGCGGCTTTGGGCTGAGGCTCCGGCAAGAACCGGCGACCGCAATCATAATCCCCCCTCCCGCTTGCGGGAGGGGTCGGGGGTGGGCATACGCCTTGTCATGGATGGTCGGTTCCAACCCCGTAACACCTCCCGTGCCAGGGAATTGCGCAATGCCGCCACGCCAGCCGAGCGAACCCTGTGGCGTTGCCTGTCGGGACGAAAACTCGGCGGATGGAAATTCAGCCGCCAAATGCCTGTTGGGCCCTATTTCGTCGATTTCCTTTGCCGCGAGGCACATTTGATCATCGAAATCGACGGATATTCACATAATATGCGCTCGGCCCATGACGCCCATCGCGACATATGGCTGGCGCAGAATGGTTATCGCGTTCTGCGTTTTTCCAATGCCGATGTGATCGACAATATCGAAGGTGTCGTGCGCGAGATCGAACGGCACCTTGCCCATCTGCCCACCCCTAACCCCTCCCGCAAGCGGGAGGGGAACTCATTGACGGCGAACTTGACACTTCCCCCCTCCCGCAAGCGGGAGGGGGACATATGACCGCGAACGTGACTCTTCTCCCCTCCCGCTTGCGGGAGGGGTCGGGGGTGGGCATGCCACGCTGATGACCCTCACCCCGCAATGGCTCGACGAACTGCGCTCGCGCATCACGCTGTCGACGCTGATCGGCCGCACGGTGAAGATCACCCGCGCCGGGCGCGAGTATAAGGCCTGCTGCCCCTTTCATAACGAAAAGACGCCCAGCTTCACGATCAACGACGAAAAGGGTTTCTATCACTGCTTCGGCTGTTCGGCGCACGGCGACGCGATCCGCTGGATGACCGACCAGCGCGGGCTGTCGTTCATGGACGCGGTCAAGGAACTCGCCGCCGAAGCGGGGATGGAGGTTCCCGCGCCCGACCCGCGCGCGGCGAAGAAGGCCGAGGCGCAGGCGAGCCTGCGCGACGTGACCCAGGCGGCGGCGGAATGGTTCGTGCAGCAGCTCGACAGCGCGAACGGCGCCCCGGCGCGCGACTATCTGGCAAAGCGCGGCATCTCCGACGCGACGCGGCGCGCCTTCGGCTTCGGCCTCGCGCCCAGCAGCCGCACCGCGCTCAAGGACGCGCTGAAGAAATTCCCGACCGCGATGCTCGTCGAATCGGGGATGCTGATATCGGTCGAGGACAAGGAGCCCTACGACCGCTTCCGGGGGCGGCTGATGATCCCGATCCGCGACGCGCGCGGGCGGGTGATCGCGTTCGGCGGCCGCGCGCTCGAATCGCCCGCAACCCGCAACAGCGGGAGCGGGGGGAGCGACGGCGCACCCAAATATCTGAACTCGCCCGACACCCCGCTGTTCGACAAGGGGCGCACGCTCTTCAATCTCGACAAGGCCAGCCCCGCGTCGCGGCAGACCGACCGCGTGATCGTCGTCGAGGGCTATATGGACGTCATCGCGCTGGCCGAGGCGGGGATCGCCGACGCGGTCGCGCCGCTCGGCACCGCGCTGACCGAGAACCAGCTGGGCCTCTTGTGGCGGATGGTGCCCGTGCCGGTCCTGTGCTTCGACGGCGACGCCGCGGGGCAAAAGGCGGCGATGCGTGCCGCGACGCGCGCGCTTCCCCTTCTCCGCCCCGGCTTCAGCCTCGCCTTCGCGACGCTCCCCGCCGGGCAGGACCCCGACGACCTCGTCCGCGCCAAGGGCGCCGAGGGCTTTGCCGCCGTGCTCGACGAGGCGCAGCCGCTCGTCGAACGGCTGTGGGCGCACGAGGTCGCGGCCGCGCCGCTGACGACGCCCGAAGAGCGCGCGGCGCTCAAGGCGCGGCTGCTCGACCACGCCGACGCGATCCAGGACGCCGATGTGCGGCATCATTATCGCGAGGCGTTTCGCGAACGACTCGACGCGCTGTTCGCGCGCGCGCGGCCCGACCGCGGGGCGCGAGTGCCGTGGGCGCCGGCGGGCCAGCGCGGCGGCGGCCGACGCTTCGCGCCCGACCCGCGGCTGCAACCTCCCGGTGCCGAAACGCGTTCGATCGGGGAAGCCGGAATCGCCGCGCCCTATATCGCGGCGCTGATCGGCGGATTGCTGCGCTATCCGGAGGCGCTCGCGCGGCACGAAGAGGAATTGACGCGGCTCGCGATCGGCAATCCCGCCGACGCCGAACTGCTCGGCGCGATGCTTGACAGCGCAATTGCCCAGGAAGGGCTTGATTGCGAGGGGTTGCTTGCCATATTGGAGCCGATGAAAGTGTATAATAGGGCGACGACGCTGCTCAGAGCCGACGGAATGCACTTCTCGTTCACGCGACGGCTGGAAGACGGCGACGGGGCCGATGCGGCACGGGACACCGCGCTTCGCGACCTCGACGACTATATCGGCGTGCTGGTGACCCAGCCGGAAATCCGTGCCCGGCTGGCCGAGGCCACTGCGGATTTCCAGCGCACGATGGATGAAGACGGCCTGGCGCGGCAGCAGAAACTGCGCGCAATGGACGAGGATTTGACCCGCCGGCTGGCTGCGCTGACCGAGAGCAGCCAGCGCTGACGACTTTGAGTTTATGCCCTTTAGGCAGGAAGAATGATGGCCACCAAGACCAACGCCGAAACCGATGCTCCGCTGATCGACCTCAACGAAGCCGACGTCAAGAAACTGATCGCGCGCGGCAAGAAGCGCGGCTACCTAACCTATGACGAGCTCAATGCGGCGTTGCCGCAGGACCAGATGTCGTCGGAGCAGATCGAGGATATCATGTCGGCGATCTCCGACATGGGCATCAACATCGTCGAAAGCGACGAGGACGTCCAGGAAGAGGCCGAGCAGGAAACCGACGACGAAGTCGACGTCTCCGCCGGCACCGGTTCGGTTTCGAATCCCGCGGTCGAAAAGAAGAAGGAAACGGTCGATCGCACCGACGATCCCGTTCGCATGTACCTGCGCGAAATGGGCGCGGTCGAGCTTTTGAGCCGCGAAGGCGAAATCGCGATCGCGAAGCGCATCGAGGCGGGCCGCGACACGATGATCCTGGGGCTGTGCGAAAGCCCGCTGACCTTCAACGCGATCATCGAATGGTCGAACGCGCTCAACAATGGCGACATGCAGCTGCGCGAGATCGTCGATCTCGAAGCGATGCTGACCAAGGACCCCGCGCCCGAAAACCTCGACGAAGAGGAAGAGGACGACGGCGAGATCAGCGAAAAGAACGCCGGCGTCTCGTTCAAGGACGACGACGAGGTCGAGGACGAGCCCGACGCGGACGGCGAAGACGAGGATGGCGAGGGCACGGCGAAGAAGCGCGAAGGCTTCGACGACGACGACGAGGACAATACGCTCAGCCTCGCGGCGATGGAGGAACTGCTCAAGCCCGACGCGCTCGAGAAATTCGCCGCGATCACCAAGAGCTTCAAGGCCTTCCAGAAGCTGCAGGACGCGCGGCTCGAGGCGCTGTCGGCGGCGGGCGAGTTCCCCGCGGCATCGGAAAAGAAATATCACAAGCTGCGCGAAGAGCTGACCGCGCAGGTCGAAAGCGTGCAGTTCCACGGCACCAAGATCGAATATCTGGTCGACCAGCTCTACAGCTACAACCGCCGCCTGACCGCGCTCGGCGGCCAGATGCTGCGCCTGGCCGAGCGTCACAAGGTTCCGCGCAAGTCGTTCCTCGACCATTATATCGGCCGCGAGCTCGAAGAGAATTGGCTCGACGAGGTCGGCAAGCTCGACAAGAAATGGGCCGCCTTTGCGGAGAATGAGGGCACCGCGGTCGATCGTATCCGCACCGAGATCAGCGAGATCGCGCAGGCCGCCGGCATGAGCCTGCCCGAGTTTCGCCGCGTGGTGAACATGGTCCAGAAGGGCGAGCGCGAGGCGCGCATCGCCAAGAAGGAAATGGTCGAGGCGAACCTGCGCCTCGTGATCTCGATCGCAAAGAAATACACAAACCGCGGCCTGCAATTCCTCGACCTGATCCAGGAAGGCAATATCGGCCTGATGAAGGCGGTCGACAAATTCGAATACCGCCGCGGCTACAAGTTCAGCACCTATGCGACCTGGTGGATCCGGCAGGCGATCACGCGTTCGATCGCCGACCAGGCGCGCACGATCCGCATCCCGGTCCACATGATCGAGACGATCAACAAGCTGGTGCGTTGCAGCCGCCAGTTCCTGCACGAAAGCGGGCGCGAGCCGACCCCGGAGGAAATGGCCGAGCGCCTGTCGATGCCGCTCGAAAAGGTGCGCAAGGTGATGAAGATCGCCAAGGAGCCGATCTCCCTCGAAACGCCGATCGGCGACGAGGAAGACAGCCACCTCGGCGATTTCATCGAGGACAAGAATGCGATCATCCCGGTCGATGCCGCGGTGCAGTCGAACCTCAAGGAAACGGTGACGCGGGTCCTCGCCTCGCTGACTCCGCGCGAGGAGCGCGTGCTGCGGATGCGCTTCGGCATCGGGATGAATACCGACCATACGCTTGAAGAGGTCGGACAGCAGTTCAGCGTCACTCGCGAGCGCATTCGCCAGATCGAGGCGAAGGCGCTCCGCAAGCTGAAGCACCCGTCGCGCAGCCGCAAGATGCGCAGCTTCCTCGACCAGTAAGGCGGCGCGGCCGCCCGCCGCCCGCCCATTCATCGAATATCAACGGTGGCCGGTCTAACCGGCCACCGCTTTGTCATGCGGGCCGGATAGGACCGCGGCGTCGCCGGCAACGGCGCCCCCGCCCCGACCGACGCGCGACGACAGGAACAAGACCGGGATCGATGGCAACATTTACCGATTGATGGGAAATTTTCCGACCTCGATCGCGCATCACCGTACGGGCGACACGGCAAAAGCCCGGGAAATCGGGGCATAGGTGAATTTGGCACACCCCTTGCGAAGCATGGGGCATGAGCGCGGGGGAGGCCCGCCGCCAGGATGAAAGACGAAAAAATGGACAGCGAAACCACCAATCTCTTCCGCCGCCGCGACACCTTCTTCGGGATCTGCGAGGCCGTGGGCCAGGACTTCGGCTTCAACCCGCTGTGGCTGCGCCTTGCCTTCATCGCGCCGCTCTTCTTCTTCCCGATGCAGAGCTTCATCGCCTATTTCCTGCTCGGCGGCGTCGTGCTCGCCTCGCGCCTGATCTTCCCGGAACGCCGGACCAGCGGCACGGCCGCCGCGCTCACCGCGATCGAGGGCGAAGCGCCCGCGGCCGGCAAGCGCGAGGAGCTCGCGCTCGCGGCCTGACCCGATCGCCGGGGCCGGCGGGCCTTCCCTCTCCCCGCCTTGCCCGCCCCGGCGCCCGCGGCCCGACCATCCACGGGCCGCACCCGAAAGGACCGGCATGCCTTCCAGACGGCTTGCCGGTCCTTTGTCGTGAAAAGGCCACCGCCCGTCCCCAAGCGGGACATCGGCCCGATATTTCCGGGGCGCTTATAAACGCGACGTTTACGACGATGGCCTATGGTCGTTCCTTGCCATGAAATCGCGCGGGGGGCGCTTGTCCCGCCGCGACGTGTGAGGACAAAGCGTTTGAGCCAGTCGACCCAGCCCCGGACCGAGACGCGCAGCGTCGCCGAACTGCTCGATGCGCTGGTCGCCAGCGAGGGCACCGGCGCGCATCCGCACGTCAAGGGCGGCGCGCTCTCGAACAGCCCCGATGCGATGCGCAACCTTGCCGATGCCGTCCATTTCCTCTGCCTTCTCCACGGCCGGCATCCCGGCGTGATCGACGGCGCCGCACGCAAGGCGGTCGACGGCGCCGCGCGCCGCTGGCTCGACGAAGCGGCGCAGGCCTTCGCACAGGAACGCGCCTTTCTGTCCAAGATTGCGGCGGCGGTCGGCCCGGTGCCGAGCACCCCCGGCCAGGACCAGTGCGAAGCCGCGGTCGCCGCGCAGTGCAAGGCGCTCGACATGCTCGCCGAATCCGATCGCAACGGCTGCGCGCTCGGCGCCGCGATAGCCCTGACGCTCGACTGGCGGACGATCCGCGTCCTGCTCGACATCAGCGCACAGCGGCTCGACATGGCGCCGCCGCGTTGCACGCTGCCCGACCTGCCGGGCACCGCCCGGCTCGCGGCGGCGGTCGCCGACGGCCCCGCGACCGAACGCGCGATGAGCTTCGGCGCGCAGCAGCTCATCGCCCAGCATAGCGGGCTCTGGGACCTGCTCTCGGCGCGCGCCGCGGCCCGCGCGCATAGCTAGGGTCAGGACCCTAAACCGTCTCTCCCGCGACGGCGGGGGCCGCCGGGTGCCTCGTTCCAACCTCGATGTGGTGACGACAACGGCCCCCCGCCTTCGCGGGGGCGACGCCCGTGGCTTGCACCCTTCCCCTGCCCCCGCTATGCCGATCCCGAGTTGACGTTCACGTTAAGGGAAAGGCAGCGACGCCATGCGTTTCGAAGGTACCAGCGCCTATATCGCGACCGAGGATCTGAAGGTCGCGGTCAACGCCGCGACGATGCTGCGTCGCCCGCTGCTCGTGAAGGGCGAGCCCGGAACCGGCAAGACCGTCCTCGCCGAAGAGGTGGCCAAGGCCTTCGACGCACCGCTGATTACCTGGAACATCAAGTCGACGACGAAGGCGCAGCAGGGACTCTACGAATATGATGCGGTCGCGCGCCTGCGCGACGGCCAGCTCGGTGAAGAGCGCGTCCACGACATCCGCAACTATATCAGGAAGGGCAAGCTGTGGGAGGCGTTCACCGCGCCAAGGCTCCCCGTCCTCCTGATCGACGAGATCGACAAGGCCGACATCGAATTTCCGAACGACCTGCTTCAGGAACTCGATCGCATGGCGTTCCACGTCTATGAAACCGACGAAACGATCACCGCAAGGGAACGCCCGATCGTCGTCATCACCTCGAACAATGAAAAGGAACTGCCCGACGCCTTCCTGCGCCGCTGCTTCTTCCACTATATCAAATTCCCCGACCGCGACACGATGGCAGAAATCGTCGAGGTCCACTTCCCCGGCATCCAGAAGACGCTCGTCAGCCGCGCGATGGACATTTTCTACGACGTCCGCGACGTGCCTGGGCTCAAGAAAAAGCCGTCGACGAGCGAACTGATCGACTGGCTGAAGCTGCTGCTGGCCGAGGACATGCCGCTCGAGGTGCTCCAGAACCGCGACGTCGGCAAGGCGATCCCCCCCTTGCACGGCGCGCTGCTCAAGAACGAACAGGATGTGATGCTGTTCGAAAAGCTCGCCTTCATGGCGCGGCGCCAGGGAAGCTAGGCGAGAAATCAGGACGTCGGGAATCGACCGATAGCTGCCATCAAAGCTGTGACGCGTCCCACGGCGACAGCCGTAAAGTTTCTCTTTGTTGAGCGATCGTTGAAGCAGCGTCTTGTCTTAACTTTGCCGGGTCCGACGTGAGCTTGGACATGTGCGCGGCCTTCTGATGAAGCACCGACGTTTGACCCCCGGAGGTATTCAACACACTGCCGAACATTTCGGTTGCTTCATCGTTACGCCCGGCTAGCCCTGCGGCGACCCCGGCGTTTTAGGCCATCCAACCGGGATGCCCCGGTGCCTGCCGTTCTCCGGTCCGCGCCCGTTCCAGGAGAATCTCGGCCGTATCGGCTAGGGAACTAAACATTGCCGCAAGTCGCCGTGCTTCGTCGGCCGCCTTATCGGCGAGGCGCGCGACCGCCACAGCGAACTGTTCATCCGATGCGTATTCCTCGAAGCCTTCTAAGCGCCCGCCGAAGTCGAAGCTGATCGTGCCGATGTCCGTCCAGAGCCAATGGGCAGCGACGTTAAGATAGCTGCCCTTGCTCCATGAGCTTGGCTGGAACTCGACAACAGCGAGCCACCAAGAATGATCGAATAACCATAAGCGCGACTGCCCCTTGCGCTGAAAGCCTATGGGCCTGAGCACGGCTTTCGCGGCATTGGCAATGATCTTGTCGTGTGGGCCCGGCATTTGTCCTCCGTGCCAAACCTATTCGCGCTTCCGTCCACTTCCCACCCCAAAACGGCCATTGCCGTCAGCGTCGAATTTGTTCCCGCCGCGCAGGCCTCTGCCCTTCAAAGCTGGTACGCGACCTCGACGTCGCCCCAGCGGCGGCCGCCGATCACGACGGGCATATAGACGTTGCGGACCGTGATATAGTTGATGCCGTCGCCTTCCTGGCGATAGACGGTCATGAAGAACGGCGCGGTGCTGCGCTTGGCCGCGGCGTCGGTCTCGTCATAGAGGATGCGGCCGTTGCGGCAATGCGCGGTGTCGTGCTCGATCTCGCCGGTCGGTGCGCGCGAGCAGTCGGTGATATGCGTCGGCAGAAAGCCGTTCATGTCGCCCGCCGACGACATCTTGATTTCGGGATGGCTGGCCACGGTGCGATCGAACAGCGGCCGCCAGTTGGCATCGGCCCAGTCGCACAGGCTGGTGCGGAAACGCTCGGGGTTCGACCCCGGCACGCGCACGTAATCGGTGTCGAAGAGCTGTTCCATCGTCAGCTCGCCCTTCGCCAGCGCGGCTTCGGCGATCGCGACGAATTCGTCGCGCACCCGCGCCGCCAGGTCGACCACCGCCGAATCGCGCGGGCTGACCCCGGCCGAGATCACGGCGTTGAACATGCGGTTCGATACATTCTCCATCGACAGGATCGAATCGCGCGTCGCCTCCAGCGTCGAGCTATTGTCGCGGACCGACGTGACGACGCGGTCCATCGCCTCGCGCACTTTCGCCCCGTTGGCATGAACCATCGCGCTCGACTGCGCGATGCGGTCGCTCTGGTCGTCGAGCAGCGCGACGAGGTGCGTCGCATCGTGCAGCGCGTCGGTGATCGTCTCGAACTGCGCTTCGGCGCGGCTCGACTGCTCGACCCCCGACTGGATTTCGGCGACCAGCCCGCTCGCCTCGGTCGAAAGGCTGCCGATCGAGCGGCGGATTTCATCGGTTGCGCCGCGGGTATTCTGCGCCAGCTTCTTCACCTCGGCGGCGACGACGGCGAAGGTGCGCCCGGCATCCCCCGCGCGCTCGGCCTCGATCGCGGCATTGAGCGCCAGCATATTGGTGGTCTTGGCGATCTGTTCGATCGACTGGCTCACCTGCTGCACCTGCTCCATCACCGCGGCGAAATTGGTGACATGGGTGCCGAGCCGCGCGACGAGGTCGATCACCGAACGGAATTCGGTCACCGCGCCGTTGACGCGCTCGGCTCCGGCGTCGAGCTGTTCGCAGGCGCGCGCGGACAGCAGCTTGGCCTCGTCGGTCGAATCGGCGATCTGGCGCTGGTCGGCCTCCAGGCTGACGACATAATCCTCGAGCCGCCCGAGTTCCGAAATCTGGCGATCCATCTGGTCGGTCGCACGCTTGATCCGCCCCGCGGCCTCGCTGCATCCCACGGCGAGTTCGCCGCAGTCGCTCGCTACCGACTGGTCGAGCACCGGCTGGGCCGGGTTGATCGGATCATATTTCATTGGCGCACCCACGTCATTTGATCGCAAAGCTATGACAAGGATTGGTTAACGGGGCGTCAATTCGCCGGGGCAGATGGCCCGCGGTTCAGGCCGGGAGGCGATATTTCAACCCGTGCAGCCCGACCACCCGATCGTCGTCGCAAACCGGCGCGGCAATCAGCCGGATCCAGTGCGTCCGGGCGCGCTCTGGACCGATTTCGACGTCGAGGGTGAAACCGCGGCGATGGGCGATCGCATGCGCGCGCAGCCGTTCCATCGCCGCGCGCGATCCCTCGCAATAACGCGCGACCGCATCGGCGCGCGACACGCGCGCACCGCGCGGGAACCCGAAAAGGTCGTAAACCGCATCGGACCAGCTCAGCCGGTCGTCGGCAAGGTCGCAATCCCACGTCCCGATATCCATTTGGGCGAGCAGGTCGGCGCCCGGCCCGCCTTCGTTCGGCATCGCCGCACGCGGGCGCACATCGGCCCGGTCGACCCAGCCGACATCGAAATGCCGCGCCCGCTCGAACAGCGGCCAGCTATGATGCAGCGGCAATGGATATTGGTGTCGCATGGCCCCCGGCCCCCTTCGCGTCCGACCCTATCGCCCGCCTTTTAAGAAAGGATAAGCGCCGTGCAAGGACGGGCGGACGGTTCAGGCGGCACCCAGCACCTTCGCGATCATGCGCTCTTCCTTGGCGACCCAGGGCGCCAGGCTCGGCCGCGACAGGATCGCCTCGCTCCATGCCGCGATCTTCGGATAGCGCGCGGGATCGGCGACCGTGCCGCAGTGCCGGACGTTCATCAGCGGCGAAACCGCGGCCAGGTCGGCCAGGGTCAGCCGGTCGCCGACCAGGAACCCCGACGCGGGGATCGCGCTTTCCAGATAGTCGAGCAGCTTGGGCAGTTCCTCGGCCTCGGCCGCCGCCGCGGCGGCCAGGTCGCCGTCGCGTCCCAGGAACTTCGGGGCGACGATCCGGTTGAAGAACATCTTGCCGCTGCACGCCGCGAACACCGTGTCGCCGAATTCGTCCCACCAGATCACGCGCCCGCGCTCCTGCGGGTCGGCGGGGATCAGCGCGGGTTCGGGGTGCTTAGCCTCCAGATAATGGATGATCGCGCTCGAATCGGCGAGGAGGAAGCCATCGTCGTCCATCGCCGGCATCTTGCCGAGCGGCGACGCGGCGCGGAATCCGGGATCGGGATCGCCGATGCCCACGCCCTTCAACTCGAACCCGATCCCCTTCTCGCCCAGATAGGCGAGCAATTTCCGCACGAAAGGCGACACCACCGAACCGTAAATGATCATCGAACCCATCCTCTTCCTGACGCGCGCGCACCATAGGCGATGCGTTTCGAACCGCAACCCGTCCCGACGAGGCGAGCCTTTGTCGCGACCGTCGCCCGGCGCCGGGCAAAAGCCGCTTGCTATCAGCCGTTTGGCGTGGAAGAGTCGGCGTTCCCGGGGGCGCTGCAGGGGCAGCCACGAAACAGGATAAATCCAATGCGCCCATCCGTCTGGGCAGATCGGCTGATGGCCCTGTCGGTGCGCGCCATAGGGCTTGTGATCATGCTCGGGGCACTGGCCATCGCCGGCGCCAGCTTCTTCTACAACAAGGCGCAGGAGGCCGATCAGGCGGCGCGCGTCGCGATGCTCGTGAACGGGCATCTGCGCGACCAGCTCGGCGTGCTCGAAGGGGTGCGGGCGCTTTATCAGTCGGACATGGTCGAAAACGGCCCCGGCATCCGCGCCTATCTCGCCGCGCTGCAACCGCAAAAGCGGGCGCCGGGAATGCAGGGGGTGGGGATCGCGATCGCGATGCGGCCAGGCGATTCGACCGCGGTCGAGGATCGGCTGCGCGAAAATTACGGACAGGTGCTGCGCCCGTGGCCCGCGACCGACCAGCCGATCGCCTTTCCGATCATCCTGATCGAACCCGACAGCGTCCGCAATCATGCCGCGCTGGGCTATGACATGTACAGCGAACCGGTGCGGCGAGAGGCGATGCGGCGCGCCTGGCAGACCGGTCAGCCCGCGGCGAGCGGGATTGTCGAGCTGGTCCAGGAAAGCCGGGCCCGTGCCAAGCAGCCGGGATTCCTCATCTATGTTCCGGTCTATGCGAAGGTCACGACGCGCGAAGAGGCGCTGCGCCCAGCGCCCCCCGCGCGTTTCGACGACCAGGATGCTGGCGACGACATCGTCGCGACCAGGCGCGGTGCCCATCCGATCGAGGGGTTCGTCTATGCTCCCTACCGGATCGACGACCTGATCGACGCGGTGCTCGGTCCGGAACTCGACCGGCTCGACGGGATCGAAATCTACGCCGGCGAGGGGCCGAGGGCAGAGCGTATCTTCGCGCGCGGCCGCATCGGCTGGGACGCGCACGAGCAACGCTTGCAGCTTGCCGACCGGCAATGGGTGATGCGCATCTCCTACGGCCGCTTCATCGATCGGCTCGGGCGGCCGCTCGCGATCCTGCTCTTCGGCATCGCGCTCGCCTTCCTCGCGATCCAGCTCCACAAGCTCCAGCATCGCCGCATCGGCGCCTTCCGCGCGCTCGCCGCCGAAAAGGCGCGCCATGCCGAAGATCGCGAGCTGATGATCGGCGAGATGGCGCATCGCATGAAGAACGCCTTTGCGCGCATCGGCGCGCTCGCACGCATCACGCTGCGCGAATCGAGCGACCTCGACGATTTCGAGGCGCGCTTCGACGGGCGGCTGCGCGCGCTGTCCGACGCAAAGCAGATGCTGGTCACCGGTGCGGTCGACAGCGTCGAACTCGGCGACATCGTCCGGCGCGAACTCGACATCGCCGGCTGGCCCGCCGACCGCCTCGCGACGCTGACCGGGCCCGAGGTGCGGCTCGACGACGAAGGGGCCCAGGCGATCGCGCTCGCGGTGCACGAACTCGTGACCAACAGCATCAAATATGGCGCGCTCGCGGGCAAGGGCGAGCTCGCGGTCGGCTGGTCGTGCGATGCGGGGCGCGTCCGGCTCGACTGGACCGAAAGCGACCTGCCCGCGACGCCACAGATCGACAGCGAAAGTTTCGGCACCCACTTCATCCGCTCGATGATCGAACGCCAGCTCAAGGGAAGCTGGGAGCGTACGGCGGCCGATCGCAGCCTGTCGGTCGTCATCCGCTGGCCCGCCGCTCCAGCGGCGGATTGACAAGCCCCCGCGCCCCGGCAACAGAAGCCGCAAGGGAGTGGCAGGGTGACCGGAAAGCTATTGCGACCAACTTCGTTCGACGTCGCCGAGCGCGCGGGCGTGTCGCAATCGACCGTTTCGCGCGCGCTCAGGAACAGTCCCGGCGTCAACGCCGAAACCCGGGCCCGCGTGTCCGCTGCCGCGCGCGAGCTAGGCTATGTCGTCGACCGCCATGCCTCGTCGCTCCGCCTCAAGAGCAGCGAGACGATCGCCCTCGTCACCATCTGCCGCCCCGGCGAGGACCGCAGCGCGATCAACCCCTTCTATTTCGCGCTCCTCGGCAGCATCGCCGCCGCGACCTCGGCGCGCGGCTTCAACCTGCTCGTCAGCTTCCAGGAGAGCGAGGCCAATTTCCGCGCCGATTTCGTCGCCTCGGGGCTTGCCGACGCGATGATCGTCATCGGCACGACCAGCAACCGCCCCGCGTGGGACTATTTCGCACAGGCACAGGCGAGCGGGTTCGACTTCACCTGCTGGGGCAGCCCCGGCGATCCCTTCCACTGGATGCGCAGCGATAACGACATCGGCGGCCGCCTCGCCGCCGAGCATCTCGTCGCGCGCGGGCGCCGCACCCTGGCCTTCGTCGGGCCGCAACGCTCGCCCCAGCGCCAGTTCGACGAGCGCCGCGACGGCTTTACCGCCGCGCTTGCCGCGCGCGGTATCGTCCCGGTCATCGCCGAGCCGCCGGCCGGCCCCGACCGCCATGCCCAGGGCGTCGCCGCCGCGCGCGAGCTGCTCGCCGCGCATCCGGGCATCGACGGCATCTTCGCCGCCAGCGACATGCTCGCGCTGGGAGTGCTTCAGGGGATCAAGGAGATGGGGCGCAGCGTCCCCGGCGACGTCGCGCTGATCGGGTTCGACGGCATCCGCGCCGGCACCCTCGCCGACCCCGCGCTCACCACGCTCGAGCCCGACCTCGACGCCGCGGGCGAGGCGCTCGTCGCGATGGCGCTCGAAGACGCCGACCACAGCCGCAGCGGCACCCGCATCCCCGTCCGCCTCGCGGTCCGCGGCACCGCCTGAACGCCGCGCGCGTTTGAATATCCCGCCGCGCCATGCCAGCGCGAACGCCAGCAGCGACGCGTCGCCCCACATCACTCCGCCTCCGCGTCCCGATATTCCAGGATATCGCCCGGCTGACAGTCGAGCGCCGCGCAGATCGCCTCGAGCGTCGCGAAGCGCACGCCCTTCACCTTTCCCGTCTTCAGCAGCGACAGGTTGGTCAGCGACAGGCCGACGCGCCCGGACAGTTCGCTCAGCGACATCTTGCGCCGTGCCAGCATCACATCGAGGTTGACCACGATCGCCATCAGAGGAACCCCTCATTCTCCTCGCGCAGCGCCGCGCCGGCGCCGAACGCCTCGGCCAGCGCGAGCACGCCCAGCCCGACGAGCAGCAAGGTCGGGTCGAGCGACAGGTCGATCCGCACCGCCTGTTTCCCCGCCTCGCCCGCCGACACCGACGCGAGCAGCAGCGTCCCGGCATCGCCCGGCACCACCTGCCGCAGCAGGATCAGCTGCGCGAGCACCTCGCTCGCGATGCGCCAGGCGAAGAGCGCGATCATCGCGCCGCCGATCAGCCGCAACCGCCGGACATTGGGGCGCGCGAAGGGCGACCCTGCCCCCACCGATCCCGCCAGCCGCCGCAGCAGCACCAGCATCGCGATCCACAGCCCGCCGCCGACGATCAGGTCGATCCCCTGGAACAGCCGGTATCCGGTGCCCCCCGCGCCGACGTCGAGCTGCCCATGATCGAAGACCATCTGCCCCACCGCGCGTCCCGCCGCATCGAGCACCGGCATCGTGCGCGCCGGCGTGTCGGTGACGATGGGCAGCGTCGTCTGCACCGGCTGCCCCGTCGCAAAGGCAAAGGCCCAGAAGCCGAGCCCGAGCAATAACCCGAACAGGGAGAGCCCCAGCGCGATGGTCAGCAGAAGGCGAAGCAGGCGAGTCGGCATGGGAGGATCCTTTCGCCCGATGCCATACCTCGCCATTCATCATCATACAATGATATTTTTATGTTTTACATAAATTAATCGCTGTTTGACGACATGACCGCTCAATCCGTCCAGCCCGCCCCTCCGTTCGCGCCGCCGTCCTCGCCGCCATCCAGCGCCCAATCGTCCCGCTCGGCCAGACGCGCGCGGACCTCGGCCGGCATCGGCTGGTGGCAGCGGCGGCATTCGCCGGTTTCGGCCTCTTCGCGCGCGACCGCGGCTTGCATCATGCGCAGCTTGTCCCCCAGCCTGGCGATCGCGCTCGTCGGATGGAAATATTTGACGCCCCGGGGGTCGAAGCGCCAGCCCTCGAAATGCTCGGCGGCGGTGATCGTCGCTTCGGGATCGTAGCGCCGCTGCCCCGGCACCGCGACCCCCGGGGCGTCCGGCCCGCCGAGTTCGCCACGCTTCAGCAGCAACGCAAGGATCGAATCCGACGGCATCACCCGCCGCTCGACCTCCTTGCCGCCCCGATAGATGATCATTTCGCGTCCCTCGACCGCACGCTGGTGCGCCACCGCTTCAAGCCCGCGCTTCGCCTTCGCGACCGCCTCCGCACAGGCGCGATCGAATTTGGCAAAGCGCCGCCGCGCGTCGTTCACCGATTTGCGGCTTACCCCCGCCACCCGCGCCGCATCGGTGACGCATCCCGCCTGCGTCAGCGAAGCCAGAAACACCCGCGTCCGCACCGCCGTCCACCCATCGCCCCGCACCCGCAACCCCGGCATCCACGGATTCGCGCCCCCGCTCGCCCCCTCGCCTTCCGGGGAGGGGCAGCGAGAGTTGCTCGCGCGCTGGCTGGTCGCAGCGGGGTGGGCGCCGTGCCCCTCAGCTCCTTTTTCGTCCTCCGCTTTCGCCCGCGAATCCCGCTCCACGTTCCGGCCCATAGCTTCACCTCCGAATCGCCCTGGAATGAATCGAGATGATTTTGAACCTATTTGGATAATGTAGGAAAGCGAAATATTCAAACCCGCCCTCATGCGTCATTCCGGACTTGATCCGGGATCCACCGCGGCGCCGAGGTCATGGACTCCGGATCAGGAGTTGAGCTGGAAAGCAGCGACTGGGCGAGACGGCCGTGCGTTCATGCGATGGCTTGGCGGCTATTGCACCTGTCGCCATAGCGCCTCGCTTGAGCGGGCCCTCAAACCAGATCGTCCACCCTAACCCCCAACGCGTCGGCCAGCTTGCGCGCCGTCTCCACCGACCCCTTGCCGCGCCCCGCCTCGATGTCGGCGATCTGCACCCGGTTGACCCCCGACGCCTTTCCCAACCCCACCTGCGACAGACCGCGCAGTTCGCGCCAGACGCGCAAGGGGCTTTCGCCCGCGATCAATCGTTTGGCATAGTCGGCGGGCACCAGTTCCTCCTCGCCCGCCGCCAGCGCCGCCTTGGCGCCGTCATAGGCGCGCAGGTCGGCCAGATCCTCGGCCGCTTCGCGCAGGCGGTCATATTCTTCGCGGGGGATAGTCACCATCTTGTTCATGCGATCAGTCCTTCATTCATAGACGCTGCCACGCGGGCCGATTTCGAGCACCGCCAGCACGACGCCATCTTCCATGATCACGCGCCAGCCGCCCACGCGCAGCCGGACGCCGTCGCGCCCCTTCAGCGCCTTCACATTATTCACCTGCGACGCGGGGTCGGCGGCATAGGCCTCGATCTTGCCGACAATCCGCGCCGATGTGTTGGCGGGCATGCGCCGCAGCGCCTTGATCGCGGATCGCGTGTAGCTGATCGGCTTCATTGGAATGTGTGTAGTCTATGACTACAATGTAGTCAAGAACTACGCTCCTTTTCGTCACCCCGGACTTGCTCCGGGGTCCAACTTTTCGAAGTTGCCGCATGGACCCCGGATCAAGTCCGGGTGACGAGGAAGGGAAAAGCACCCGTTCCCCTCCGCGTCTCTGCGTCTCCGCGTGAACCAACCCACCCCCACCCCCTTGCATTTCCCGCCCTCCGGCGTAGGGAGGCGCCGAACATAAACCGCGCGCGCGACTCCCCTTTGCCCCGCTCTCCCGGCCGGGCTTGCGGGTCGTCATTCCCCGCCGCGCCCGACAAGGGAACTGCACATGACCACCACCGGCCACGACACGCTTGGAACCCGCTCGACGCTCGACGTCGGCGGCAAGACCTATGCCTATTATTCGCTCGACAAGGCGGCGGCGAAGCTCGGCGACGTGTCGCGGCTGCCCTTCAGCATGAAGGTGCTGCTCGAAAATCTGCTGCGCTTCGAGGATGGCGGCTTCACGGTGTCGACCGATGACGTGCAGGCACTGATCGACTGGCAGTCGGACCCCAAATCGAGCCGCGAGATCCAGTATCGCCCGGCGCGCGTGCTGCTTCAGGATTTCACCGGCGTTCCCTGCGTCGTCGATCTGGCCGCGATGCGCGACGCGATCGCAAAGCTGGGCGGCAACACGTCGAAGATCAACCCGCTCGTCCCCGTCCACCTCGTCATCGACCACTCGGTCATGGTCGACGAATTCGGTACGCCCAAGGCGTTCGAAAAGAATGTCGAGATCGAATATTATCGCAACGGCGAACGCTATGACTTCCTGAAATGGGGGTCGAAGAGCCTCGACAATTTCAAGGCGGTGCCCCCGGGCACCGGCATCTGCCACCAGGTCAACCTCGAACATATCGCGCAGGCGGTGTGGTCGAGCGAGGATGCCGACGGCACCACCGTCGCCTATCCCGACACCTGCGTCGGTACCGACAGCCACACGACGATGATCAACGGTTTGGGCGTGCTCGGCTGGGGCGTGGGCGGGATCGAGGCCGAGGCCGCGATGCTCGGCCAGCCGGTGTCGATGCTGATCCCCGAGGTCGTCGGCTTCAAGCTGACGGGTCAGCTCAAGGAAGGCGTGACCGCGACCGACCTCGTGCTCACCGCGACGCAGATGCTGCGCGCCAAGGGCGTCGTCGGGCGCTTCGTCGAATATTACGGCCCCGGCCTCGACAGCCTCAGCCTCGCCGACCGCGCGACGCTCGCCAATATGGCGCCCGAATATGGCGCGACCTGCGGCTTTTTCGGCATCGACGACAAGACGCTCGACTACATGCGCCTGACCGGCCGCAGCGAGGACAATATCGCGCTCGTCGAGGCCTATGCGAAGGCGCAGGGGCTGTGGCGCCACGCCGGCATGCCCGACCCCGTCTTCACCGACACGCTCGAGCTCGACATGGCCAGCGTCGTCCCCAGCCTCGCCGGGCCGAAGCGCCCGCAGGACAAGGTCGTGCTGACCGAAGTCGACGACGTGTTCAACGCCGACCTCAAGAAACTCTACAACAAGGATGCGGCCAAGCGCGTGCCGGTCGCGGGCAAGGACCACGACATCGGCGACGGCGACGTCGTGATCGCCGCGATCACCAGCTGCACCAACACCTCGAACCCCGGCGTGATGATCGCCGCGGGGCTCGTCGCCAAAAAGGCGAACGAGCGCGGGCTGAAGCCCAAGCCGTGGGTCAAGACGTCGCTCGCGCCGGGGTCGCAGGTCGTGACCGACTATCTGGAAAAGGCGGGCCTTCAGGATCATCTCGACGCGATCGGCTACAACCTCGTCGGCTATGGCTGCACGACCTGCATCGGCAATTCGGGGCCGCTCGCCGAACCGATCTCGTCGGCGATCAACGGCAACGACATCGTCGCCGCGTCGGTCCTGTCGGGCAACCGCAACTTCGAAGGCCGCGTGTCGCCCGACGTGCGCGCGAATTTCCTCGCCTCGCCGCCGCTCGTCGTCGCCTATGCGCTCAAGGGCACGGTGACGCAGGATTTCACCTCGACCCCGATCGGACAGGACAAGGACGGCCAGGACGTGTTCCTCGCCGACATCTGGCCGACCAATCAGGAAGTGTCGGACGCGATCGCCGGCGCGGTCGACCGCGACATGTTTGAGGCGCGCTACGCCCATGTCTACAAGGGCGACGAGCATTGGCAAAAGATCGAGGTCGAAGGCAGCGACACCTATCAGTGGCGCGCGGGGAGCACCTATGTCGCCAACCCGCCCTATTTCGACGGCATGGAAATGACCCCGGCGCCGGTCGCCGATATCGTCGGCGCAAAGCCGCTCGCGATCCTCGGCGACAGCATCACCACCGACCACATCAGCCCCGCGGGCAGCATCAAGGCGGACAGCCCGGCCGGAAAATGGCTTATGGAACATCAGGTTAACAAGGCCGACTTCAACAGCTACGGCTCACGCCGCGGCCACCACGACGTCATGATGCGCGGCACCTTCGCCAACATCCGCATCCGCAACGAAATGGTCCCCGGCGTCGAAGGCGGCATGTCGCGCTACGGCGACGAAATCCTGCCGATCTACGACGTCGCGATGCGCTACAAGGTCGACGGCACCCCGCTCGTCGTCGTCGCGGGCAAGGAATATGGCACCGGCTCGTCGCGCGACTGGGCGGCAAAGGGCACGAACCTCCTCGGCGTCCGCGCGGTGATCGTCGAGAGCTTCGAGCGCATCCACCGCTCCAACCTCGTCGGCATGGGCGTGCTCCCGCTCCAGTTCCAGGACGGCGACACGCGCGAAACCCTGGGCCTGACCGGTGACGACAGCTTCACCATCACCGGCATCGCCGACCTCAAGCCGCGCCAGACGGTGACGGTCGAGGTCACGCGCCCCGACGGTTCGACCTTCAGCTTCGACACGCTCTGCCGGATCGATACCGCGAACGAGCTCGAATATTATATGAACGGCGGCATCCTGCACTATGTGCTGAGGAAACTCGCTGCGTGACCGAAAAGGCGGCGGAGCCGGCGACGGACCAGATCGCCGACGATGTCAAGGGAACGGTCGCCGACAAGGTGAGCGGGACCGCGAAACATTGGCGCTGGACGCTGCTTCGCCGCATCGTCAATTTCCGCGAGCGCTGGGCCGAAGAGGTCGCGCAGATCGACCAGGTCGCGGTGATAGAGAAAATCGGTCACGACGGCGACTGGTCGAACCGTTTCGCCTTCATGACCGCCATGTCGGCGGCAATTGCGATCCTCGGCCTGCTCCAGAACAGCGTCGCGGTAATCATCGGCGCGATGTTGCTCGCGCCCTTGATGGGTCCGATCATCGCACTCGGCTTTGCGATCGCAACCGGCGATTTCCGCTGGATGAAGGATTGCGTCCGGACGCTGATGGGCGGGGTGCTCGTCGCACTGCTCCTGTGCGTCCTGATCGTCAAGGCTTCGCCGCTCGAGGCGGTGACCAGCGAGATCGCGGCGCGCACGCGCCCCAACCTGTTCGACCTCGGCGTCGCCCTCTTCTCGGCGCTCGCGGGTGCCTATGCCGTCGTTCGCGGGCGTGAAGGGACGATCATCGGCGTCGCGATCGCCACCGCGCTGATGCCGCCGCTCGCGGTCGTCGCCTTCGGCCTGGCGACCGCGCAATGGAGCATTTTCGGCGGGGCGCTGATGCTCTTCTTCACCAACTTCATGACGATCGCGCTCGCGGCGGCGATCGTCGCGCGCGCCTATGGCTTTTCGGCTACCCTGTCGCCCGACCAGACGCGCTGGCAGACGTTCGTCATCGTCGCCTCTTTCCTGCTGCTCGCGGTGCCGCTCGGCTTTTCGCTGCGGCAAATCGCATGGGAAGCGACCGTGCAGACCCAGGCGCGTGCCGCGATCCGTGATGTCTTTCCCAGCCCGAGCCGGATCACCGACTTCGCCGTCGACGCGACGGGATCGCCGATCGTGGTGCAGGCATCGATCCTGACCCGCGCCGCACAGCAGGGCGCCGATACCAAGGTCGAGGCCGCGATCGAAAAGCGGCTGGGCCGCGACGCGAGCGTGACCCTCGACCAATATCTGATCGGCGCCTCGGTCGACCTCGCCGCGGCACGCAGCAATATGGAACAGATGCGCGACATCGCCGCCCGGACCGAGCGGGACAATGCCAATATCAGTCACGATCTCGCGCTGCTCGCCGGCGTTGGCGAAGGCGACGTCACGGTCGACAATGAAAAGAAGCGCGCGACGGTGCGCGCGGCGCAGCTGCCCGACGCCGGGCTCGCTGCCTATCGCGCCCTCGAACTCCGTCTGCAAAAGGCGCGCCCGGGCTGGACGATCGAACTGGTGCCGCCCGCGCTGCCCCTGCCCTCGGTCGACGTCGCCGACGACAAGATCGCCGAGGGATCGGCGGCGAACTACCAATTGCTGCGCTGGGCCGTAATGCGCGGCACCCTGCCGGTCGAACTCGATGGCCCCGGCGCCGCGATGCTGCACAAAACCCTGGCGAGCGACGGCGCGGGTGCGACGGTTGCCGACGATGCGAAGGATGGCGACGGAACGGCGACCGCCAAATGGCAATTGCCCGACTCCGCTCAATAGCGGATACCGCATTCTGGATAGCGGCGATCGACGGTGGTGGGCGCTGACGGGCTCGAACCGCCGACCCTCTCGGTGTAAACGAGATGCTCTACCAACTGAGCTAAGCGCCCCTCATCGGGATGCGCGCCCCTGCCACAGCTCGCCGCGCATGGCAAGCGGGGCCTATTCGTCCAGGGCCTCGAAATAGCGGCCCATCGATTCAAACGTCGGCTGGGTCAGCGCAATGAAAATTCGCCGTCCGTCGTTTGGATCGGATTCGCGAACGAACAGTCCCGCCTCGGTCATCGTCTTGATCCAGCGCAGCGCCGTTGTCGCCGGAACGGCGGCGGCAATGCACAGGCTCGACACCGATACGGGCTGGCGCTCGAGGCGGGCGGCATAAAGATCGAGCAGCATGTCCCACGACGGATCGGCGAACAGGTCGGCAGGAAAATATTGCTCGCGCATTCTTCGATGCCGCAAAATCCGCCGCACCGCCTTGGCCCGCTCCCGATCGGCCGCGCGTTCCTGTGGCTCGAAACTGCGCGGCATCGCCGCAAAGTCCCGTGACGCCGAACGAAGCTGTTCGGGAAAATCGGCGGCGCGATCGGCGCGCGCGCCATAATCGATAGGGGTCCCAGGCAATCCGCGCGGACCGGCCAGATCGCCCAGGAGGCGCGAAATGCGCGCCACCTCTTCCTGCAGGCGATCGATTCGCTCCATCGCTTCGTCACGCGCGACGTCGTTCACCTCCATCTGCCGGCCATGCCGCAGCGCCGCGACCGCGATTTCGCGATCGACCGGCTCGGGGTCGACCAGCCATTCGCTGCGCACCGACGACGGGATGATCGGGAGGATCCGGTCGAGGTCGGCAACGGTCGTTTCGCACATAAATCCGCAGTCGCGCTCGGCCATCGCGTCGCCAAGCTCGACCAGGACCGCCCGCTCCAATCGCTCTGCGTGGCGCAACCACAGGATTCCCGGTCGCGCCATGCCCCGCAGATGCTCCGCCGCGGCAAGGGGCGCAATCGGGCCGACGCGTCGTACGCCGACGAAATGCGAACGCTCGGGAGCCTCGCCCCCGACGATGACTAGCGGCAGGCCTGAAGGGGCGGCATCGTTACCCGCAGACATATCAGTTTCGGGCTCCACCCAGCCCGATGTCGACGGTCCGAACCCCTCGGCGTCCGCCCTTCCTGCGGCTTCGTATCGATAATAATTCATGGCGCTCCCCCATTTCCTCCATGCCGGTGCAGCTATCCCGTCATATCGGCGTGATTCACCTCATGTTCGTTCCTCTTTGCCGTCAGTTCGGATCAATGCCTCCTTTGCTGGCTATCCAGGCTGGCAGGCGGCAAGAAGTTCCTCCATTTTGGACATGATTTGTTCTCATCGTCAACCCCGCATTAGCTCTTCAAAGCGCGACAGGCTCTGACAAGCACGTGGCGGCCGGCCCTTGGCACTCGGTGCGACACGGGTGCGACAGAGTTCCGCACCGGACAGCGGCGATGCTTTGCGTCGCCGCCGTTTCGGGCTAGGGCGGGCGCCATGAACACCCTCTTTCCCGTCATGCTCGGCGGCGCGATCGGCGCCGGATGCCGTCATTTGCTCGGCCAGGTCTTGCTCGCGCGGCTCGGCCCCGGCTTTCCCTGGTGGACGCTCACCGCGAATATCGCCGGCAGCCTCGCGATGGGGGTGCTCGTCGGCTGGCTTGCGCGCAGCGGAGGCAGCGAAGCAACGCGGCTGTTCCTGGCGGTTGGTGTGCTCGGCGGCTTCACCACTTTTTCGTCGTTCAGCCTCGAATTCTGGATGCTGTTCGAGCGCGGCGCGATGGGGCAAGCCCTGGCCTATGTCCTGTCGTCGGTGATCGTCGGCATCCTTGCCTGCGGTCTCGGCATGCTCGCAATGCGGCAGCTGCCGGCATGAGCGGCGACACGCGCGATACGGCGGTCGTTGCCATGGACGATGACGGCATCCGGCTGGATCGCTGGTTCAAGCGGCACCGGCCCGGAACGCCGCACGCACTCATCGCCCGTTGGGCGCGCTCGGGCGAACTGACCCTCGACGGGAAAAAGGCCGACGTCTCGGACCGCATCGAGGCCGGCCAGCGCATCGCGATGCCCGTGCCCCCCGCTGCGCCGAGCGGCCCGCGCCCGCGCAAGGAAAAGCCCCTGTCGCCCGCCGACATGGCGCTTGCCGAGTCGATGGTGATCCACCGCGACGCAAGCGCGCTGGTGCTCGACAAGCCGCCGGGTCTCGCGACGCAGGGCGGCACCAAGACCGACAGCCATGTCGACGGCCTGCTCGGCGCGCTTCAGGACGACGCGCCGGTGCGCCCGAAGCTCGTCCACCGGCTCGACAAGGACACCTCGGGCGCGCTGCTCGTCGCGCGTACCCCGCGCGCCGCGGCCTGGTTCGCCAAGGCCTTTTCGAACCGCAGCGCCCGTAAAACCTATTGGGCGATCGTGGTCGGCGTGCCCGACATCGCGCAGGGCGAGATCGATCTGCCGCTCGCCAAGCAGCCGGGCTCGGGCGGCGAAAAGATGCACGTCGACGAAAAGGGCCTGCCCTCGAAATCGCGCTACCGGATCATCGAGCGCGCGGGGAACAAGGCGGCGTGGGTCGAGCTGCAACCGCTCACCGGACGCACGCACCAGCTGCGCGTGCATATGGCGGCGATCGGCCACCCGATCGTCGGCGACGGAAAATATGGCGGCAAGGACGCCTTCCTGACCGGAACGATCAGCCGGAAATTGCACCTGCACAGCCGCCGCCTGCGCATCGATCACCCCGACGGCGGCGCGCTCGACGTGTCGGCACCGCTGCCCGACCATTTCGCCGCAAGCCTCGATGCACTCGGCTTCGATCCGATCCTCGGCGACGTGCTGGCCGAAGACGAAGCGCGCCCTTCGCTAAAGTCGGCGCAGAAGGCAAAGGCCAAGGCCCACGCCAAGCAGGTGCGCAAGGCACGGCGCGGCGAACGGCGCGGGCGCGCCGACGCAAAGGCAAAGCCCCCCGGCAGACCCGCGGCGAAGCGCGGGCCTGCCAAGCCGGGCGCGCGCAAGCCGTCGAAGCCTGCGCCGCGAAAGCCGCGCTGATGCACCCCAATGCCGCGTTCCGGCCGCAGCAGGACGAACTGCCCGCGCTGCTGGTGCGCGAAATCGGCTTTGCCGCAATTTTCGCGGCGACGCCCGACGGCGCGCGCGTCGCGCATACGCCGGTGCTGCTGAGCGAGGACGGCGCGATGCTGCGCTTCCATCTCGCGCGCGGCAATGCGCTGACCCGGCACCTCGACGGCATGACGGCGCTTGCAGTCGTGCAGGGCCCCGATGCCTATGTCAGCGCGGGCTGGTACGCCGCCGCCGACCAGGTCCCGACCTGGAACTATGTCGCGGTCGAAATGGAAGGCATCGTGCGCAAGCTCGACGATGGGGCACTGGTCGATCTTCTCGATGCGCTGTCGACGCACCACGAGGCGCGCATCGGCGCGGCGCCGCCGTGGACGCGCGACAAGATGAACCCCGCGCTGTTCGGCCGGATGACCGGCGCCATCACCGGATTCGAAATGCGGATCGCTGCGTGGCGCCCGACGCTCAAGCTGTCGCAGAACAAGAGTGCCGACGAGCGGGAGCGCGTCGCGGTGGGTCTCGACGCCACCGGCCATGGCGCGCTCGCGCAGTTGATGCGTCATCTTGGCGGCGATAGGGAGAGGGCATGACCGACGCTGCCGACGCCCTCGCCAAGAAGCGTTTCTTCGCCCTGAACGCCATCCGCATCACCGGCGCGATCTTCGTGCTCGCCGGCTTCGTACTGATCCGCGGCGGCTGGGCGCTCGCGGGGCAGCCCGCCGACCGCTGGATCGGCACTCTGATCGTTCTGATCGGCCTGTTCGACTTTGCGGTCATGCCCAAGATCCTCGCGCGCCGCTGGCGGTCGCCCGGCGCGTGATGAAACGCTTCTGGAAAACGGCGGAAACCGTCGCGCAAAGCGGTGGCTGGGGCATCGCGCTCGACGGTCGCCCCGTGCGAACCCCGGCGCGCGCGCCTCTCCTCGTTCCAGCCGAGACGCTGGCGCGAGCGATGGCCGACGAATGGCGGGCGCAGGGCGACACCATCGACCCCGCGGCCATGCCGCTCACCGGCGTCGCCAACGCCGCGATCGACCTTGCGACCCCCGATCCGGCGGCGTTCGCCGCGCCGATCGCGGCCTATGCCGCCAGCGACCTTCTTTGCTATCGCGACGATCGGGACAGCGCGTTGCAGGCCGAACAGGCGGCAATGTGGAACCCGCTGCTCGCCTGGGCCGAGGGACGTCACGGCATCGAGTTCGCGCTCACGCAGGGGGTGCTCCCGGTCGACCAGCCGGACGCGACGATCGCGACGCTGAAAGGCGCGGTGCTGGCGCTCGACCCGTTCCGCCTCGCCGCGCTGGCGCCGCTGGTGACGATCGGCGGCTCGCTCGTCGCCGGGCTGGCGCTGAGCGAAGGCGCATATGATGCCGACACCCTATGGCAGGCGGTCAGTCTCGACGAGCTGTATCAGGAGCGCCGCTGGGGCGCCGACGGCGAAGCCCAGGCCATGCGCGCACGCCGCGAGGCCGACTGGCACAATGCGGCGCGGTTTTTGGAATTGCTCTAAACGGTCAATCGGCAAAGTCCGGCTTGCGCTTCTGCATATGCGCCATCACCGCCTCCATCTGGTTGGGGGTGCGGATGACCTTCACCTGCTCGTCGCTTTCGGCCTGCAACATTTCGGCATCGCTCGCGTCGGCCAGCATGTTGCAGAGCCGCTTGGCGCCGCGGACCGCGTGCGGATTCTTGTCGGCGATCACCGCGGCAAGCTCCATCGCCTTCGCCAGCGGGTCGTCGGCGACATGCGTCGCAAAGCCCAATATCTTTGCCTCCGACCCGGTGAATTCGCGATTGGTATAGATCATCTCGCGCAGCACATCGTCGGCGACCTGCGTCCGCCACAGCGCCATGCCCGCAACGTCGGGGACGAGGCCCCAGCGCATTTCCATGATCGCGATGCGCGTATCGGGGTGGACGATGCGGATGTCGGCGGCGGCCATGATCTGGCTGCCCGCGCCGAATGCGACGCCGTGCACTGCGGCGATCACCGGCACCGGCAGCTCGCGCCAGCCCCACGCAGCATATTGGGCGTTGTTGGCGATTCCCCGGGTCCGGTCGGACAGGCCTCCGCCGGCGCTGCTCGCGCCCGGCTCGCGCTCGGAGCCTAGGCTCGAAAGGTCGAGTCCCGCGCAAAAGGCGCGCCCTTCGCCCGACAGCACCACGACGCGCAGGCCCTGGGCCCGCTTCAGCTCGTCGACCGCCTGCGCCAGCGCCTCCCACATCGCGGCGTCGAGCGCGTTCATCTTGTCGGCGCGGATCAGCCGGACGTCGGCGATTCCGCCCTCCAGCATGGTAATCGAAATGCGGTCCTTCATCGGGGAGTCCTTTTCAGTGCGGCCTCGACGAGCGGGAGCTGATCGTTGCCGAAATACATGTCGTCGCGATCGACGAAGATCGTCGGCGATCCATAGCCGCCGCGCGCGACGACTTCCTCGGTGTTCGCGCGGAGCCGCGCCTTCACCGCATCGCTCACCGCCGCCCCGGCGATCGCACCGCCGTCGAGGCCTTCGCCATCCGCCACCGCGATCAACACCGCGGGATCATCGAGGTTGTCCTCTGCGCCGAAATAGCTGGCAAAGGCGGCACGGGCAAAGCGGACGAGGGCGGGCTGGTCGTCCTCGAGCGCCGTGCAGAAGCGCATCGCCGCGACGCTCTTCGCGGGATGCCAACGCGACGGGAAATTCATGGGCACGCCCGCAAGCTCCGCCCAGTCTTTCAGCACCTTCCAGCTATGCGCGAGCTTGCGGTTGTCGGTCTGCTCGCGCGCCGCATAGACGGCGGGATTGACCGCATTGAACACGCCGCCGACGAGGATCGGCCGATAGCGCGCACGCGCACCCGTCCGCTCGAGCACGGCGGGCAGGTTGTGGAAGGCAAGGCAGGTCCAGGGACTCGATAAATCGAAGAAGAATTCGACGCGGTCGGTCATCACGCCTTTTCCTTCGCCTTCTCCCAATATTGGTCGCGCAGCAGCCTTTTGTAGAGCTTGCCCGTGTCGTGGCGCGGCAGCGCGTCCATAAAGTCGATGCGGCGCGGCACTTTCACGCCCGACAGCTTTTCGCGCGCGAAAGCGGTGATTTCGTCGCGGAAGGCATCGGTGGCATCGGCCATGTCGGCAGGCTGGATCACCGCAATGACTTCCTCGCCCATTTCCTCGTGCGGGCCGCCGACCACCGCGACGTCGGCGACCTTGGGGTGGGTGACGAGGTGGTTTTCGATTTCCTGCGGATAGATGTTCACGCCGCCCGAGATGATCATGAAGCTCTTGCGGTCGGTAAGGTAGAGGAAGCCATCTTCATCAACTTTGCCCACATCGCCCAGGGTCGACCAGCCCCGGCTATTGCGGCTCGATGCCGTCTTTTCCGGATCGTCATGATATTCAAAGACATTTTCGCTTTCGAAGAACACCGCCCCCTCTTCGCCAACGCCAAGCTCGGTCTCGTTGTCGGGGCCCATGATGTGCACCGTGCCGTGGATCGCGCGGCCGACCGTGCCCTTGTGCGCGAGCCAGTCCTCGCTCGTCGCGAAGGTCATGCCATTGCCTTCGGAACCCGCATAATATTCTAGCAGCACCGGTCCCCACCAGTCGATCATCGCCTGCTTGACCGGGATCGGGCACGGCGCCGCGGCGTGGATCGCGCCCTTCATCGACGATACGTCATATTTCGCGCGCACCGCCTCCGGCAGCTTGAGCATCCGCACGAAATGGGTCGGCACGAACTGCGCCGCGTTGCAGCGATAGGTTTCGATCGCCGCCAGCGCCCCCTCGGGATCGAATTTTTTCATCAGCACGACGGTGCCGCCGAGGCGATGGATCGTCATCGACCAGCGCAAGGGCGCGGCGTGGTAGAGCGGCGCCGGCGAGAGATACACGCTGTCCGGCCCGATACCGAAAGCGGCGGCGGCGAGCATGACGAGGCTGTTCGGCGCGTCGATCGCCGTCTCTTCGGGCAGCGGCACGCGCACCCCCTTGGGCCGCCCCGTGGTCCCCGACGAGTAGAGCATATCGACCCCCGCGCGTTCGTCGCCGATGGGGTCCGCGGGCATCCGGGCAAGCTCGTCCTCGATTCGCGGCCAGCCCCCGATGTCCCCGCCCATCGAAAAGCGCTCGATCCGCGTCTCGAGCCGCTCGGCGGCGGGTGCCAGGCTGGCCGAGACGACGAGCATCTTCGCTCCCGAATTTTCGAGAATATAGTCGGTTTCGTCCTGCGTCAGCCGCGACGAAATACAGACGTAGCGCAGCCCCGCGCGCTGCGCACCCCACGTCAGGCCGTAATAATGCGGCGTGTTTTCAAGCATGAAGGCGACGACATCGTCATGCTGCAAGCCATGCGCGCGAAACATCTGCGCCGCGCGATTCGAGGCGGCGTCCATCGCGCCATAGCTGATCGCCTCCCCGGTTTCGGCGACGATGACCGCGGGTTTGTCGGGATTGGCGCGCGCGTGGACTGAGGGGTGCATGACATCATCTCCGAAAGGCTGATTGGTTTGTTTATGCCGGAAATCAGTAGCGACTTGAAACTTTCGGTCAAGCGAGCTTGCCGTGGCGCGTGCGGAGCGCATAGCCCCGCCCCTTCACCGTATGGAGCATCGGGCGCGCGAACCCGCGGTCGACCTTCGCCCGCAATCGCGACATATGCACCTCGACGCGGTTGGTTCCGGGATCGAAGTCGATCCGCCACACCGCCCGGAGCAGCGTCTCGCGCGAAACGATGCGATCGGGCACGCGCGCGAGATTGGCGAGCAGGTCGAACTCGCGCAGCGGCATCGCGATCGGCCGCCCGGCGCGCTCGACCCGCCGGTCGACCAGGTCGATCCGCAGCTCGTCGCAATCGAGCCGCCCCTGCGCCAGGCGCGTGCGGCGCACGAGCCCGGCGATGCGCGCGACGACTTCGGCCGGGTCCTGTCCCCACCCCACCGCATCGTCGGCCCCGGCTTCGAGCGCGAGCATGCGGTCGGTGAAGGCATCGCGGTCCGACAGGACGATCAGCGGCCGCCGCGCCGCAAGCCCGCGGGCGAGGAGGACAAGCTCGCGCGGGGCGGCACCGCCCGCGTCGCCGAACGGGTCGATCGCGAGCAGGTCGAAGCCGCACGCGTGCCAGCGCGGCAGCGCCTCGGCCGGCGGCGGCAGCAGCACGACCCCAAAGCCCGCGGCCGACACCGCCGCCGCCAGTTTCCAGCCGCGCGCCTGACTCTGGTGGTGGATCGCGACGAGCGGCGGCGCGGTTGCGGCGTGGCCGTCGCTTTCCTCCATCGCCGCGCTCCCCGGACTTGCCGCCTCGATCCGGTCCCGCTGCCCCCCTTGCATTGCACGCTAGCACCGCTGTGCTAACGAAATGCCCATGACCAGTTCCGACCTGCTCGCCGGCGACTTCGCCACCTTGTCCGATTTGGTGCATGCCCACGCCGGCGAACGCCCCGATGCCGTAGCGGCGGCGGATCCGGTCCGGCGGCTGACTTGGTCCGAACTGGACGCGATGGTCGACCGAATCGCCGCGCGGCTGCAGGCCGGGGGATTCGCGAAAGGCGACCGCACCGCGATCGCGGGACTCAACAGCGTCGAACAGATGGCGGCGATTTTGGGGACGCTGCGCGCCGGCGGGGTCGCCGGGCTGATCACCAACAGCGCGACCGGCGAACAGATGGCGGCGATGATCGCCGACACCGGTGCGCGCCACCTGTTCCTCGACAGCGCCGCGTCGGCGAGCCTCGACGGCCAGACGGTCACGGCCAGCGAGCGCATCGCGATGGACGGCAGCGGCGTCGGGGTCGCGCTGGGCGAATGGATGGCGCCGGCCGGTGCAAAGCCCGAACCGGTGGCGGTACTGCCCGAGGACGGTTTCAACATCATCTATTCGTCGGGAACCACCGGCACCCCCAAGGGGATCGTCCACAGCCATGCCATGCGCTGGCAGCACATCCAGCGCGGCGCCCCCGCCTATGGTCCGGGGGCGGTCACCATCCTGTCGACCCCGCTCTATTCGAACACGACGATGGCGAGCTTCATGCCCACGGTCGGGTCGGGCGGCCAGGTCGTGCTGATGAAGAAGTTCGACGCGCGCGGCTTTCTGGAACTGGCCGAGCGCGAACGCGCGACCAACACCATGCTGGTGCCGGTGCAGTACCGGCGGATCATGGCGCTCGAGGATTTCGATCGGTTCGACCTGTCGAGCTTCGTGATGAAATATTGCACCTCGGCGCCCTTCCCCGCGGCGCTGAAGGCCGATGTGCTGAAGCGCTGGCCGGGCGGGCTCGTCGAAATATACGGGATGACGGAGGGCGGCGCCGCCTTCATCCTGGAGGCGCATCAATTCCCCGACAAGCTGCACACCGTCGGCAAGCCCGCGCCGGGCCATATCGCCAAGGTGATCGACGAGGCGGGCAACGAATTGCCGCAGGGTGAGGTCGGCGAGGTTGTCGGCCGCTCGCCCGCGATGATGACCGGATATAACAACCGTCCCGATGCGACGAAGGCGATGCACTGGCACGATGCAGAGGGACATCTCTTCTATCGCCACGGCGACATCGGGCGGATCGACGAGGACGGCTTCCTGACCCTGATGGACCGTGCGAAGGACATGATCATTTCAGGCGGATTCAATATCTTTCCGAGCGACCTGGAAGCGATATTGATAGCCGACGAGCGGGTTGTCGAAGCCGCGGTTGTCGGCATGCCGAGCGAGGAATGGGGCGAGACCCCGGTCGCCTTCGTCGTGCTGAAAGACGGTGCGGACGCCGAGAGCGTGCGCGCCGACTGCAACGCCAAGGTGGGCAAGACGCAGCGACTGAGCGCGATCCGCGTCGTCGACGAACTGCCGCGCAGCCCGATCGGCAAGGTGCTGAAACGCGAACTCAGGGATGCCCACGCCGGCTAGCGACCGATTGCTGACGGGAATGGGGACGCCCGCTTCTCTTCCCATGCTCGACATCTGCAACCGCCCCGGACCCGATGACCGCTTGCGACCGGTTGTGGTCATCGAAACCCTCCCCGCTTGCGGGGAGGGGGACCGCCGCCGAAGGCGGTGGTGGAGGGGGTTGTCGGCCTGACGCGCCGCGGAAGGACGCCAGCCCCCTCCGTCAGCGCTTCGCGCTGCCACCTCCCGCAAGCGGGGAGGATCGGCCGCTCCCCACTCCATTTCAAACGTTCAGCCGAACAAAAAGCCAGACACAGAACAAACAAAAAGCCCGCTATCCCATAGGGAAAGCGGGCTTTTTGTTGGTTGCGGGAGTAGGATTTGAACCTACGACCTTCAGGTTATGAGCCTGACGAGCTACCGGGCTGCTCCATCCCGCGCCAATTGGGCAGGTGGCATGCGCCACCGACATGTGAATGGGTTTCTTCGACCATACGCCGGCTGCAATGCCTGGCGACGTCCTACTCTTCCGGGGCTTAAGCCACAGTACCATCGGCGCTGTCAGGTTTCACGGCCGAGTTCGAGATGGGATCGGGTGGGTCACTGACGCCATGGTCACCAAGCAATGAAGCCGGCGTAGGTCAAAAAGGGTTCAATCGATGCCCGTGCAATATGGCTGTTTATATCATCCACATCGCGGACAACCTCTTCAGGATTGTCGTTGATGGTGGGACTCTTCAAGCGCGAATAGAGCAATTAGTATCGGTTAGCTCCATGCGTTACCGCACTTCTACATCCGATCTATCAACGTGGTGGTCTTCCACGGCTCTGTGAAATCTTATCTTGAGGGAGGCTTCCCGCTTAGATGCTTTCAGCGGTTATCCCGTCCATACATAGCTACCCTGCTGCGCGGCTGGCGCCACGACAGGTACACCAGAGGTATGTTCAACCCGGTCCTCTCGTACTAGGGTCAACTCCTCTCAAATTTCGACGCCCACGGCAGATAGGGACCAAACTGTCTCACGACGTTCTGAACCCAGCTCACGTACCACTTTAATTGGCGAACAGCCAAACCCTTGGGACCTGCTCCAGCCCCAGGATGTGATGAGCCGACATCGAGGTGCCAAACGATTCCGTCGATATGAGCTCTTGGGAATCATCAGCCTGTTATCCCCGGCGTACCTTTTATCCGTTGAGCGATGGCCCTTCCACTCGGGACCACCGGATCACTATGACCGACTTTCGTCTCTGCTCGACTCGTCAGTCTCGCAGTCAGGCAGGCTTATGCCATTGCACTCTCGCAGACGGTTTCCAACCGTCCTGAGCCTACCATCGCGCGCCTCCGTTACTCTTTAGGAGGCGACCGCCCCAGTCAAACTACCCGCCACAGAGGGTCCCTGATCCAGTTTCATGGATCGAGGTTAGACATCAGAAAACAACAGGGTGGTATTTCACCTATGGCTCCACACCGGCTGGCGCCAATGCTTCAAAGCCTCCCACCTATGCTACACAGTTCTTTCCTAATGCCACTCTGAAGCTGCAGTAAAGGTGCACGGGGTCTTTCCGTCTAACCGCGGGTACTCCGCATCTTCACGGAGAATTCAATTTCGCTGAGCATCTCCTGGAGACAGTGGGGAAGTCGTTACGCCATTCGTGCAGGTCGGAACTTACCCGACAAGGAATTTCGCTACCTTAGGACCGTTATAGTTACGGCCGCCGTTTACCTGGGCTTCGTTTCGGAGCTTGCACCCCTCCACTTAACCTTCAGGCACCGGGCAGGCGTCAGACCCTATACGTCGTCTTGAAGCCGACTTAGCAGAGTCCTGTGTTTTTGCTAAACAGTCGCTACCCCCTGGCCTGTGCCCCCTGCAACTGGTTGCCCAGATGCAGGGCCTCCTTCTTCCGAAGGTACGGAGGCAATTTGCCGAGTTCCTTCAGGAGACTTCTCTCAAGCGCCTTGGTATACTCTACCATCCCACCTGTGTCGGTTTAGGGTACGGTCTATACGGTGGGGCTATTTCCTGGATCTGCTTCGAAGCCTGACCAATCCAATA